>JAHEXV010000084.1 GCA_023251935.1 bacterium | reverse complement strand
GGCTGAGTCGAGCTAGTGGTGCTCGATCACCTGGTCGACGAGGTTGTACTCCTTGGCCTCTTCGGCGCTCATGAAGTAGTCGCGCTCGGTGTCCTTGGCGACCTTGTCGAGCGGCTGCCCGGTGTGCCTGGCGATGATCTCGTCGAGGCGCTTGCGGACGTCGATGATCTCCCGGGCGTGGATCTCGATGTCGGTGGCCTGGCCCTGGAACCCACCGGTCACCTGGTGGATGAGGATCTTCGAGTTCGGGGTGGTCATCCGCTTGCCGTGCGCACCGCCGGCCAGCAGCAGCGCGCCCATGCTCATCGCCACCCCGACGCAGATCGTTTGCACGTCGGGCTTGATGTACTGCATCGTGTCGTAGATCGCCAGCCCCGCATAGACGGACCCGCCCGGCGAGTTGACGTAGATCGAGACGTCCTTGTCGGGGTCCTCGGACTCGAGGTGGATCAGCTGGGCGACGACCAGGTTGGCGATGTCCTCGGTCACCGGCGTGCCGAGGAAGATGATCCGCTCGTTGAGCAGGCGCGAGTAGATGTCGAACGCGCGCTCGCCGCGCGACGTCTGCTCGACCACCATCGGGACCAGGGGGCTCATCGCGCGGTGAGTCTATAGAAGGGCCCTGACCGGCCCGGGGGCTACTCGGCCCCGCCTGGCGTCCACAGACTGCCCTCGCGCTCTTCCTCCCGGTCCTTCTCCGGAGTCCACAGCTTCTCGCGGGCCGCGGCCTGCTCCTGGGGGATCGGCGTGGCCGCGTCGGCGATCAGCTGGGCCGCCTTGCGCAGCCGAAGCTCCTCGTGAAGGAGCGCGTCCCTGCCGTTCGCGCGGAGGCGCTCGAGCAGCGGCTCCGGACCCTCCCCCTCCTCCCCGGGGCCCAGCGCCTCCAGCATCTCGGCCTCGGTGACCTCGATCCCCTCGGCGTCGGCCACCGCTTCCAGGGTCGCCTCCCGGCGCAGCGCCAGCTCGGCGTCCGACTCGAGGTCGGTGACCAGCTCCTCGCGCGTCTTTCCCTGCATCTGGAGGTAGGCCTGCGGGTTGATCTTGCGCGCCGTCAGCGACCTCTCGAGCCGTTCCCACATCTCGTGGGCGCGGGCGTGGACGAGCTCCTTCGGGAGGTCGATTCGCGCCGCCGCCGCCGCCGCGTCCACCGCCGCCTCCCGGAACTCGTTCTCCGCCCGGGCCTCGAACGCCGCCGCGATCCGCTCGCGAATCTCGTCTCGGAGCTGATCGACGGTCTCGAACTCGGAGGCATCCGCCACGAACTCGTCGTCGAGCTCGGGGAGGCGCTTCTCGCGCACCTCCTTGACCTCGACCTCGAAGCGCCCCCGCTTGCCCGCCAGGCTCTCGGGTCGATGGTCGTCGGGGAACTGAACCTCGACCTCGGCCCGATCCCCGGCCGCGGCGCCGGCGAGTGCCCGGTCGAACTCAGGCAGCAGGCTCTCGGCACCGAGCTCGACCATCAGATCCGTTGCCTCGGAGCCGTCGAAGGGCTCGCCGTCTGCGGTCCCCGAGTAGTCGATCAGCAGCAGGTCGCCCTCCCGGGCGGCCCGGTCCACGGGCTCGAGGCTCGCAAAGCCCTCGCGGAGCCGATCCAGCTCGGCGTCGACCGCATCGTCCGGCACCTCGGGCTCGGCCCTGCCCACCTCGAGGCCCCGGTATTCGCCGAGCACCGCCCCCGGGCGCACCGCCACCTCGATCGTGAACGAAAGCTCCTCTCCGGCGGCCGGCAGCGAGGGGACGTTGAGCTGCGGATCGCCGACCGGCGAGATCCCGGTCTCGAGGAGCGCTCGCTCGTACCACTCCGGGAGCGAGTCGCGAAGCGCCTGCTCGAGGACCGCCTCCCGACCGACTCGCTGCGTGACGAGCTGCGGCGGCACCTTGCCCTTGCGAAAGCCCGGCATCCGCATGTCGCTCGCCAACCCCCGAGCCGCTCGCTCGAGGCCTCGCTCCACGGCCTCGGGCTCGATCCCGACATCAACCCGCACGCGGGAGTCGCCCAGCTCGGTGACGGAGGTCCTCATCGGCGGCCCAGCTTAGTGACCACGCCCCGGAGCAAGGCGCCGACGAAGTCCCAGACGAAGGCCACGACACGCCCAGCGGGTCCCGTGACCAGCCGGGCGAGAACACGATCCCCTGTCGTCACGAGATCATCCCGATCGGCAACCCAAGGTAGCGGCGGCGCAGGGGTCGGCGCCGACTGGCTACAGCCACTTGATCCGCTTGAAGAAGCGGTACAGCACCATGGTCGCAATGAACATCACCACGAGCGCGAGCGGATACCCGAATCGCAGCCCCAGCTCCGGCATGTGCTCGAAGTTCATCCCCCAGATCGAGGCGAAGAAGGTGGGCACGGCGATGATCGCCGCCCACGCCGAGATCGCCTGCACGACCTGGTTCTGGCGGACGCTGATCAGCGACAGGTTCGCCTCGAGGACCGAGGTCAGGAGCTCGCGCTGCGAGTTGATCTGCTCGTCGATTCGCCGGCCTCGGCCGAGAACCTCGCGGAAGAAGCGCCGCAGCTCCTCCGGCATCTGCGGGAAGGCTCCCCGCTCGATCGCCTCCAGCGACGGCAGCAGGGGCGCGACCGCGCGGTGGAACTCGATCACCTCGCGCTTCAGAAAGTAGATCCGCTGGGTCGACTCCGTCCCGCCCTCGAACACCGCCTGCTCGACCTCCTCGATGTCGTTGTCGATCCCGCCGACCACCGGCTCGTAGTCGTCCACGACCTGGTCGAGGATCGCCCATACAACCGACGCGGGCCCGGCGTCGAACAGGTCCGCGTGCTCCTCCTCCAGGTTGCGGCGCGCCGGCTGGAGGTTGGCGGCCTCCCCGTGCCGCACGGTGATCACGTAGCCCGGCCCGAGGAACGCGTGGATCTGGCCGAAGTGGACCTCCTCCTTGGTGTCCTCGTACCAGGCGGTTTTGACGACGCCGAAGAAGTGGTCGCCGTGCTCGTCGAGCTTCGGCCGCTGGTGGACCTCGGAGGCCTCCTCGACCGCGAGCTCGGGGACGTCGAAGGCGCGAGTCGCCGTCGCGACCTCGTCGGGGGTGGGGTCCTTCATGCCCAGCCAGACGAAGCCCATCCCGCTGCTCACGCACTCTCGCGCCCGCTCGAGGCTCAGCGCGGTGTCGTGTTGGCGCTGGCGATCCTTGTAGTAGGCGCAGTCGACGATCATCGGTCCGCAGAGGGAGGGAGGCCTGCCTGTCCGGATTCAGCATGCGGGCCAGCGTTCCTGCCCCCAGACCATCGCGGTGGATATCGCGCCTTCGTCAGTCGTCGGAGCCCAGCAGGGCGCGCACTAACGCCACCGAAACCTCGACAATCAAGTAATCCGACCCGGGGTCGATAGACAGCGTGTGTGGACTGGCCGGGGACGCCGTCTCTCGCTCACCGCGAGCGGAGTCGGCGTGATCGCCGTCGCCCTGCTGGGCGCGGGCGGCCTGGCCAGGGCCGCGGCGCCGCCTCGGATCGGCGGCTGTCCGATCCTTCCCGCCTTCGCGGGCTCCCCCACGGCGCCCTCGGCGCCGAGCCTGAGCGCCTTCAACCAGGACGTCTCCTCCTCGCCGATCGACCCGCGATCGCGTGACTACGTCAACCGGATCACCGACCTGGGCGGAAACCAGGTGGTCCACCCCGACTTCGGCGGCCGCGGCGCCTACGGGATCCCCTACACCACCGTGGGGCCAGGTCAGCCCCGGGTTCCCGTCAAGGTCACCGGCTACGCCGGCGAGAGCGACTTCGGGCGCGCGCCGATCCCCGCCGACGCCCCGGTCGAGAACGGCTCTGATCGCCACGTGCTGGTGCTCCAGCGCCAGCGCTGCGAGCTGTTCGAGATCTTCGCCGCCCACTACCTCGGCGGTCGCGGCCACCGCTGGGAGGCGGGCTCGACCGCCCGCTTCGACCTCGGTGCGGGGCGGCTGCGCCACGAGGGCTGGACGTCGGCCGACGCCGCGGGGCTGCCGATCCTCCCGGGCCTGGTCCGGCCCGAGGAGGTCGATCGAGGGGCCGTCCACCACGCGATCCGGGTCACCTTCGCGGCCACGCGGCGAGCCTACGTCCACCCCGGCACCCACTACGCCTCCGACCGCTGCGACCGCGACCTGCCGCCGATGGGCCTGCGACTGAGGCTGTCGAGGGACTACTTCCACCGCCACCTCGACCGCTTCCCGCCCGGCAGCCAGTCGCGGGTCATCTTCACGGCCCTCTACCACTACGGGATCATCAACGCCGACAATGGCGGCAGCGGCGCCAACTGGTTCATCACCGGCGCCCGCTCGAAGCGCTGGCACGACGGCGATCTGAACCGCCTCAAGACGGTCCCCGGCACGGCGTTCGTGGTCGTCCGGTCGCGAGCGCCGATCAAGACGCCGTGCTGAGCTAGTTGAAGCTGACCTGGACCGGCTCGCGGTCGGCGGCGTCGGCGATCTCGAAGAACTCCTTCGCCTCGAAGTTCCTCATCCCGGCGACGACCGAGTTCGGGAACACCTGGATCTTCGTGTTGTAGGCCTGGACGTTCGAGTTGTAGATCCGCCGCGAGGCCTGGATCTCGTCCTCGAGCTCCGACAGGTTGCGCGACAGCTGCTGGAAGTTCTCGGTCGCCCGAAGCTCGGGGTAGTTCTCGGCGACCGCGCGGAGGTCGCCGAGCATCGCGGTAAGGCGGCCCTCGGCGGGCCCCGCCTGGGCGGGGCCCTGCGCCTTCATCGCCTCGGCGCGGGCCTCCGTCACCTTCTCGAACGTCTCGCGCTCGTGGGTCGCGTAGCCCTTCACGGTCTCGACCAGGTTCGGGATCAGGTCGTGGCGGCGCTTCAGCTGCACGTCGATCCCCGACCAGGCCTCGTCGCAGCGGTTGCGCGCCCCGATCATCGAGTTGTTGATCCCGATCAGGACCAGGATCAGGAGGACGACCAAGACGGCGATGATGATGATCGCGATCACGCCCGCAGCTTAGAGCAACGCCGCGGCGGGGAAGGCGCTAGACGGCCCCTTCGAGCTCGAGCAGGAAGCGCTTCATCTCCGGGCCGCCGCCGTAGTTGCCGATGTCCCCGCCGGCGCGGATCACCCGGTGGCAGGGCACCACGATCGGGATCGGGTTGGAGCCCAGCGCGGTGCCGGCGGCGCGGAAGGCGCGGGGGTTGCCGGCCCGGGCGGCCGCGTCTCCATAGGTGATCACCTCGCCGAGCGGCACCCGGCTCGTCGCCCGCAGGACCCGCCGGTAGAACCCCGGGTGGCTGAGGCTCCAGTCGAGCGACAGCTCGAAGCGGTCGCGGCGACGCTCGAAGTACTCATCGAGCTCGCGCCGCGGCTCGTCGAGGCGAGCCGGGTACTCGAGCACCCGCGGCGACAGCTGGGCGGCGAGCTGGCCGATCACCCGGTCGAGATCCTCGTTGGGAAGCGCCAGCCGGACCACGCCGCGAGGCGTCGCCGCGACCAGCGCGGTGCCGAGCGGGGTATCCACGGTCGCGTAGGCGACGTCGAGCAGGCTCTCCCGGTCGGCCTTCGCCACCAGCCGGTCGACGAACTCGCTCATCTGGCCATCTCCTTCAGGTCCCGCGCGCTGGCGCGGAGCTTCTTCAACCCGTCGTGGACGTTTTGCCGCGCCGCTTCCTCCGAGGTCCCAAGGGCCTCGCCGACGTCGCGGTACCGCAGATCGACCGCGAACCGCAGCACGACCGCGGCCCGCTGGCCGTGGGGCAGCTCGGCGACCGCGGCCCAGATCGCGCTGTGCCGCGGGCCCATCCCGAGCGCCGCGTCCGCTGACCCGCTTCGTGGGGCCTGCCGGTCGATCAGCTCCTGCGGCTCGGCGACGGGCTTGGCGCCGCGCGAGCGCGAGCGGTGATGGTCGATCGCCTTCCGGCGGGCGATCGTCAGGACCCAGGCCCGCAGGTTGGTCGCCTCGGCACGGGGATAGGCCCGCAGGGCGGCCAGGAAGGTCTCCTGGAGGCAGTCGTCGGCGTCGTTCGGGCCGACCATCCCGCGCAGGAAGACGCGGACCGGCTGCAGGTGGTCGTCGAGGAACGCCTGAAACGGCGGCAGTGCCTGGGCCATCGCGATCATCCACCTAAGCAAACGCCGCAGCCGCCCGAAACGTGAGGTCTGGAGAGCCGCCACACCGCCTGGCAGCGGCAGGCGTCGTCAGGCCCGAACGGACCGTCGGGCCTCCGCTCCGCCTGTCGCCCGCGACTACGGCTGCAGGCAGACGAAGCCGAGGAAGACCTTCGCCGCTTGGCTGTCAGCCACGTTGAGAACGCCGATCGTCCACTTCCGCGTCGTGTTGCCCGATGAATTGAAGATCGGGACGACGGCACTGGTGTTGTCGCCGAAGTAGCCGTTGATCGCCTTGAA
>JAHEXV010000007.1 GCA_023251935.1 bacterium | reverse complement strand
GCTCGTATCCGATTCCGGCGAGCGCGACCGCGAAGACCACGATGATTACGTCGACGATGTTCACCTAGCCACTACCTTTCTACCCGCTTGAGCCCCATCAGCCGCGAGGCGACCCGCCGTCGTCGTCTTCTCACCCGCGCCCTTCCCGTTGCCGCGCTGGCGGTGGCGGCGTTCGTCGTCGGCGCGATCGTGGCCGGCGACCGGGCCGGGCTGCCGACGGTGCAGAGGTTCGCCGACGACTGGGAGCGAGAGGACTTCGCGGACATGTACGCGCAGATCTCACCCGAGGCGGCCAAGCGGTACCCGCTGAGCGAGTTCACGGACGCGTACGGCAAGGCGCAGCAGACGGCGACGGTGCGGGCGGTCGCGACCGGCGAGGTCTCCGAGTCCGACTCGGGCGGGACCCGGGTGGCGACCTTGCCGGTCAGCTTCGACACCAACGCCTTCGGGCGAGTCTCGGGGCAGATCCGGCTCCCGCTCGCCGGGGACCGGGTCGCCTGGTCGCCGAGCCTCGTCTTTCCTGGCCTGAGCCCGAAGCAGCGCCTCGTCCGTCGCACCCGCGCGCCCGAGCGCGCGCCGATCCTGGCCCGCGACGGCACGCCGCTCGCCGAGGGCCCCGCGACCGCCCGCTCCTCGCCGCTCGGGGCCGCCGCGCAGGGGGCCGCCGGCGAGGTCTCGCCTCCGAGCCCCGAACAGGACCAGGAGATGACCGAGCTCGGCTTCCCGCCGGGCGCGCCGACCGGCACCAGTGGCCTCGAGCTCGCCTTCAACCGACGCCTCGCCGGACGGCCCGGAGGGAAGCTCGTCGCCGCCGGGGGCGCAAAGGCGACCGGCCCACCCAGCGTGATCGCCGCCAGCAGGCCGGTTCCGGGCACCCCCGTCCATTCGACGATCGATCCCGGCCTCCAGCGGGCCGCGGCGGCGGCGCTCGGCGGCCAGTACGGCGGCGTGGCGGCGCTCGACGCGGATGACGGCTCGGTGCTGGCGCTCGCCGGAATCGCCTTCTCCGGCCCGCAGCCGCCGGGCTCGACCTTCAAGGTGATCACCACGACCGCCGCGCTCGACGCCGGGCTCGTCAAGCTCACCGACGAGTTCCCGATTCAGACCTCGACCGTGGTCGGTGGGCGCGAGGTCGCCAACGCCCACAACGAATCGTGCGGCGGCAGCTTCGCCGAGGCCTTCGCGGAGTCCTGCAACAGCGTCTTCGTCCCGCTCGGGCCGAAGATCGGCTCGCAGCGCCTGGTCGGCACCGCGGAGCGGTACGGCTTCAACTCGCCGCCCAGCCTGTTCGACGACCAGGCCCTGAAGGCTTTGAGCCCGCCCGTGAGCACGATCCCGACCTCGATCCCCGACGACGTCGAGCTCGGAGTGACGGCGATCGGCCAGGGCGAGGTGCTGGCAACGCCGCTCGAGCTCGCGTCGGTCGCGCAGACGGTCGCCAACGGGGGCGTCCGCAGCCCCACGGCCCTGGTTCGCGACCGGGCGCTGCAGCCCGCCGCCACCCCCGTTCGGGTCACCTCTCCCGAGACCGCGGCGACCCTGCGCGGCCTGATGGTCCGCGTGGTGACGAGCGGGACCGGGATCGCGGCGGCGCTGCCCGGGATCCAGGTGGCGGGCAAGACCGGGACCGCCGAGCTCGGCCCCAAGGCGCTGGAGGCGGGGGCGTCGCAATCCGGTGCCACGGTCGAGCAGAACGTCGACGCCTGGTTCACGGGGTTCGCGCCGGCCAGCCAGCCGAAGCTCGTCGCCGCGGCGATGGTCGTCAACGCGAGCGGCGACGGTGGCACGGTGGCAGCCCCGATCGTCCAGCAGGTGCTCGCCGCGGGCCTCGGCGCGGGCTAGCGACGGAGTCGCGGTTCACGCGAGTACGACCTGCCGCCCCGTAACAGCCCGAGCCCGCCGACACCGGACGCGGGAGCAGATGGGAAATGCCCGAGCCGCAGGCGAGGGCAAGGTGTTCAGGGCGGGAGCGGAGGAGGCGGCGGAGTTATTAGATGTCGAGCTCGACCTCGCCCACCGAGCCGGTGGACGAGGGGATCTCGAGGACGAGCGGCCGGTCCTCGAGCGCGGCCCGATCGATCAGGAACAGCACCATCGCGCCCTGGATCGGGCCATTGGCCGCCGCTGTCTCGGGCTCGGGCAGCGCGCCGTTGGGCGTCACCTTGCCGCCCAGGTCGAGCGCGAACAGGCTGCGGCTGGGCACGGGCTTGAACTCGGTTCCACGGGTGTCGACCACCTTGAACCCGGTCGGCACCCGCTGCAGCGAGCCGGCCTGGTTCTCGATCTCCATGAACACCCCGAGGTAGAACTCGTCGTTGGGCGGCGGCGGCTGGCCCACCAGGTAGGCCTTGTCCTCACCGTCGCGGGGGTTGAGCAAGCGCGAGATCTGGACGTTGTAGACCAGCTCCCCGAGCTGCATGGCCTCTCCCTCGTTGACGCTGAAGGTGTCCCCCGGGTCGCTGCCGCAGCCCGACAGCGAGAGCCCGACGAACGACGCCGCGACCACCACCACGATGGCGCCAAGACGCGTTTTGGGTCCGGCGGCGCGCACCATGGCGGCGGAAGTCTATGTCACCACCGCGACTAGGCGCCAGGCACGAATCCTCGGCGCCTGCCAGGCGTCAATGGGTGTCAGTCAGGGTCAGCGACTTCCCCATGACTTCCCCACGGCGTCCCTATGAACTCCCACGGAGGACCACGGCATGACCGAGTTCGATCCCAAACGGCCGATGACCCTGGACGAGGCCAGGGAGTTCGTCGCCTCGGTGCCGTGGCGGTCGGTGAAGGGCACCCCGGAGGGACCGGCGAACAAGCCACCGGAGCCCCATCAGTACGCGATCAACGGCTGGCGCGAGGTCCCGGCCGACCTGTATTGGCGGTTCGTCGGGCTGGTAGATCGTCTCGGCTATCGGGGCAGCTACACACCGCCGTACCGACCCGATCGGCCGCAAGTGAACTCCTACCTCGAGATCGGCCCGCACGTTTACTGGACCGTGCCGCCGAAGCAAATCTGCCGGACCCGGATCGAGCATCGCCAGCACGAGCCGATCCCAGAGCAGGAGGACTTGTTTTCGCAACCACCCGAGACAGGAGACGAACATGAGTGACAAGCGCGACAGGAGCGCCGAGATCGAGGCGATGGTCGCCGATGCCGATGAGGTCGCCCGCCGACAGGAGGACCGGCACCGCGAGGCCGTGATCGACGTGCTGACGGACGTGGAGATGGAGCGGCTCGGCCCGGCGAACCATGCCGTGACGGCCCAGCTCTATCGACTTGCCGAGCGAGTGCGTGCCGCACGTGGCGAGGACTACGGGAGCGACGACGAGGACATCCTCCCCGGCTGGTGGATCGACCCCGACGACACCGGCGCGATCGTCGTCTACATCACCGTCAACGACCGCAACTTCCTCTTCATCACCTACACGGACGGCCCGGATGACTCGCTGGTCGCCTGGGCCTTGTGGAAGGGCAAGAGCTGGTGGGCGGTCGTCAACGACGACGGCACCTTCGGCCCCTGGCACGACGAGCCGCCGCCTCCCTGGCTTGCGTCGGCCAACTAACCGAAGTAAGTCCGATCCGTAGTCCAGACTTCGGGAGGTCAAAGGAGCAGCTCGGTTCAACCCTAGGAGGAACAGAGATGCTTCATGACCTGCGGGACCGCCTCGGAGCGCTAGAGGATCGACTCCGCTCACTCCGCGAGGAACGCATGAGAGCCGCACAGGTAGCCGAGGCCGCCAAGGCCGCATACGGCGGGGCCCGCGAGGACACCGAGCCTGCCGCCTTCGCCGCCGCCAAGCAGGCGAGCGACGCTGTGAAGGCCGTCGAGGCGAAGATCGACGAGGCCAGCGAGGGCCAAGTTGAACTCTTGCGCCGACTTGGAGACGCCGAGCAAGGCCGAGCGGGCCTTTCGTACATCGGGGTGGACGGCTGGGGCGAGGCGGCGAGGAAGCTCGACCTGGCTCGGAACGAGCTGCGGTTCGACGTGTCGGCAGCCGCGCTGCTGACACCGACCCTGCCGCCGTCCCAGAGGCAGTCGGTCCCGCCACCGGCCCAGGGCGCGGCGAGCGGCGCGGCGCCACCCGTCTCGAACAGGTGGCTGTACCCGGTCCTTCAGTCCGCGCCCTTCGGCTCGAGTAGCGGTGATTTGGCAGCCACCGACTTCGTTCTCGATGTCACCCAGGACGCGCTGACCGGGGTCGAGATCGCCCCGGCGACTGACACCGAGAAATCGGTGCTGACTCCGGATATCGGTTTGGCAAATCCGGTCGCTCGCACTTTTGCGATCGTGAACGAGGGTTTGCCGGAGCAGCTGTTCTCAAATCAGGACGCGCTGCGGGCGGCGCTGTCGGCCGACCTCGGCAGGCGTTTGTCCGAGTCCTTCGACAGCCACGTGGTCTGGAAGATCGAGGCCGCGACGCCGCCGCACGCGTCGACTGGCTCGGACCTGGTGACCAAGATCAGGAACGCCATCGCGGACGCTCGTGACCTCGGGTCAACGCCAACTCACGTGGCGTTGACTCCATCCGATTGCGCCACCCTCGACCTCAGCGAGGACGGTGCCGGTCACATGATCTTCCGCGTGGACCGCGAGGGATCGGGCAGCCCGGTGTGGTCGCTCCAAGTCCGTGAGGTGCCGACCATCAGCCACCCGACCCTGATCGACCCGGTGTTGCTCGGTCTCAGCTACTACGCGGGGGCCACGATCCTGGTCGATCCCTACACGGGCTTGTCGTCAAATCAGGTTCGCGTCCGGGTCGAGTGCGAGGCCGTGTTCCACGTCAGGAACATCGGCCAGGGCGCGTTCTCGATTTCCTGATCGTGAGCTTCACGAAGCTCGGCGGGTCGGGCCGTTGACCTCCCGCACCGCCGAACCCTTGGCTGGCCGACGTGTCGCGGTCGCCTCGCGCACGTCGGCCACCTTGGGGACCTGCCTACTCCCGCAGCCCGGCGGCTTCGAGGGCCTGATCCTTGTCGCCGCCATAGTCCTTGAAGCGGGTTATGAGCCCGTCTTGGACGCTCGCCACGACGGCCATGGGCACGGCGATCTCGATGCCACTGCCCCGTCCGACGACCTGGAGGGTGCCGATCCCGAGCAGTTGGCTTCCCAGATCGCGAATCTCCGTGTAGTCAACATGCCCGCGCTCATAGTGCTCAGCGAGGTCCGCGAGCCACGCTCTTACGCCGTCCAGCCCAACGTAGTGGTGTCCCTGCAGAGTCGCCTGCACGGGCTCGAACTGGACCTCGGGATCCAGGAACCGAAGATAAGCCGATGGATCACTGTCAGGGGCAGCGGCCCAGCGGTTGAACGCTTCCGTGGCCTCTCGAAATCGCTCCACGTTCTCCTGCGACATCGCCCTCGCAGTATCCCGCGTCGGCAACGAGGCGGGGTGGGTGGAATCACCAGCGGAAAGCGCGACTCCCTCACACCTCCGGTACCCACCTCACACGACGTCAAGACCTCGGGGTTCTTGAGGTGCACGCTTTTTTCTCGTGACCGCGATGCCTGAGAACGACGACCAGGAGCGCCAACTGCTCGACCGCCTGTCGGCCAACCTCAAGGCCGCCGACGCGGCGCTGAAGGAGGCGACCTCCAAGCCGACCGTGGCGGGCTCGGCCGGGCAGCCCAAGGCCAATCCGTTGTTCAACGTCGCCCGCGAGGCCGACGAGCTGGCCCTGCGCCTCTCGCAGGAGCTGCGCGAGCTGCGTCGACTCCGCGAGCAGGACACTCGAGGCCTGACAAGCGAGTCGCCTCGTCTGCGGTGATGGCTGACGGCTGGATGCCCACGACCCTCGGGTGCGGGTGGTGGTTGCCTCGGCACTTACGCCCTATCCAGTAGGTTCCCGGGTCACCAATCGCGCCCAAGGCTGGGCGCATGAAGGGAAGGGAAGGGAATGAGGAAGCTTCGGCTGGGGCTGGTCACGGCGTTCCTGGCAACCGCGCTCTTGGCACTGCCCTCGGTTGCGGCGGCGAACAGGACGTTTTCGTTCTGGGGACCATCGTTCGACGTTCCCGCTTGCAACCAGGACCTCAAGGTCGGCTTCGACGCGATCTTTCATAAGGGCAAGTGGGAGCGATTGCAGGACTTCCGGATCAAGGACATGAACTTCCCCAACACGACCCCGCCCGTTCCCTTCGGCAGGCGGACCGGGGACTGCGTTCCGGGTGAGCATGTGGTGACCCTCCTCAACTACCGGCTACTTTTCCCCGCCGTGATCTCGTTCAGGAACCCACACGACCCGAACGTGTTTGACGACTCAGAAAAGCTGGTCATCCAGGGCCTCGACGGTCCGCACGTGATCGAGGCATGGGAGGTCGCCGGAAAGATCGCACTCCACCATCGCCATCACGAGTTCCACGCCACGGCGGTGGGCCTTCTTGGCTATGCGACCAGTGAGGCCGGCCTCAATGTCTGCAACGGCAACCCGTGCGGGGCAAGCTCGGGCCGGGTGAGCTGGAAGGCGAGAGGCCACGAGGTCGCGGGGTAGCCGTAGGAGCCGCCCGGCTGCGGGATTCCTAGAGACCCGCTACCGGTTCATCGCCCCAGTGACCGGCGCGCGCCGACGCGAGATACTGCGCGGGCGATGTCGCAGAACAAGAACGTCGTCCGTCGCTACGACGAGGTCTGGGCCGAGCATGATCATGCTGCCCGCCTCGCGGCCCTTGCGGAAATCTGGGCCGATGATGGCGTCTACGTCGATCCTGAGGTTCCCGATGGTGTTCGAGGCCGGGCCGCACTCTCGGACTTCATCGCGGCCTCGCACGACGAGATGCCCGGGCTGACCATCAAAGCGACGAGCGAACTCGTGGTCCTCGGCGACCGAGGCTGGTACCGATGGGAGGCGGCGACTTCCGAGGGCGATTCCTTCGATGGCATCGACTTCGTCGAGTTCGCGCCCGATGGCCGCATCGAGCGGCTCACCAACTTCTATGACGCCTGAAGCGCGGGTGGGGAGGCAGCAGGAGTGACGCTCGAAGCCGCTGGGCTGCGGAAGTAGATCGGCTGGCCTCGCTGAGGGCCTTGATCGAACCCCGCACACCCCGTACATCTGTGCATCGCTTGGCTCATTTCACGATGGGTAGCCGCCGATCCAGCCGCTATCTTGGGCCTCGCATCGGGCTTTAGAGGCTCGGTCGCTCATTCACCTTGCGGCTCGGCCGTCCTCCGGGGCGGTCGTTTCGCATCTCCATCCGGGACGCCGCGTACATTGGCGATCAAGGTGAAGATCGAGCGACCAAGACCGTCCGATGGCCCGACTCTCAGCGTCGAGTAGCGCCCGGCTCCCACGTGGCACCGTCGAGGGCATCATGGCCGCCGCCGAGCGCGAGCCAGGCCCGTCACGAGCGGAACAGCTCGCCAGGATGACGCTGAGCGAGCGTCGCCGTGGAGCCGCCGCCAAGCTGCGACTGTTCGGTGGCACTCCGGTCGAGGTTCGTCGCGTACTGCGCCCGCCTGTCTGCGGCTCCCGCCATCGCCGCGCTCCTGGTGGTCGGCCCGTTCGCGCACGTGGCTCGCGCCGCTGCTCGCGGGCTGCGCGGGCCGGTCCAGACGACCCAGACCCATCACCTAGCGCCGGGCTAGCGGCCCGGCAGACAGCGCGGGTCGCGGGATGAGCGCCCCGCTCGATCAGAACGCGCTCGCCAACGAGCTACGGCGGCGGGCCGAGAGAGTGTCTGGCCGACCGGCGGACGACCTCTGCAACCTGGCGACACTGATCCGCACGGAGGCCAGCCCGTACGAGCTTGCCAGGTGGCTCACCGAGGCGGCGGAGGTCGGGCGCAACGGCGACGGGGTGGGGCCTGACCAAGGCGCTCAGGATGCCCGTGCCGCCCTTGAGGGTGCCCGTGTCGACCTGATCGAGCGCATCAGGGATGGCATCCCCGAGCGCGAATATCTGCCAGGCGGCGACGGTTGGCTGATCGCAGGCAAGCGCTACCTGGTCTTCTCGCCCTCCGGCGTCGGCAAGACCATCGGGACGCTGGTGGTCGCGGTCGAGGTCGTCCGTCACGGCGGCACCGTGGCGATCATCGACGTGGAGAACGGCGCCGATGAGTACGCCCGTCGCCTCGAGCTGATCTTCGAGGATCAGGAGACCGCCGCTGCCTGCTCAGAGCGCCTCCGCTACTACGAATACCCGGCGCTCTCCCTTGAGTGGGGCGAGAAGGATTGGGTTGGCGCCCTAGCCGACTGCGACCTGATCGTCTTCGATTCGTCCCGCCATGTGCTGTCGGCGCTCGGACTCGCGGAGGACGCCAACGACGACTACGCGAAGTTCATGGGCCGGATGGTGATGCCGCTGTCGAAGGCGGGCACGACGACGATCATCCTCGACAACACTGGGCACGACGGCGACCACCCGCGTGGCGCGAGCGCGAAGCGGGACCTGAACGAGGTCTTGTTCGAGTTGTCGGCACCGACCCCGTTCGACCTCGAGGCCGAGGGGCGTCTGGTCTGGAGGCGGACACGCCAGCGGTTCGCCGGGGCGATCCCGAAGGCACTCGAGCAACGAATCGGTGGAGGCACGTACGGACTGCCCGTCCCGACTGCCGACGGCGGCGATGGAGACCACGACGGTCAGCCGTTCCGCCCGACCTTCCTGATGGAGCGGGTGAGCCGGTACGTCGAGTTCGACCCTGGCTGCTCCCAAGCGAAGGTCTTGAAGAACGTCGAGGGCAGGGACACCTTCATCGTGGGCGCCCTCCGGCTTCTCATTGACGAGGGCTACATCCGCCGCGAGCCGAAGGGCAACTCCCACCTCCACTACGGCGTTACGGAGTATCGGGAGGCCGAGGACGACCTCTGCCCGACCTCTGCCCAAACCTCTGCCCAGAACTTCGGAGTGGACTCCCCACGACCTCTGCCCACGACCGCTGCCCTCCCGAAGGGAGAAGGCAGCGGGGCAGAGGTCAGTGGACCACCACTGCCCAAACCGTCTCCCGCCTCAGGTGAAACCGAGGTCCTGACCCGGCGCTACGACGACGGGGAGGGATCGTGAAGGCCCAGCCCACCGCCCCGGTGCCCCGGATCACGCTGACCATCGAGGAATCGGCGGCGGCGATGGGGATGTCCGTGTCCCACTTCCGGCGTCACGTGCTCCCCGAGTTGAAGGTCATCTACTCCGGCTCGTGCAGGGTGGTCGAGGTCCTCGAACTCGAGCAATGGGCGGCGAGGAACGCCACCCTGGCGGGTGGTGAGTAGGGTGACCTCGGCCCGTGACCAACGGAGTGGTGTTGCAGCTTCTCCCGGTCGCGGGCCTTCCACTCGCTCGGGTAATCTCAGTAGCGCAACACCACTCCCAAAGGGAGAAGCTGAGATGAGTCCTACGGAGCGCAGCCCGGCCCTGGTTGGGATCGAGGTGCGGACCGATGCGAAGGGCCGCAAGAGGTATCGCGGCTGGGCCTACGACAAACGCGCCAAGGGCAATCTGAACGGTCCTTGGACCCCGCACCTGGCCGAGGCCCGGTCATGGCGCGTGGACGCTCTGGCGAAGCTCCAGACAGGCGAGCTGAGCGCCGCGAAGGGTCCGACCGTCCACGAAGCCGCCGAGCAGTTCATCGCCGGGATCAAGACGGGCGCGATCCTCAACCGTTCGGGCAAGCGCTACAGGCCATCGGTCGTCACGGGCTACGAGCGAGAGTTCCGCAACCGCGTCTTGCCAGCCCTCGCAGCCTCCCGACTGGCAAGGCTGACCCCAGCCGACGTCCAGCTATGGATCGACTCGTTGACCGGCGAGGGCCTGGCGCCGAACACGATCCGCAACGTGGTCACGCCACTCCAGGCCCTCTACTCATGGGCGCTGCCACGCGACCTCGCCCACGTCAACCCCTGCACGAGCCTGCGGCTGCCGAGCGGTGAGCAGAAGCGCGACCGAATCGCCACGCCCTCGGAGGCCGCGAAGCTGATCGCCGCGCTTCCGGCCAAGGACCAGGCCGCCCTCGGCTTGGCGGTGTACGCCGGGCTGCGGATCGGGGAGCTGCTGGCGATCGAGTGGGAGGCGATCGACCTCGAGCAGAAGAAGCTCCGCGTCGTGAGGGCCTGGGACGAGAAGGCCAAGCGGTTCTTGGACGCGAAGACCGAGGCGGGCCAGAATCGCACCGTGCCGATCGTGGACCCGCTGGCGACGCTGCTGGCCGATCATGCAGTGCTCATGGACCACCCGACCGAGGGCCTGCTGTTCCCCGGTCGGGATGCCAGTCAACCCCTCTCGCAGGGGAGGCTCCGCAAGCGGGCAGCGGAGGCGTGGCAGGGCGCCGGGCTTGAACCCCTCGGCTTCCACGAAGGCCGTCACACCTGCGCCTCGATGATGATCGCGGCGAAGGTCAACGCGAAGGCCCTCAGCACGATCATGGGCCACGCCAACATCTCGATCACCCTGGACCGCTACGGGCACCTGATGCCCGGCAGCGAGGACGAGGTCAGGGCGCTGTTCGACGCCTATCTGGACCGAGAGGGAGGCTGATCCCTTCCCCATGTACTTCCCCACGGCTCGAAGAAACCACGGATGTGCAGGCAGTTCCCCGCGAGTCCGGCGGCCTATGTCACCGGCAGCCGGTCGCCGCCGGCGACGCGGACCCGCTCCGGCGCCCGCCCGGACTCGATCAGCTCCTTGAGCCTGGCCAGCGCGGTCGACCATCGACGCCGGTAGTAGCGCTCGGCTCCGAGCCTCTCGCGCAGCCTGTCGAGGCGGCCCGCCGGCTCGGTCCAGAAGCTGAGCGAGACCTCGCAGCCGCGGCCGCCCGGCTCGGCGACAAGCTCCCAGCCGGTCGTGATCGGAATCCGGTCCCAACGCCCTCCCCTGCCCCGCTCGAGGATCCGATGCGGGCGCGAGACCTCGACGATCACCGTCTCCATCCACAGCCGCCGGCCGATCCGCATCCGCGCCGCCGCCCCGACGCCACGCGAGGAAAGGCGCTCGAGGCGGAGTTCTGCGATGAAGTGATCGGTGAAGGCGGGGCGGTTGGCGAGGTCGCAGACGAAGTCGAAGACGCGCTCGCGCGGCGCGTCGATCGATCGCCGAACCGTGATCGGGCCCATGGGCGGGCGATTCTATTCGCGGCGACGGGCAGGCAATCGACCAAATTGCGAACGTTTCGACTCACGAGACCTGCGCCCCCTCGAGGTGACATCGTTAAAATTGTCACCAGTTTCCGGGATGTCAATACCTCTTTTCGGGATGGACGTAGTCGTAGACGGAGGCGCAGACGTCAGAGATACAGGCGGGTTCGCCGCTGTCGGCTCCCTGGTCTGTGTCGGATGCGGCTACTCGATTTCCCTGTCGGCGGGCGACGACCTCCCCCGCTGCCCCGCCTGCGGCGGGTCGCGCTTCCGGCGCGCCTCGATGTTCGAGTCCTCGACGGTGGCCGCCGACGCGATCACCGCGGCGCCCAGCCCGCCGGCCTGGCTGGAGGAGGTGCGCGCCGAGCTCGGCTCCCCCGGTCACTACGTCGCCTACGCGGAGGACGAGGCGCCCGTCCTGGTCGAGCTTCAGGCGGGCTGGACGCGGATCGGGCGCAGTGGGTCAGCCGACATCTGCCTGGACGACGCCACGGTGTCCCGTCGGCACGCGCTGATCGTTCGCACCCCCGAGGATGAGCTCCGCGCCCTCGACGACCGCAGCCTCAACGGCCTGTTCGTGAACGGCGAGCAGGTCGAGTGGGCCCCGCTCGCCGACGGCGACGAGCTCGAGATCGGGCGCTACCGCCTCTACGTGATCCAGGCCTAGGCGCCTTCACCGGTGTTGATGTCGGCCCCACGGCGGCGCCCACCCGCCCTACTCGGTCGAGATGTTCGGGTCGGCCTGGACCCGGTGCGGGACGATCATCAGGAAGCGGTCTCCCGCGGCCCGCGCGAGGGACCCGATGCGCTCAGCCTCGGAGTCCTGGCCGGTCACCCGCAGCTCGTCGGCGTAGTGGCCGAGCAGCTCCTCCAGATCGAGCACGCCCTCGGGGTCGAGCTCCTGCAGCTCGACCTTCGCTCCCTCGCCGAGGCGGCGGGCGATCGCGTCGCGGTCGAGGTTCCAGTCGGGGTTGATCCGCACGTAGACCCGGCCCCCGGTCATCCCGGCGCAGGCCCAGGGACCGATGTCGCCGAGCACCACCGCGCGCCCGGCGGTCATGTACTCGAACGCGAACCCCTTAGCGTTGGCACGATCGACGAGGCAGCCTCGTGAGTCGTCAAGCGGCTCCGACGGCTCACCGCCGAGCACAACGTCGGCGCCCGAGAGGCGAATGCAGAAGCGCGAGTCCGCCGAGCCCTGAACGAAGAGTCGGCCCCGCTGGGCGCCGTAGGCAAACGACTTCCCGACCGAGCCGTTGACCCGACCGCCGTCCCGGTTGCGGCCCTTCATGATCGACACGGTGCCGCCAAGCATCGCCTTGCCGGCCCCGTCCTGGGCGCCACCCTCGACCCTGACCACCAACCCCCAAGCGTTGAAGGCGCCAAAGCCCTGGCCGGCGACCGAGCCCCCGTTGAAGCTCAGCTCGGCGAGTACGTCGACCGGGTCCCCCTCGGGGGCGCCCTCGTAGATCCGGGCGCGGGAGATGGCGCCGGCGAGCTCGGTGCCGAGCACTCTGTCGTTGGCATCGGTGGAGCGGGGGAAGCGGTCGCGGACGACCTCGCCCGAGAAGACCTTGTCGGCGAGCCCCGCCAGCCGCGCGGAGGCCTCCTTCGGCTCCATTCGGATCGGCCGCGCGCGCACCAGGCCCGCCTCGGCGCGCGCCTCGACCAGCTCCTCGGCGGCGACCGGCAGGTCGATCGGCTCCAGGTCCAGGAACTCCTCCAGAGGCGTGATCAGCTGGGCGAGGTCGAGGCGCTCAGTGTGTGAGACCTGCTCCAGCAGGTCGTAGCGGCCCACCAGGTCCTGGGCGCGCTCAAAACCGAGCTCGGCGACGAGGCGCTTGACCTCCTCGCCCATCGACTCGAAGAAGCGGGCGCAGCTCTCGGCGGCGGAGTCGACGCGCTGCGGCGTGAACTTCTTCAGGCCGTGCTCCTGGGCCTGCTCGACGGTCTCGATCTGGGTCGCGATCCCGACGTGGCAGGTGTCGAGCTGGCATCCGCGGCAGATCGTGCAGCCCAGCGAAACCATCGCCAGGGTGCCGAAGGCCACCCGGTTGGCCCCCATGCAGTGCAGCTTCACGATGTCGTGGGCGTGGCGGTAGCCGCCGTCGGCCCAGACCTCGACCCGGTTGCGGATTCCCGCCTCCATCAGCGCGCGATGGACCGCGCGGGTGCCGATGTCCGAGGGCAGGCCGACGTGGCGCAGAGCGTGCTGGCGCGCCGCGCCCGTGCCGCCCTCGAAGCCCGACAGGGTGATGATGTCCGCGCCCGCCTTGGCGATCCCGAGGCCGATCGTCCCGATGTTGGGCACCACCGGCACCTTCACCGAGACCCGCAGGTCCGGGTTGACGGTCTTCAGCTCGTCGATCAGCTCGGCCAGGTCCTCGATCGAGTACAGGTCGTGGTTGTTGGAGGGCGAGATCAGGTCGGTGCCGGGTGAGGCGTTGCGCGCCTCGGCGACCTTCTCGGAGACCTTGCGGCCCGGCAGATGGCCGCCCTCGCCCGGCTTCGCGCCCTGGCCGATCTTGATCTCGGCCACGTAGGAGGAGTTGAGCATCTCGGCGGAGACGCCGAACCGGCCCGAGGCGACCTGCTGCCCGCGCCATTTCCGGTACTCGCCGTACATGTCCTGGATCTCCCCGCCCTCGCCGTTGATGCAGAGGATGTTGATCGCCTTGGCGGCCTCGGCGTAGGCGCGAAAGGCGGGCTCGGACTGGGAGCCGAAGCTCATCGAGGAGATCACGATCGGATAGTCGTGGTGCCCGATCGAAGCATCCACGCCCTCCGGTTCGACCGGCTCGCGGTCGGACCGCAGGGCGATGATGTGGCGCATCGAGATCGGGCTCTGCTGCTCGAGCTCGCGGACCTTCGCGGCGTAGTCGTCATAGGACGCGGCGCCGGTGGCCGCGGCGATCGCGGCCTTGTAGACCTTGGGGTAGAACCGAAACGTCTTCGCCGGCTTCGCCTCGTCGGCTCCGGTGAGGATCTGGAAGCGCTCGTCCGCGTCGCGGTCGAGCTCGACGTAACCGACGCCGGCGCCTTCCGAGGCGCAGAAGGTCTCGCACTGGAGGATCTCGGCCAGCTCGGGCTGGACCCCGATCGACGAGAACTGGCGCGCGTAGCCGCGCACCTCGTGGATGCCGATCGTCGAGATCACCTTCTCGATCCCCTTGCGGAGCGCCGAGCACAGATTGGAGACGTCGGTGTCGTAGTCCTCGACGCAGATCACCTCGATCATCACGTAGGGGCAGACGCCGTTGGCGCCGAGCCCCAGCCCCATCACCACGTCGTGGACGTTGCGGATCGCGGCCGAGCGCAGGACGATCGAGCAGCGACGGCGCAGGTTCTCCTCACCGGTCTCCCCCACCTTGAGCTGCTTCAGCGCCTGGTCGACCGCCGAGACCGCGAGGTGCGGGTCCAGATAGCGGCGCTCGCCGTCGTAGACGGTGCGGTCGGTGAGCACGACGAGCTCGGCGCCGTGACGAACCCGCTTGACGGCCTCCTGCTTGATCCGCTCGATCGCCCCGTGGGTGGTCTCCGACTCGAGCAGGGCGATGTCGATCGCCGCCGCCCGGTCGCGGAACTCCTCCCACAGGTCCTCGAGCAGGTAGGTCTTGTGCTCGCGAGCGATCCTCCGATAGGTCGAGTCGCCCAGGGGCGCGAGATCGTGGTGGCCTCCGAGGATCACGGGGAAGGAGGTCTCGACCGTCCGGGTATCGGTGCCCGGCGCATGGATCGAGGGCCGGCGCCCGAACACCGCCCGAGTCGAGAAGTGCTCGATCTCGCGCTCGCGATCGATCGCCGGATTGGTGACCACCGCCACGGTCTCCTTGAAATAGTCGGCGAGGTTCTGGCGTTCCGGGGAAAGCGCCGCCAGTGGGCCGTCGTACCCGAGCGATCCGATCGGCTCGGCGCCGTTCGACGCCATCTGCTGGCAGAGCTTGACGTCGTCACGCTGCCAGCCGAACCCGGCCAACACCTTGTCGACGACCTTGACCGGCTCCGAGGGCCCGGCTGACGTGTAGCCGGGGATCTCGGTCCCCTCCAGCGGCCCGCCGGTCTCGAGGGCGCGATCGTAGGGCGCCGGCTCCGCCACGCCAGAGCGCTCCAGCCAGCGGCGGGCGACCGCCTGCTGCATCTCCCAGTGCTGATGGAGGCGGGAGGACCGCTCCTTGCGATCGATCGTAACCATGAACTTCTCGCCCGGCCCGAGCGGCTTCGGCTCGGAGACCATGTCCTCGCAACCGATCACGCCGGGCTCGGAGCTGAAGATGAAGTCGTGCGGCGTCTCGAGCTTCCACAGTGGCCGCAGGCCCAGCGCGTCGGCCGAGAACACGCACTCGTCGTCGTGGCGCGCGATCAGGGCGACCGGGCCCTGCGCGAACGGGCCCATCGTCTCGTGGAGGTACATATAGAAGGGCTGCAGCTCGCTGGGCAGCGAGCGGATCTCGTCGACGATCGGTGGCACGACCATCTCCATCGCCTCGGCGAGCGAAAGCCCCTCGACCCGGATCAGGGTGTCGACGACGCGGTTCAGGTCCTGGGAGTCCGAGCATCCTGGCTGGATCGGGACGCCCAGCATGCGCGCCTCCTCGCGGAGCTGCTCGATCGTGTTGATCTCGCCGTTGTGTCCGAGCACGGTGAACGGCTGTACGCGCCTGAACGACGGCCAGGTGTTGGTCGAGTAGCGATTGTGGCCGAAGCAGCCGATCGTCTCGAATCGCCCGTCGCGGAGATCCGGGTAGTACTCGCCCAGCACCTTGGGCGCCCCCATCACCTTGTAGACGCAGGTCGAGGCCGAGAACGAGGCGACGTGGCAGCCGAGCTCGGACTCGAGCGCGATCGTCAGGCCGAAGGTGATCCGATCGCGCCACTTGGCGTCCGGGAGCATCCCCGCCACCTGCCAGAAGTGAGGCTCCTCCTCGCGGGCGGTCGCGCCGAGCGCCGCCGAATCGGTGGCGCCGAGCCTTTCGGCAAGGATCCGAAAGCCCCCCCGGCCGAGGATCTCGCGGGCGTCGTGGCGAGCCTTGTCGAGGTCCGCGGAGCGGTCGATGAACAGGTGGGCTACCGCGAACGCAGGATCTTGGACCAGCGCCGGGTTGTGCCCCCCGGCGCGAACCTCCTCGGCCCACAGCCTGCCGGGGATGTCGACCAGGATGCCGCAGCCATCGCCCTCGCCGTCGACGTTCCCGGCCCGGTGGAGCATCTTCTGGAGGTTCGCCAGCGCCAGCTCGACCGGCGCCCTGCTGAGGGTCGCATCCTTGCGCACCGACGCGTAGATCGCACAGGCGTCGCGATCCTCGACGCTCGGGGGCGGGACCAGCGGGCGATACGCCCGTTCCGGCGAAAGGCGGCGCCGCTCGGGGCGCGGCGACGAACGAGTGAAAGAGCCGGACATGCTCACCTCCCGGGATCCACGCCTTCTTCGAGTGGGCGCGCGACTGGGGGACAAGGGGGAGCGCAAGTATACGCTGGCACGCGGCCATATAGTGCCGCCGATGTCTGCAGCGATCGCGGTTCTCTCGCAGAAGGGCGGTACCGGAAAGACCACCCTGGTCCGCTCGCTGACCGACGTCTTCGCGCGCCTCGGGCTCGACGTCCTCGCCGTCGACGCGGACCCGCAGGGGAACCTGTCCGACTACTTCGACACCGACCCCGCCGCCGAGCCGACGCTGGGCGACGTCCTCCAGGGCCAGGCGCGCGCCGCCGACGCCGTGCACGGCCGGGTGATCCCCGCCAACCTTCGGCTCGCCGAGGCCGAGCTCGTGCTGGCGGGGAAGATCGGCCGCGAGGTGACGCTGCGCAACGCGCTTCGGGACCTGCGGCGAAGCCGCGACCTGATCCTGATCGACTGCCCCCCGACGCTCGGCCTGCTGACCGTCAACTCCCTGGTCGCCTCCTCCCACGCCATCCTCTCGACCGAGGCCCAGTACTTCTCCCTCCAGGGGATGGAACAGGCCGTGCAGGTCGTGAACCTCGCCCGGGACAGCCTCAACCCGGAGCTCGAGCTGTTGGGCGTCTGCCTCAACATCGCCAACATGCGCACCCGCCATGCCCGCCAAACGCTCGAGGCGCTCCAGGACCGGTTCGGCGACAAGCTGTTCCGAACGGTGATCCGCCAGTCGATCGCCTACGCCGAGTCCGCCGAGCGGGCGATCCCGATCCTCGACTACCGCCCCGATCGGGGCTCCGACTACCTCTCGCTGGCCGGAGAGATCCTCAGGCGCCTGGGCAGGCCGGAGCTGCTCGAGCCCCTCGACGAGCTGAGCGCCGAGGTGGTTCCAGCGTGAGCGAGGCCGACGCCGCCGCGGCGCTCGAGGAGACGATCGCCCGCTACAACGAGGCCTGGAACGCCCACGACCTCGACGCGATCATCTCGATGCACGCGCCCGACATGGTGTTCGAGAACCACACCGCGGGCGAGCGGGCCGAGGGCGAGGCGGCGCGCGAGCACATCGCACGGATCTTCGAGACCTGGCCCGACATCGCGTTTGCGACCCGCCGGCTGTACGTCCGCGACGGGTTGGTGGTCCAGGAGTGGACGGCGACCGCCACGCACGCGAGCGAGATGCGCCGCGGCGACCTGGTGGCCGCGCCGACCGGCAAGAAGATCAGCTGGGACGGGCTCGACGTGATCCCGTTCGAGCGGGGGCTGGTGAAGCGCAAGGACGTCTACTCCGACAGCGTCTCGATCCTCCGGCAGCTCGGCCTGCTCTAGGCGACCCGGCCGCCACGCACGCCCGGAGGGGGCAGCGCCGGCTTCTGAACACTTTTCTGGTCCATGGACCGCAAAGCTGTTCAGTTGTCAGGGGCGGCGGCTTGGGCGCTCGCCACTCGCCAGCACGGCGCGGTCACCCGCGGGCAGCTCCTGGCGCTCGGCTTTGAGGGCGACGCGGTCACGCATAGGCTCGAGCGCGGACGCCTCCATCCGACTGCGTGGCGCGGCGTCTACGCGGTGGGGCGACCGCAACTCTCGCGCCTGGGTCTTTGGATGGCGGCCATCCTGAGCTGCGGCGACGGAGCCGTGCTGAGCCATCGCAGCGCAGCCGCGCTGTGGGGGATCCGCCCCGCCCAGCAGGGCGTGATCGAGGTCTCCGTGCCGGCCGGACGCCTCCCGCGGCGGGCCGGCATCGTCACCCACCGTCGAGCTCGGCTCGGGTGCGACGGCATGACCACTCACAACGGGATTCCCGTCACAACCGCGGTGCGGACGCTCGTCGACCTAGCCGTCATCTCCCGTGCCGACGATCTTGAGGCGGCCGTCAATGCCGCAGACAAGCTCGACCTGGTAAGCCCGGGCGAGCTCCGAGCCGCCCTAGGCAAGCTCGCCGGGCAGCGCGGAGTGGCCATCCTCCGTGCTTTGCTGGACCGCCCCACATTCGCCGTGACCGACTCCCGACTCGAGCAGCGGTTCCTGCCGATCGTGCGGCGAGCCGGGCTCCCGCCACCGCTGACGCAGCGGTGGGTGAACGGCTTCAGGGTCGATTTCTACTGGCCCAGCCTCGGGCTGATCGTCGAGACGGACGGGCTCCGGTACCACCGGACCCCGGCAGAGCAGACAGCGGATCGGCGTCGCGACCAGGCCCACCTGGCTGCCGGGCTCACCTGCCTGCGTTTCTCGCGGGCGCAAGTGGTATTCGAGCCCCAGCACGTGGAAGCGACCTTGGCGCAGGTAGCACGCCGCCGGGCTCGTTCAGCACAACTGCGCACGAGGGCGTGACCACTGGGTCTCCGCCGCTACAGCTCGGGCACGTCGGCGCCCAGCGGAGTGAATGGCGCCCGGCGGATCTCGGCCCAATCGCCCACCCGGCCACGTAGGGCGCCGGTGACCTTGCCGGTGTCCTGCCAGAAGCACCAGAAGAGCAGCGCCGGCCCGGCCCCCGAGACGGTCGCCCCGAGCGCCCCCAGGTCCCTGGCCTCGGCGAGCAGCTCCATCGAGCGGGGATAGAGGTGGGCGCGGTGCGGCTGGTGGAGCCGATCGGCGAGCCCTTGGGCGATCAGCGCCAGGTCGGAGCGCTCCACCCCGAGCACGAGCTGGGAGGCCGCGGCGACGTTGGCGATCGCGTCGGCGACCGGAACGCTGGCGGGCATCGCGGCGCGCGCCCGCTCGGTCGGCACCTGCTCGTCGGGGACCACCAGGACGCCCTCGACCCCCTGGGGAGGATCGAGCCTCACGGGACTGGGGCGCGGCCGCCCATCGAGCGCCTGCGGGCAGAGCACGAATCCCCCGTAGACAGCCGCCCCGACGTTGTCCGGGTGGCCCTCCAGGTCGACCGCGCGCGAGTAGACGTCGTCGCGCTCCAGCCCCAGCTCGAACAGGTGGTCAGCGGCCATCAGCCCCGCGACGATCGCCGCCGCCGACGATCCGAGGCCGCGGGCGAGGGGGATCTCGGTGCGGATCTCAAACCGCAGGCCGTCGGCCGGGTGAAGGGTCTCGAACGCCCGCACGCAGAGGTTGGAGCGGTCGTCCGGCACTGGCTCGCCGCCCGCCTCGACCGAGAACTCCCCCGTCTCGGCAACCTCCAGCTCGAGGTGGAGCGCGATCGCGGCCGCGAGGACGTCGTAGCCGGGGCCGAGGTTCGCCGACGAGGCCGGAACCCGGACCAGGCGCCGCCGGACCGTCACCTCACGGCTTCCACTTGATCGAGCACCCCACGGGCTCGGTGGCGGCGCGGGCCGGCTGCTCGCCCGCCAGCACGGCGTCCAGCGCCTCCCGCAGCCAGGCGGCGTTCTGCTCGGGGTCGAGGTGGTCGGCGTCGGGGGCGCCCTCGTAGCGGATTCGCAGATCACGATCGAGGACGTAGAGATGCGGCGTGACCTGGGCGGCCCAGTCGGTTGCGGCGCGCTGGCTTTCGTCGTGCAGGTAGGGAAACGGCCACCTCTCCTCGCGGACCCGCTCCCGCATCGCCTCCAGCGAGTCACGCGGATAGCGCTCCGCGTCGTTCGAGTTCACCGCCAGGAAGCGCACGCCGCGGCGCTCGTAGTCCTCGGCCGCCCAGACCAGGCGATCGTGCCAGCCGAGGGCGTAGGGGCAGTGGTTGCAGGTCCAGACCACGACCGTCGCCGGCGCCTCGCCTGGCGCCGGCAGGGTCTGGACGTCCCCCTCGGTGTCGGGGAGCTCGAGCGGGGGCGCCGCCTCCCCGACCTTGGTCGCCGTAGCGCGTGCCATCAGTCCATATCCCCTTCGACCGCCTGCTCCAGGGCCTCGCGCAGGCGAGCGCGGTCGGGAAGCGGCGAGATCCGCCCGTCGGCGAGCCTGTAGACGCGACAGGTCAAGCCGGCGGGCTCTTGGCCGGGGGGCTCGACGTCGCGCTCATTGATCCGGATCGTCGGCGAGCCGACGAAGCCCTCGAGCTCTGCGTCGCGATCGGTTCGGATCTCGCGCACGTCCACCGATTCCGGGTCGATTCCGGCTGCCTTCATCTCCTCACGCAGGATCACAAGCGCCTCCTCCCAGGAGGGACAATCCCGCCACCAAAGTAGCTGCACGGTCGGCGTCGGGCCCATCGGTCAAAGGTAGCGCCGGCTCAGGCTCGGGCAAGGACTCCGGTTCGCCCCAGGACGCCTCCGGCGACGACCCCTTGCGGAGGGACCTCGGCTCCGGGCAGCAGCACCGCATGCTTGACCAGGGCGCCGGCGCCGATCGCGCACCGCTCGCCGATCACCAGGGGCCCGTCGAGTCTCGAGGAGGGATCGATCTCGCAGCCCTCGGCGGCCAAGACCGGCCCGCTGATGCCCGAGTCTCCCTCTTCGGCGGCTCGATCTCCGCCCGACTCGGCGAGCAGCGTCCCGTCTCCCTCGACCGCGACCGCCCCCTGGAGCGCGTCCAGGTTGCCCTGCAGGTACTCGGGCAGCGACCCGACGTCGTTCCAGTAGGCGTCGATCGCGTGGACGTGGAAGGGCACGTCGTGATCCAGCAGCGCCGGGAAGACGTCGAGCGCGAAGTCGACGACGGGCCGATCCGGAAAGTGGTCGAAGATCTCCGGGCGGAGCACGTAGATCATGCAGCTGGCGAGGTCGGAGAGCGCCTCGGCGGGATCGGGCTTCTCCTGAAAGCCCTCGATTCGCCCGTCCGGGCCGGCGATCACCACCCCGAACTCGCTCACGTTCGGGACCCGCTTGACGGCAAGCGTCGCGATCCCGTCGTTGGCCTCGTGCGCCGCCCACAGGGCCGCGAGGTCGATGTCGGTCAAGGCGTCTGCCGCCATGACCAGGAACGGGTCGGCGCCGAAGTGGTCGGCGACGTTACGGACGCCCCCCGCGGTCCCGAGGAGCTCGTCCTCGTAGCTGTAGGTGAGCTCGATCCCGAGCTCGGAGCCCCGCCTGAACCGGTCCCGGATGGTGTCCGGGAACCAGTGCAGGTTCGCGATCACCTGTTCGAAGCCGTGGCTGCGCAGCAGCCGCAGGATGTGCTCCATGATCGGGCGGTTGGCCACCGGCACCATCGGCTTCGGGACCCCGTAGGTGAGCGGTCGCAGCCTCGTCCCGAGGCCCGCGGCCATGACCATGGCCCGCATCGATCAGCGGCTGGTGGACGGCGGGCAGGGCCAGTCGAAGCGGATCATGCGGCCGCCGCGCCGCGCTCGCTCAGGTTCCCTGGTCCCACGAGGCCAGGTACTTCTCCTGGGCATCGGTGAGCGTGTCGATGTTGACCCCGCGCGAGGCCAGCTTGAGGCGAGCGATCTCCCGATCGATCTCCTCCGGCACCGGGTAGACGCGCTTCTCGAGATACGCGTGGTCGCGCACCACGTGCTCCGACGCCAGCGCCTGGTTGGCGAAGCTCATGTCCATCACCGACGCCGGGTGGCCCTCGGCCGCGGCGAGGTTCACGAGCCGGCCGTCGGCGAGCAGGAAGATCTCCCGACCGTCCTCGGTCCGATGACCCTCGACGAAAGGCCTTGCCTCGAACTTCTCGACCGTGATCGATTCGAGGTCGCCCTTGTTGACCTCGACGTCGAAGTGGCCGGAGTTGCAGACGATCGCGCCCGACTTCATCACCTTGAACATCTCGCCGGCGATCGCGTCGCGGTTGCCGGTCACCGAGATGAAGAGGTCGCCCACCCTGGCGGCCTCGCCTCCGGGCATCACCTCGTAGCCGTCCATCAAGGCCTCGAGGGCCCGCAACGGATCGATCTCGCAGACGATCACGTGGGCGCCGTGGCCCTTGGCGCGCATCGCCACCCCGCGGCCGCACCAGCCGTAGCCGATCACCACCACCCGCAGGCCGGCGATCAGGACGTTGGTGGCCCGAATCACGCCATCGAGCGTGGATTGGCCGGTTCCGTACCGGTTGTCGAAGAAGTGCTTGGTCTTCGCGTCGTTGACGGCGACGATCGGGTAGCCGAGCTTTCCCTGGCGCTCCAGCGCCTGGAGGCGGATGACGCCGGTGGTAGTCTCCTCGGTGCCGCCGAGGACGTCGGCGAGCTGCTCCGCTCGGTCCGTGTGCAGCACCCCGACCACATCCGCGCCATCGTCCATGGTGATCTGGGGCTTGCGATCGACCACGGCGTGGATGTGGCTGTAGTAGGTGTCGTTGTCCTCGCCGTTGACGGCGTAGACGTCGGCGCCGAAGCGGTCCACCAGCGCGGCCGCGACGTCGTCCTGGGTGGACAAGGGGTTGGATGCGCACAGAGCCACCTCGGCGCCGCCGGCGATCAGGGTCCGGGCGAGGTTGGCGGTCTCGGTCGTGACGTGCAGGCAGCAGCCGAGGCGGATCCCGTCGAGTGGCCGCTCCTGCTCGAAGCGCTCGCGGATCGACCGCAGCACGGGCATCTGGCGATCGGCCCACTCGATCCGTCGCTGACCGGCGTCGGCGAGGGCGATGTCGGCGATGTCGTGGCTCTTCTCCGCGGTTGCCAAGGCAGTCCTTTCCGTCGGGATGAGTTGGGAAGGATACGGGCCGGGGCCAGCGCTCGGGGTCGCTGCGGGTCGCTACGGTGGGCCGGTGGACGATCCGATGACCGTCACACGCGAGGTCGCCGTCCCGCTGGCGGAGATCGAGATCCGAACCAGCCGCTCGTCGGGGCCGGGAGGCCAGCACGCCAACGTCACCGCTTCGCGGGTCGAGGCCGTGTTCGAGATCGCCGCCTCGACCGTCCTCACCGACGAGCAGAGGTCGCGGTTGGCCGCCCGCCACGGCAACCAAGTCGTCGCGGTGTCGCAGGACTCCCGAAGCCAGGCACGCAACCGGGAGCAGGCGCTCGAGCGCCTGCGCGAGAAGCTCGCCGCGGGCCTGGCGGTGCCGAGAGAGCGGCGCCGGACGAGGCCGAAGCGAGCCGCGCGGGAGCGGCGCCTGGAGGTCAAGCGCCGGACCGCGGAGCGCAAGCGGGCCCGCAGGCCCCCGACGCGCGATGAGTGAGGAAGAATGCCGGACGTGCGTATGCGTCCCCCGCTGGCCTTACCGTCCAGAGGATCGAGGCAGACGATCATTCCCCAGGCACCGTTCGGAGCGGTTCCGTACCGGCCGCGGTGAGCGCGAGCAACGAGCAGTCCCGGGCGGGTCGCCGCGGTGGGCGGGCGGCGCTGCTGGCGATCTCCGCCGCGATTGCGCCAATCGGGATCGGAACGGCGCCGGCCTCCGCCGGCTCGCCGCCCACCGTCCTCGGCCAGCCCGCGACGATCGTCGGACCGAACACGAGCTTCGTCGCGCCGGGTCACAGGAGGGTGATCCTGGGCACCAACCACAAGGACGTGATCGTCGGCACCAAGGGCAAGGATTGGATCATTGGCAACGGAGGGCCCGACGTGATCGACGGCGGCCCCGGGAACGACTACATCTTCGGCGGCAGCAATCCGAGCGATCGCAAGCACGACGACCCGAGCAAGCTGATCGGCGGCTCGGGCCGGGACTACATCGACGGCGGCTATGCCGACGACTTGATCGTCGGCGACCGGGCGGATCTCGCGCACAGCGTCTCGGGGCGGGTCGACGGGGACAAGATCGACGGCGAGTTCGGCAGCGACTTGATCGTCGGCGACGACTACTCCGGGCTCGACGCCAAGGGTGCCGCCAAGGACTTCATCCGCGCCCAGCACGGGGGTGACACCGTGATCGGCGACAGTGCGGTGACCGGCGAAGGCACGGCGCAGGGCGGCAGCAACGACCACTTCGAGGCCTCATCCGGGCGCGACCTGGTGGTCGGCGACAGCTACTCGCCCGGGGGAGTCGCGCGGGGCGGCGGCAACGACAAGATCAGTGTCGGCCCCGGGAACGACCTCGTCGTCGGCGACGACTACACCAAGACCGGCGTCGCCCAGGGGCATGGAAACGACGAGCTCCACCTGCTCGCCGGCGACGACATGGGGTACGGCGACAACTACGCCAGCGCCGGGGGCGAGACCACCGGCGGAGGTTACGACGAGCTCGGCGGCGGGAGTGACGACGATTGGCTGTTCGCCGGGCCGGGCTTCGACCTGTGCGCCGGAGGCCCCGGCGTCGATCACAAGCGCCGCTGCGAAGGCGAGCTCGAGGCGCGCTGATGCGGCTTCGATTCGCCACCCTCGCCTTCGCCGCCGCGGTCGTCGTGGCCTTGTCGGCAGGCGCCGGCGCGGCCTCCGCCCAACCCAAGATGGTGGTCGAGCCGAAGCTGCCGGCGCTCGGAAAGGAGCCAGCGGTGACCGAGTTGCGGCGCTTCCTGGGGTCGTTGCGAGCCAGGGACCACGCATCCAGGCGTGCCTTTCGCGCCCTGGTTCGACGCAAACAGCGGCTCGGCTCCGAGGCCCGGAAAGCTCTCGAGGCCCGGGATCACAGGCGAAAGGGCTTCCTGAAGACGTATCTGGCCAAGAGCGGGCGACGCCACCGGGGCCAGGTCGCCGAGCGGAGCAGGGACTACTACGCCTACCTGAGAAACCTGGAATCCCACCAGGTCCGGCGGTTCATGGCCCGGATCAGCGACGAGATCGACCGCCTCGCCTACTCGTAGCTGATCGCCTTGATCACGTCGAGGCGCGCCGCCCGCCTGGCGGGGAGGATCGAGGCGATCAGGCCGAGAGCGACCCCGGCTAGTCCGACCGAGATCATGGTCGTGAACGGCGGTCGATATCCAACCCCCGGGATGCCCGCCGAGAGGCCTCGCAGCAGCGCGTAGCCGAGGCCGGTTCCGACCGCGATTCCGAGCAGCGCCCCGATCAACCCGATCACCAGGCTCTCGTCGGCGATCGAGCGGCGGACCTGCCATCGGGAGGCCCCCAGTGCACGCAGGACCCCGAGCTCGCGGGTGCGCTCGATCACCGACATGGTCAGCGTGTTGACGATCCCGAACAGGCTGGCGAAGATCGCCACCCCGACGATCGCGTAGAAGATCCCGAACTGCTGGTTGACCTGGCTCTCGACGTTGGACTTGAGCTCGTCGTTCGAGAGCACGGCGAGGTTCGGGTAGTCACGGCTGACGATGCGGTCGACGCGGCGGCGGAGGATCGGACGCGCCGCGGCCGAGGTCGCCTTCAGCGCCAGCTCGCTGTCGGCGGTGACGCCGTACACGGCCCGCATCGTGTGCAGCGACATGCCCACCGTCTGGCCGCCGAAGACGACCGTCTTGACGACTCCGGCCACCCGGGTTCGCCGGGTCCCGGACGATCCATGGAGCGTGATCGGGTCGCCGACATCAAGGCCGGTCTCGTCGGCCCAGCCCCTGCCGAGCGTCACCCATCCGCGCGCCAGCCGTCGAAAGGCGAGCGCGCGCGAGGTGCCCTCGATCTCGGTCTCGTCGACCCGCTCGTACTGCGGCGGATCGAAGGCGAGCAGCAGCCCGTCCCCCTTGCTGCCCCTCGGCCCCGGCAGGTCGGGCGTGTACAGAAACCGCTCATTGGCCACCACGGCGGCCTGAGGAATGCGGACCAGGCGCCTGCGCAGCCGATTGGCGATCGTCTGCTGCGGCCCCTGTCCGGGGGCAAAGCCACGCGGCTGGACGGTCAGGTCGCGGGCGAAGTTGCGATCGAACTCGTCGTCGATCGACTTCAGGAAGCTGGAGCCGAGGCTGTTGACGGCCACCACCAGCGCCAGGCCGATGGTCAGCGCGGTAGCCGTGGCGGCGGTGCGCCCCGGATCGGATCGGGCGGCGTCGGCGGCGAGGCGCCCCTCGACGCCGAACGCCCGCCGCAGGGGCCAGGAGAGCCCGCCGACCAAGGGGCGAATCACGAACGGGGCGACGAGGGCGATCCCCAGGAAGATCGCGATCGTCCCCAGCATCCCGGCCGCGGCGACGACGGTGGTCGTCTGGTCGGAGGCGCCCAGCCAGAACGCCCCCGCGAGGCCGAGGGGAATCAGGATCGCCCCGATCACGGCCCGCCGTGGGCGCAGGGCGGCTCGCAACCCCTCGGTGCCGAGCACCGCCCTGATCGGCGCGGTGCGCCCCGCCCGGCGAGCCGGGTACAGGGCGCCGAGTACGGCGGTTACGAACCCGGTCGCCACCGCCGCGACCGGCGCCGTGCTCGAGAAGGCAAGGTCCCCGACCGGGAAGCCGAGCGCGCGCATCAGCTCGATCAGGCCGGCGGCGAGCGCAACCCCGAGCCCGAGCCCGAGGACGGCGCCGAGCAGCCCCAGCAGCGCCGCCTCGCGCAACACCGACCCGGTGATCGTCCACCGCCCCGCGCCGAGCGTCCGCAGCATGCCGATCTCCCGGGTGCGTTGGAAGACGGTCATGTTGAACGAGTTGAAGATCAGGAAGCCCCCGACGAACAGGGCCATCGCCGCGAAGAAGTAGAGGATCACGTTGAACGCCTGGAGCTGCTGCTCGACGTCGGCGGTCTTGCTCTGCGGCGTCTGGACCCTGACCCCGCTCGGAAGCTCGCGACGCAGCGCCCGCTGGACGCGAGAGATCGCCTCGTCGCCACCGTCGACCACCACGTCGATCTCGTCGAAGGCTCGTGGCTTGTCCATCAAGCGGCGCCCGGACTCGAGCGGCATGCGCGCGAACCCCTGGCCGCCGAAGTCGAGCCCGGTCGTGAACTCGAACAGGCCGACCACGTGAAAGCCCTTGACGCCCGCGGGCGTGGCGAGCCGGACCCGGTCGCCGAGCGAGATGCCGTTCGCGTCGGCCCAGCTCCGCTGGAGCGTGATCTCGACCCCCCGGCGGGCGTTCCGGCCGGCGACCGTCCGCGAGTCGGAGAGCCCCGCGGAGGCGGGATCCTCGCCGGCCACGTTCAGCTTCGAGCTCGAGGCGGTCGATGCGTTGCCGGAGCGGTCGACCAGCGTGAAGACGCCGGTCACGTTCCCGAGCGCCTCGGAGACGTCCGGGGTGCGGCGGACCCGCGCCAGCGTGGTGCGCGGCACCGAGTCGCCGCCGAGGCCGGAGACGACCAGGTCTGTGCGCCCGTAGACCGAGTCGAACAGATCGGTGAACGTCCTGTGGATGGTCACCGTGAGCAGCAGGACGCCGAGGATCATCCCGACCCCAAGGACGATCCCGGCGGCGGTCAGAAGCGAGCGCAGGCGCCGCGCGCGAACCTGCCGCAGGGCGAGGGAGCCGAAGCTACGCACGCTCGAGCTGTGTCAACGTCTCGACCACCCGTTGGGTCGAACCGCCCGGTACCTCACCCGACACGCGGCCGTCGCGGAGGAAGATCACGCGGCCGGCCACGGCGGCCGCGGCCGGGTCGTGGGTGACCAGCACCAGGGTCTGGCCCTCGGCCTCGTTCAGCTCCCGAAGGAGCTCGAGGACCCCATGGCTCGAGCGGCTGTCGAGGTTGCCGGTTGGCTCGTCCGCCAGCACGATCTCGGGCTCGGTGAGCAGGGCCCGCGCAATCGAGGTGCGTTGCTGCTCGCCGCCGGAGAGCTCGGCGGGAAGGTGATGCGCGCGGGCGCCGAGGCCCACCCGGTCGAGCAGCATCCGCGCCCGCTCCCGAGTTGCCTCGTCGCGGCGCCCGGCGATCAGCGCCGGCAGCAGCACGTTCTCCTCGGCCGACAAGGCGGGAAGCAGGTTGAAGAACTGGAACACGAAGCCGATCTTGTCGCGACGCAGCCTCGTCAGCCCCGCGTCGCCCAGCCCGTCGTATCGCTCGCCGCCGAGCTGGATCTCGCCGGAGCTGGGGGTGTCGAGGGCCCCCAGCAGATGCAGGAGGGTGCTCTTCCCCGAGCCCGACGGCCCCATGATCGCGGCCATCTGGCCGCGGCCCACTTCGACGTCGACGCGGTCCAGCGCCTTGACGGCGGTCTCCCCTTCACCGTAGACCTTGCTCAGTTCACGCGTCGCCAGAGCGGGCACTGCCATACCCGCATTGTGTCGTTGGTCGGCTCGGAGCGGAGTCGCGCGGGGCGTCAGGGCGTTCCGAGCAGGTCCTTGAGGCGCTCGATCGGCTCGATCGGCGAGGGATCGACGCCGCGGCGAGCCGCGAGCTGGAGCGACACCAGGTCGCCGAGCATCACCGCCCACAGAAGCCGTTCGGTGCGGCTCTCGCCCTCGGTCTCGATTCGGGCCACGGCCGCGGCATCGGCCTCCACCAGGTCGGCGGTCAGCTCGACCCGCTGCCTGACCCGGGGGTGCTGGTCGCGATCGGCGAGGAAGATGGCACTGAGCCGACCGGACTCGCGGGCGCCCTGCCAGCCGGCGATCTCGTTGTGGTCGGCCTCGGGCAGCTCGGCGGTGAACGCGGGCAGCTTCGCGTTCTCGTTGATCTGCGTCTTCCATCGGCAGGCCACGGGGACCGTGAGGTCGGCTCCGTAGATCACCGGGATCGAGCCCTCGAGCCGCGCGGCGAGCTCCGCGGCTCGCTCGGCCAGCGCGTCGCTTGCCTCACGCAGGTGGGCGGCCGAGCTGTCGATCTCGGTGCGGATCCCGGGCGCGGCGCCCACCAGGGCCGCGACCTCGGCGGCGGCGGTGAACAGGTAGCCGACCGCCGCGCGGGGCTGCAGCCCCGACGGCAGCCCGATCACCGGGACGCCGTCCCGGCGGGCGGCGGCGGCGAGCTCGCCTCCGGTGGTGGCGACGATCCGCCTCGCGCCGAGCGCCTCGGCCGCCTCGTAGCAGGCGATCGTCTCCTCGGTGTCCCCCGAGTAGCTCGAGCAGAGCACCACGCGGTCCGGAAGCATGCAGGAGGGAAGCTCGTAACCCCTCTCGGTGGTCAGCGGCCGGCTGAGGCGGTTTCCGAACGCGACGGCGGCCAGATCGCCCCCCACCGCCGAGCCGCCCATCCCGCAGACGACGAGACCCCCCGCGGCGTCGAACGGCTCGATCTTCGCCGACTCGACCCGCCAGAGGGCGTCGCTGAGGTGGTCAGGGAGCGCCAGCACGTCGTCGAGCTGGTTCGACGGGTCGCCGGCGCGGACATCCGTCAAGGCATCGGTCACGACGCGACCCTTCCCGGATCGACCCGCGCGCCGGCCTCGATCTCCGAGCCGGCCTCGATCCGTGCCCCCTCGCCGATCACCGAGCCGGCCCCGATCCTCGCCCCGTCGCCGACCACGGCTCCGGGAGCCAGGATCGCCCCCTCGACGAGGGCTCGAGGCCCCACTCGACAGTCGCCCAACACCACCGAGCCGGACACCGTCGCCCCCTCGCCGATCGCCGCGGCGCGGCCGACGACGGCGCGGTCGATGACGGCGTCCGCTTCGACCGACACCCCGGGCTCGAGCAGCGCCGGCGGTCGGACGCTCGCCCGTGGGTCGACCGTCGCCTCGTCCGCGACCAGGAGGCCGGCGCCGCCGAGACGGTCACCGAGCTCGGTCCGCACACGGCCTTCGAGCACGTCCCAACTTGCCTCCAGATAACGCTCAGGGGTGCCGACGTCCATCCAATAGCCCTCCAGCCTGTGACCGTACAGCCCCCGGCCGACCAGCCGCGGGAAGACCTCCCGTTCGATCGAGAACATGCGTCCTCGAGGGATCAGCTGGATGACGCTCGAGTCGACCACGTAGGCACCGGCGTTGACCTCGTCCGTGTCGATCTCCTCGGAGGTCGGCTTCTCGAGGAAGCCCCACACTTCGCCGCCGGCCGCGGTGGCACTCCCCCCGGGGGCATGTGGGCCGCCGGCGCGCCGGACCAGGCCGTAGGAGCTCGGGTCCTGGACCGAGTGCAGCGCCAGCGTGACCGCGGCGCGGCGGTCCTGGTGGGCGCGAATCAGGGCGGAGAGGTCGAGATCGGCCAGCAGGTCTCCGTTCAGGACGAGGAAGCGGTCGTCGAGCATCCCCTGATCCGCGGCGAGGCGAAGCGGACCCGCGGTGCCCAGGGGCTCGGGCTCCTGAACGTATCGGAGCCGGGGAGCCTCGCGGCGGCCGTCGTCAAGCGCCTCGCGCACCGCGTCGGATCCGAATCCGCAGGCGATCACGACGTCGGTGATGCCGTGGCGGGCGATCCAATCGACCATGTAGGCGATGAACGGCCGGTCGACGAGGGTGACGGCGGGCTTCGGCCTGGTCAGCGTCAGCGGCCGCAGGCGAGTGCCCTCGCCGCCCGCCAGGATCAGCGCCTGCATCAGCGGGGCCGCGACTCCGCCGCCCCCGGCTGCTCCTGCTCCTCGGTCTCGCCGGCGGCGATCGCATCCGGGCGCCCGATGCCCTCGTAGGTGAACCCCGCCTCGCGGAGTCGCCGCGGGTCGAGGAAGTTGCGCCCGTCGATCACCAGCGGGGTGGCCATCAGATCGCGGAGCGAGGCCCAATCGAGCTCTGAGAACTCCGGCCACTCGGTGACCAGGATCGCGGCGTCGGCGCCCTCCAACGCGCTCTCGGGCGACTCGCACAGCTCGATGTTCGGCAACAGCTCCCGCGCCGGCGCCTCGGCCACCGGGTCGTAGGCACGCACGCTCGCCCCCTCGCCCTCGAGCCGCGAAGCGAGCACCAGGCTCGAGGCCTCCCGCATGTCGTCGGTGTTGGGCTTGAAGGCAAGCCCGAGGAGCGCCACCCGCTTGCCGACCAGCGATCCAAGGTGCTTCTCGAGCTTCTTCATCACCCTGCGCTTCTGAAGCTCGTTGACCTCGATCACCGCGGTCAGGAGCTGGAAGTGGTAGCCCGTGTTGCCGGCGAGCTGCTTCAGCGCCTGGGTGTCTTTTGGGAAACAGGAACCCCCGTAACCGATTCCCGGCCGCAGGAACGAAGCGCCGATTCGCTTGTCGAGGCCCATGCCGCGGGCCACCTCGGTGACGTCGGCGCCGACCTCCTCGCAGACGTTGGCGATCTCGTTGATGAACGAGATCTTGGTCGCCAGGAAAGCGTTGGCCGCCAGCTTGATCATCTCGGCCGAGGCGACGTCCGTGCGGACGATCTCGCCGCCCAGCGGACGGTAGACGGCCTTCACCTCGTCGGCCGCCCACTCGTCGCGGGGGTCGGCGCCGATCACCACCCGATCCGGATGGATGAAGTCGTCGACCGCCGTGCCCTCCTTGAGGAACTCGGGGCACGACACATACGCCAGGTCCGGGACCTCGCGGCGGATCGCCGCCCCGGTGCCCGCCGGGACGGTGCTCTTCATGACCAGCGCGTGCTCGCCGTCGCTCGAGAGCTCCGAGACGACCGCCTGGACTCGCGACAGATCGGCGTCGCCGGAATAGGTCGGCGGGGTGTCCACGCAGCAGAAGAGCAGCCGCGCGGAGTCGAGAGCCTCGGCGATCTCGGTGGTGAACCGAAGGCGCTCGCGGTTGCGATCGAGCAGATCCTCGATCCCGGGCTCGTGGATCGGCACCTCGCCGCCACGCAGCCGCTCGACCTTGGCGGCGTCGACGTCCATCGCGACCACGTCGTGGCCGAGCTCGGCGAAGCAGCTCGCCGTCACCAGGCCGACCCAGCCCACGCCGATCACGCCGATTGGTCGCTGCTCGCCCATCTAGGCCTCAATCATCGCGGCTGCCGGACGATGCCGCACTCAGCCCGTGTACCTTCGCATCGACTCGGCGATCCCGAGCATCTGGCCGGGGGTGAGGACGGTGAGCAGCGTGTTGTCCACCCAGTACGAGCCCCCGCCCGTCTTCCAGCCGACCAGCCGCAGTTGGTCGCCGTCCCAGGACTCGAGGTAATCGCGGCCGTCGATCGTCTTCGTCTCGTCGGGGTTATCGAGGATCGGCGGGTCCTCCCAATCCGTGCCGGAGACGCCGTAGTAGGCCGTGTACCCGGCGGTCGGCAGCTCGGCGACGATCTTGTAGCCGTGGTAGACGTCGCCGCCCGGACCGTCAATCGGGAAGGCGCGGGAGTCGTCGGTGATCGTCGAGCCCGGGGCGAGCTTGGTCGGGAAGTAGACCGGGAAGTCGAGCATCGGCTTGCCGCTCTTCCTCTTCGTGCCAGCCAGCTTCGCCGCGTACTGCTGGCCGGGCGCGGTCGAGTCGATCAGGGGCGCAGGGGGCGGCTTGGGCGCCTGCTGCTTCTTCGAACCGAGGCCGGCCCCGGATCCACCGCCCGACGGCGAGGTGGGCTGCGGGGAAGCCGGCGGCGAGGGCGTTTCGCCCTCGAACTTCGCCACCGCGTTCTGGACCGCCTTTTGTGAGGCGGTCACATAGGAGGCGCCCAGCTTGGCCGGGAAGTGCACCTGGACCACGGGCGCGCTGCGAGCGGCGAGGAACAGCTTTCCCAGGCTGATCAGGTCGGTCTCGTGCTCGATATCGGAGGTCACGTACTGCTTGAGGATGCTGGTGAGCGTGTTTCGATCTTCGACGATCTTGCCCGGTGGCAGCTCCTGGCGCGCCTCGCGCAGGAACTCCTGCTGGCGCGCCGAGCGGACCAGGTCGTTGTCGTCGTGGCGGTAGCGCGCGTACTGGAGCGCGTTCAGCCCGCACATTCGCTGGTAGCCGGCCGGGATGTCGATCTCCGCGTACTGCTCGGAAGGCGCCAGACCGAGGTTCGAGTGGTAGTAGTGGTGGTCGACGTCGACGTAGACGCAGTCGATCGCGTTTACCGCGTCGGCGAAGCCGGTGAAGTCGACATTGACGACGTGGTTGATGTTGTCGAGGCCGGTCAGCTGCTTGAGCACCCTGAGGGTCAGCTTCGGGCCTCCGTAGCTGTACGCGGCGTTGAACTTGTCGATCCCGTGACCGGGGATGTTGACCTTCAAATCACGCGGGATCGACAGGACGGTGATCTGGTCCGAAGCCACGCGGAGCAGGATGGTGGTATCCGAGCGGCGGCCGAACTCCTGGCCGTTCGATCGCTTGTCGGAACCGAGGATGAGGATCGTCTGCGGCTTGCCAGGATCGGCGACCTCGAGCTGGCTGCGCACCGACGGCAGGCCTCCGAGGCCGCGTGCGAGGTCGGTGAGGTAGACGAGCAGGCTGACCGCGGTGGCGGTCGCCATCGCGACGACGATCAACAGCGACCCGGCGACGAAGCGCGGGAACAGGCCACCGCGCCGCGGCTCGGGCTCCCCCTCCGGCTCGGAGGGCGGGGAGGCGCCGCCGGGCGGCGGAGCCAGCTCGCCTTCCGGCTCGGGCGTCTGTCCGGCGTCGACGGCCGGCGGGGTGGTCGCCGGCGTCGGGGTGGTCGCGGTCGAGGCCGCCGCGGTGGCCCCGGTCTGCCGCTTGGCGGTGTGCTCGGCGGTCCTGGCCCGCAGCCCCTCCAGGGCGGCCTCGCGGGCCGCCTCGCGATCGGCGAGCTCCGGCGTGTCCGCCTCGACGGTGCCCTCGCCGGCGGGGGCGTCGCCCTCGCCGCCGGCTTCCGGTTGAGCGGGCGAGCCGTCCTCGGGCTCCTCGCCGGGAGGCTCCTGGGGCGAGTCTGCGCCCTGCTCGTCCTCGCCGGGAGGCTCCTGGGGGGTGTCCGGGCCCCCCTCGTCCGGCTCGGGCTCGCTCCCCTGCGCACCGAGGCGCCCGGCCCAGGTCGCCGGCGGCGGGCTCTCGGGCGCGTCGTCCGCGCCGGAGGCCTCAGTGCCCGGCTCGTCCGGACCGTCCGTGCGCGGCTCGTCGGTGTCCATCCCGGTCAATCCTCTGCACTGCCCGGGACCGCGGACTCGGCGGCCAAGGCGCCCGGAAGCTGGTCGCAGAAGTCGACGATCGATCGACGGTAGCCGAGCAGGGACGGGACCGAGACCCACTCGTCCGGGCCATGGTGGCCGTCGCCAAGCGGCCCGAACTCAACCGCCGGCACGCCGGCGCGCAGGAACGAGACCGCGTCCGAGGCTCCGTCCCTGCCGACCACGCCCCTGACCTGGCCGTCGCTGTGCGGCGCGGCCGCCGCCCGAAGCGCCCGGACGTAGACGGAATCGGGGTCGACCAGCGCCGGAGGGCGCGAGAAGGTCGAGATCACCCGCGCCTCGGGCAACTCGCGAACCTCCGCGAGAATCGCGTCGGGATCCTGCTCGGGCAGATAGCGGACGTCCACGTCGATGAAGCAGGTGTCTGGGACCTTGTTCAGGGCGTCGCCGCCCAGGATGCGGCCGAGGTTGATCGACGGCCGATCGAAGAGCTCCGAGCTCTGGGCCGCAAACGGTAGCGACTCGATTTCTCGGAACACCTCGTGTGCCCGCAGGATCGCGTTCTCGCCCAGCCACGGGGTCGCGCCGTGAGCGGCGCGACCGGAGACCTGGATCCGCATCGCGAGCACCCCCTTCGCCGCGACCCCGACGTGCATGTCGGTGGGCTCGCCGGTGATCGCGAAATCGCCCAGGAAGCCCGTCTCGACCAGCCGGTCCCCGGCCCGGTCGGCCTCCTCCTCGGATTCCTCGTCGGGAACGATCCCCAGCCGCACCCTGATCCGCTCCTGATCGCGCAGGTCGGCGAGCGCCAGCATCAGGCAGGCGAGCGCGCCCTTCATGTCGTACGCCCCCCGCCCGTAGAGGCGATCGCCGTCGAGCCGCGGCCGGAACTGCTCAGGGCGTCCGGGCACCACGTCCAGGTGACCGTGCAGCAGCACGGTGTGCGGCGCCTCGCTCGGACCCACATCGGCGACCGTCACGGGCAGGTCGCGGACGCCGATCTGCCGCGCCACGATGTCGCGGGCCTCGAGCCAGCCCTTGACGAAGCCCGCGCACAGCCTGATCCCCTCCGGGGTGGAGGTGTCGTAGCCGATCAGCTCCTCGGTCAGCGCGCGCTCTTCCATCAGACAACGGGCAGCAGACGACAGGCAGCGGCGCTGGGTCCGCTGTCTGCAGAGGCCGCCTCAGATTATGCGGGACCTGTCGGCTTTTCGGCGATCTCCAGGAAAGCCTGTAGCCGTCGCGTCTCACGCTCGGCCGCCTCCTGGGCGGCGCCGCCCTCCTCGGCCTCGGCGAGCTCCCGCTCGGCCTCAGCGAGGCGCTCGCGCAGCTCCCGGGCGTCCAGCGCGTCGGGTGGGATCGCCTCGGAAACCAGCACCCGGGCGCGGTTGGCGAACACCTCCAGCCAGCCCTCGCCCTGCGCGTAGCGCTGCGTCTCGCCCTCCTCCAGATGCAGCCGCAGCTCCGTCGGCACCAGGCGGGCGATCATCGGCACGTGCCTGGCCAGGATCCCGACCTCCCCTAGGGTCGTCCGGGTTGAGAGCTGGATCAGCTCGCCGCTGAACACCTCGCGCTCGGGCGTCATCACCTGGGCCTCGAGCTTGTGCCGACCTTCGGCCAAGGCCAGCTCAGTCCTGCTCGCCCTGATCGGCCCCGTCCCCACGGGCATCCGCAACCACCTGATCGATGGTGCCCTTCATGTAGAAGTCGCCCTCGGAGAGGTCGTCGTGCTTGCCGTCGAGGATCTCGCGGAATCCGCGAACCGTCTCCTCGACCGGCACGTAGACGCCGGAGCGCCCGGTGAACACCTCCGCGACGAAGAACGGCTGGGACAGGAACCGCTCGATCTTCCGCGCCCGGGCAACCGCCAGCTTGTCTTCGTCGGAGAGCTCGTCGATCCCGAGGATCGCGATGATGTCCTGGAGCTCCTTGTAGCGCTGTAGCACCTCCTGGACCTCGGTCGCGGTGTTGTAGTGCTCCTCGCCGAGGATCTCGGGCTTGAGGATGGTCGAGGTGGAGTCGAGCGGGTCCACCGCCGGGTAGATGCCCTTCTCGGAGATCGCTCTCGAGAGAGTGGTGGTCGCGTTCAGGTGGGCGAAGACCGAGGCGGGCGCCGGATCGGTGAGGTCGTCGGCGGGAACGTAGATCGCCTGGATCGAAGTCACCGACCCGCGTTGGGTCGAGGTGATCCGCTCCTGGAGCTCACCCATCTCCGTCTCGAGGGTCGGCTGATAGCCGACCGCGGAGGGCATCCGGCCCAGCAGGGCCGAGACCTCGGAGCCCGCCTGCACGAAGCGGAAGATGTTGTCGATGAACAGCAGCACGTCCTGGCCACCCTCGTCGCGGAAGTACTCGGCCATCGTCAGCCCGGACAGGGCGACCCGGAACCGGGCTCCGGGCGGCTCGTTCATCTGACCGAAGACCATCATCGTCTTGTCGATCACCCCGGATTCCTGCATCTCGAGGTAGAGCTGGTTTCCCTCCCGGGTGCGCTCGCCAACGCCGCAGAACGCCGAGCGGCCCTCGTGCTGCTCGGCGATGCTGCGGATCAGCTCCATGATGATCACGGTCTTACCCACGCCCGCACCGCCGAACAGGCCCACCTTCCCGCCCTTTGCGTAGGGGGCGAGCAGGTCCACAACCTTGATCCCGGTCTCGAGCATCTCCTGGCTCGGCGTCAGGTCCTCCGCCTCCGGCGCCGGACGGTGGATGGGCCAGCGCTCCTCGGTCTCGACCGGCTCCCCCTCGTCGATCGGCTCGCCGAGCAGGTTGAAGATCCGTCCCAGCGTCTCCTCGCCGACCGGCACGGTGATCGGGCCGCCGGTGTCGATGACCGCGTCGCCGCGCTCCAGCCCATCGGTGGCGTCCATGGCCACCGCCTTGACCCGGTCATCCCCGAGGTGCTGCTGGACCTCCAGGACCAGGTCGATCGGCCGGCGACCGTCCCCCTCCGGGACCTGCACCCTGAGGGCGTGGTAAATCTCGGGCAGCTCACCCGGGAAGACGGCGTCGACCACCACTCCCATGACCTGCTCCACCCGTCCGAGGTTTCCGTTCTGGTCAGCCATGTCTCCGTTTCAGCTCAGTTCGGGTTGTCTGGTTCTCGGCTGCGAGGGCTATCCAAGCGCCTCGGCGCCTCCGACGACTTCGAGGATCTCCTGGGTGATCTCCGCCTGTCGCACCCGGTTCATCTCCAGGGTCAGGTCGGCGATCATCTCCTGCGCGTTCTCCGATGCGCTGCGCATCGCCGTCATCCGCGCCCCGAGCTCCGAGGCGGCCGACTCGAGCAGCGCCCTGTAGACGGAGAGGTCCGCGTACTCCTCGAATAGCATCGGCAGGAGCTCCTCGGCCTCGGGCTCGTAGATCCAGGATGCTCGACGGTCAGCATCGGCGAGCTCGGCGTCCGGTTCCGTCTCCGCGCCCTGCGCGCGCTCCCCGAAGACCTCTGACTCACGGAGGGGGAGCAGCGTGTGGCGGCGCACGTACTGGGTCAGCGGCGAGACGTACCGGTTATAGACCAGGTCCACCCGATCGAGACCGCCGTCCGTGTATGCCGCGGTCAGATCGCGTGAGATCCGGCGCGCGTCGGCGAACGCCGGCCTCTCGGTGAAGCCGACATAGGACTCGGCCACATCCTCGCCGCGGAACTGCATGGTCGAGTTGCCGCGCCGGCCTACGACCGAGAATGTCACGGTCCGGCCTTCCGACCGGTACTCGCGCTTTAACCTCAGGCCCTCGCGAACGATCTGGGTGTTGAAGGCTCCCGCGAGGCCGCGATCGCCGGTGACCAGCAGGATCCCGACCTTGGTAGCGGGCTCACGTTGCTCCAGCAGATGCACCCTCGCAGCGGACCCCTCCGACGCTTCGGAAACGTCCCGCGCCATCCTGCGGATCGCCTCGGCGTAGGGGCGCATCGCCTGGATGCGCTGCTCGGCGCGCCGCAGCCGCGCCGCCGCCACCATCTCCATCGCCCGGGTGATCTTGTGGATGTTCTTGACGCTGGAGATGCGGTTCCTGACTTCCTTCTGGGTGGCTATGCCGGCACCTCCTCGGCCTCACGCTCGCCGGTTTCGCCCTCTCCGATTCCCGCTTCCGGGGCTGTCCGGCCGGGCCGGGCCCTCTCCTCCTCCGAACGCAGGCGGTCGGACTCCCCCTCCTCCAGCGGGCTGCCCTCGGCATCGAAGTCGGGGCCGAAATCGTCGACCGTCTCCGCGATCGCGTCGCCCAACGCCCGCTCGTCCTCATCCGACAGCTCGCCCCCGTCGATCCGGTCCATGAGCTCGGAATACTCGGCCTTGAGCCGCGCGAGGAGGTTCTCGAGGAACGCCTGGACCCGCTCGGTCTTGATCCGGTCCAGGTAGCCACCCGTGCCGGCGTAGATCGAGGCCACCTGCTCCGCCACCGACAGCGGCTGGCGCTCCTTCTGGTTCAGCATCTCGACCAGCCGCTCGCCGCGCGCCAGCGACCTCTGAGTCTCGGGGTCGAGCTCGGAGCCGAACTGCGCGAAGGCCTCCAGGTCCCGGTACTGCGAGAGGTCGAGGCGAAGCTTGCCGGCCACCCTCTTCATCGCCTTGCGCTGGGCGTCTCCACCCACCCGTGAGACGGAGATCCCGACGTTGATCGCCGGCCGGGTGCCGCTGTAGAAGAGGTCGGACTCGAGGAAGATCTGGCCGTCGGTGATCGAGATCACGTTGGTAGGGATGTAGGCCGAGACGTCGTTGGCCTGCGTCTCGATGACCGGCAGCGCGGTGAGCGAGCCGCCGCCCAGATCGTCGTTCAGCCTCACCGCCCGCTCCAGCAGGCGGGAGTGGAGGTAGAAGACGTCGCCCGGGTAGGCCTCGCGGCCCGGCGGGCGGCGCAACAGCAGCGACATCTGCCGGTAGGCGTAGGCGTGCTTGGTGAGGTCGTCGTAGATGCAGAGGGCGTCCTTGCCGTCGTAGAGGAAGTGCTCGCCCATCGCGCACCCGGCGTAGGGGGCCATGTACTTGATCGGCGCCGCCTCGTTGGCCGGCGCCGCGACGATGATCGTGTTCTCCATCGCCCCGTACTTCTCGAGCGTCTCCATCACCTGGACCACGGTCGACATCCGCTGCCCGATCGCGACGTAGATGCAGACGAGGTCCTTGTCCCGGTTGTTGATGATCGTGTCGATCGCGATCGCCGTCTTGCCGGTCTGGCGATCGCCGATGATCAGCTCGCGCTGCCCGCGGCCGATCGGGATCATCCCGTCGATCGCCTTGAGGCCCGTCTGCACCGGGGTGCTGACCGGTTGGCGCTGGACGACTCCCGGCGCCTTGAACTCCGCCGGGCGGGTCTGGTCGGTGTGAACCTCACCCTTGTCGTCCAGCGGTCGCCCGAGCGGGTCGACCATGCGACCGAGGAGCGCCTCGCCGACCGGGATCTCGAGCAGCTTGCCGGTCCGCTTCACGGTGTCGCCCTCGACCACCTGGTCCCAGGCTCCGAACAGCACCGTGCCGACGTTGTCCTGCTCGAGGTTCAGCGCCAGACCGGTGACATCGTGGGGCAGCTCGAGCATCTCGAGCGCCATGCAATTGTCGAGGCCGTGGACGCGGGCGATCCCGTCGGCCACGGAGAGGACCGTCCCGACCTCCGCGAGCTCGGCGCCCCCGGTGTCCAGGCCCTCGATCCGCTCGCGCAGGATCTTGGCAATCTCATCCGGCTTGATTTCCACGTTTGTCTTTCTCCTTGAATCTCTTGCGGCCGCCTGCGGCGGCCTTACATGCTGCTTTCGGGGCCAAGGCCCCTCACCACCTATACCGCCTGGGCGACTTCCTTTCTCAGTCTCTCCAGCCTGCCGCGCAGGCTCGCGTCCACCACCATGTTGCCGACTCGCAGCACGAGGCCGCCGATGATGCCCGCGTCGACGCTCGACTCGAGCTCGATCGTGCGGTCGGTCTGGCGCTCGATCTCGGCCCGAACGCGGCTCACCACCTCGGGATCGAGCTCGACCGCGCTCGTCAACCTGACCTCGAGCTGCCTGTTCGCCTCGGCCCATAGCTCGTCGAATCGGGCGCGGATGCGGAAGATCACCGGCGTCCGGTGCTTCTCGGCCAGCAGTTCGAGGAAGTTGACCAGCTCAGGCTCGGCCCCCGAGACGGCGCGCGCGATGCCGTCGCGCTTCTCGGCCGAGGAGAAGTAAGGGCTGAAGAAGAACACCTGCAGATCGGTATTTGCGGCGATCGCGTCCGCGAACTGGCCGAGCTGCTCGCGGATCGCGTCGAGCTTGCCGTGCTGCTTGGCGACGCCGAACAGCGCGTCCGCGTAGACCCGAGCGATCTCCTCCACCTACCGAGCCTCCTCGTGGCTGCCATTGCCCGCCAGGGCCGAGAAGTCGACCTCGGAGAGGGCCTCCTCGACCAGGCGCTTCTGGTCGTCGGCGTCGAGCGTCCGCCGGGTGACCTTCTCGGTGGCCAACACGGTCAGGTCGGCGACCTCCTTGCGGATCCGCTCCAGGGAGCGCCGGGTCTCGGTCTCGATGTCGCGCCGCGCCGCGGCGACGAGCTGCTCGCGCTTCTCCTGGCCCAGCTCGGCGGCCTCCGCCTTCGCCACGTCGGCGGCCTTGCGGGCTCGCTCGGTGATGTCCTCCGCCTGCTCCCGGGCCTCCTTGAGCCGCTCCCGGTACTCGTTCAGGAGCTCATCGGCCTCTTGGCGCTGGCGCTCCGCCGCCTCGATGCTCTCGCGGATCGCCCTGGCGCGCTTGTCGAGCGCCTCCTGAATCCGTGGGAAGGCGACCTTGCCGAGCACCCACATCGTGAACACGAACAGGACCAGCGTCCAGATCATCAAACCGAGCCCAGGCGAGACCAGGAAGCTGCCGCTGTCCGCGGGCGGGACCTGCGTGGCTATCGAAGCGGCGGTGGACACGGGCTAGGAGAGGAAGAAGGCGATCAGCCCGAAGATGAACGTGTAGAAGGCGACCGCCTCGGTGAGCGCGAAGCCCAGCCAGCGGATCGCCTGGAGCTCGTCCTTCATCTCCGGCTGGCGCGCGACCGACTCGATCTCCTTGCCGAAGATGAACCCGATGCCGATCCCGGCTCCGATCGAGCCGAGCCCGGCTCCGACGCCCAGCGCGATCGCCTTGCCGGCGTCAGTTACCGGGGTGAGGTCGGTCGCCTGAGCGAGAGGAACCAACAGATCAGCCATTGAACAACTCCTTTTCTAGTGACTCTTGGCGGTTGCCCCGCCGAGGTAGATAGCGGTGAGGGTGGCGAAGATGAATGCTTGAAGCGTCGCGATCAGGCCCAGCTCGAGCACCAAGAAGAAGAAGGCAAGCGGAAAGGTGAGGACCCCGAGGGCAGCGAGACCAAGCAGAACGGCTAGACCGCCGCCCATGAACAACAGCAGCAGGTGCCCGGCGAGGATGTTGGCGAACAGTCGCACCGAGAGCGAGATCAGGCGCGCGAACTGGGAGATCGCCTCGATGACGAATATGAAGGCCTTGCCGAGCGGGTTCATGTTCTCCAACCCGGGCGGCAGCCAGCTGGCGAAATACGGAAAGAACCCCTTCGAGCGGATGCCCTGGACGTTGTAGGAGATCCACACCACCAGCGTGAGCGCCAGCGGGACCGAGACGTTTGCCGTCGCCGCGTAGATCGCCAAGGTGGGCAGGGTCAGCCCGAAGACATGGATCTCGTTCTCCGTGTTGGTCGGCAGCGGCAGGAAGCCGATGATGTTCGAGAACCAGATGAAGAAGAACAGCGTTGCGACGAAGGGGAACCACCTCGTGGCCATGCTGGCGTCCATGTTGCTGCCAGCGATGTTGGTTCGCGTCAGGTCGTAGGCGACCTCCACGGCGGTCTGCACGCGGTTCGGCTTCTGCTGCATGCGCCTCGAGATCCAGACCATGGTGGCGATCGTCAGGCCGGTCGCCAACAGCAGGTAGAAGACCGCCCGGTTGATGCTCAGGTCGATGCCCCCGACCTTGATCGGGATCCAGGCATCCAGCTTGAACTCGTTCTGCGGCTTGAACTCGTCGTTCTTGCCCGCGTTGCCGAAGATCACGCCGAGCACCACCGCCAGCGCCAGGTAGGCCCCGAGCCCGATCAGGACCTTTGTGCGAGTCTTCATCGTGCCTCCCCGCGAGGCCCAAGCAGGCGCTCCAGGCCTCGACCCCCCAAGTGGGCGGTGATCAGCACCAGCGACAGAAGGGCGGCGGCGAGGCCGTCCGCCCGGGCGCCGAGCAGCCCGACCAGCAGGATCGCGAGGGTGACCAGCCAGACGCGGCCCAGGGTCGCCGCGCCGAGCACCCCGAGGGCCGTCCTTCGCTCGCGTTCCGCGAGCGCTCGAGCGGCGCGGCGGTTGGCGGCCAGCTCGATCCCCCACTGCGCCAGCCACGCCCCGGCGGCGACCCCGTAGCCGAGGAGCGGCCAGCCCGCGACCACGAAGACCGGCAGCGCGATCGCCAGCAGCAGGAGGTCCCCGTAGCGCAGCGCCAGGGTCAATGACCCCGCCCTGCCGCTAACGGAGCTAGATCCTTCTATAGCGAGCGTAGACAAGCGCAAGACCCACGCCGAGGCCCAGGAACAGCCCGGCCAGCCCGAGCGGAACAGCAAGACCCACGAGGGACCCGAGCCCGAAGCCCACCGCCGCGCACGCGATCATCGCCCCCAGCACAAGGCTGCCGGCGGTGGCGGCGTCCGCCCTCCCTGGGGGACTCTCGGTCATCTGGGCTGCCTGCATCGGGACGGGACATCGGGATTGACTCCGAAGGAACAGATAGCCGCGCAGGCCCGGCAACTCCCGGCGCTTGGCGGCGCGGCCGAATATATCCCAAACCGGGCTCCTTCCGAGCCCGGCGCCCGGTCGCGCCTGATCGGTGCGGTTTCTACTCCTCGGTTCGCAGGGCCTCGTGCTCGCCGCCGTCGCGCCCGACCGCCTCGAACTCCCCGGTCTCCGGATCGACGATCGGGAAGCTCCCGGTTTCGAGCTCCTCCACCACACCTGCGTCGACCTGCTCTGGGCCCAGCACCGGGACCCCGCGGGCGACCAGCTCCCGGAAGCGGGACAGCCGCAGCTTGAGGATCTCCAGCGCGACCAGCAGATAGACGCTGGCGGCGACGGCGGCGATCCCGCAGACGATCATCACGGCCGTCCACGCGGCATCGAAATGGCCGTGGTTGTCGCTGTATGGAACGAAGCGAAGCGCCAGCGCCAGCCCGGCCAGGACCAGCGCCCAGCCGTACAGGTAGAGCAGGGTTCGGCGCTGGGAGAAGCCGATGTTCGCCATCCGGTGGTGAAAGTGCCAGCGATCCGCGCGGTACAGCGGCTGCCGGTACTTGATCCGCTTTGCAACCACGAACCCGGTATCGAGGATCGGCACCGCCAGCACGATCAGGGGGAAGAACAGGGCGACCACGGCGTTGGTCTTCAACGCGCCCAGCACGGCGGTCGCGGCGAGCAGATAGCCGAGCAGGTTCGATCCCGTATCGCCCATGAAGCTCGAGGCGGGTGGGAAGCCGTGGCGCAGGAACCCGAGCGACGCGCCCCCGGTGAGCGCCGCCAGCACGGCCGCACCCGGACGATCGAGCGACAGGGCGATGATCGACAGCGTGACCGCCGAGATCACGCAGACCCCGGCGGCGAGCCCGTCGACGCCGTCGATGAAGTTGATCACGTTCATCACCGCGACGAACCCGAGCACGGTGAGCACCTTCGCCAGGGTGACGTTGCCGAGCACGGGGACGTGGTGAAAGAAGACGTGGGTGAGGTCGATCCCGCCGATGAACGGCAGCGTGAAGTCGGTCACCTGGACGCCGTTGAAGACCGGGATCATCGCGGCGATCGCCTGCCCGAGCAGCTTCAGGCCGGCCGGCAGGTCGAAGACGTCGTCGAGCACACCCACCACCGCGATCACCACCGCGCCGGCGAGGATGGCGCGCGTCTGCGGCGCCCAGGGAAGGAACAGGAGGCCGGCGGCCACCACGCCGACCAGGATCGCGAGCCCACCCAGCTTCGGGGTCGGAGCGCTGTGCAGGCTGCGCTCGTTGGGCACGTCCATCGCCCCGATCCGGCGCGCGAAGCGCTCGGCGACCGGAACCAGCAGCCAGGCGAGGACGGCCGCGACCCCGAACGCGAACAGCGCGTAGACGTCCGGCGGTCTTCCGTCGACCAGCATCAGGTGGATGGGTGGGCGAGCGCTGGCATTTGGGCTCCTCCCGCCGGCGAGACTACCCGACGGCCCCGAGGATTCCGTCGACCAGGAGCTGCGGGTCGCGCGGATCTCGCACTCCCGGCTCGGTGTCCTTCTTGCGCAGCTCCAATCGAGAGGGATCGGTGAGGGTCCGCAGGCGGCCGGCGGCGATCAGGCGCCGATCGACGGCCCCCATGCGGCCGCTGAAGATCGTGTAGACGGGCGTTCCCAGCGCCACCGCCTCGCGATTCATCGTCCCGCCCGCACTGACGACCAGATCCGCGAAGGCGATCAGGCTCTGCGCGTCGATGGCGCGGCCGGGCACGATCAGGCGCGATCCGTGATCGCCGCTCGTTGCCCGTCGCCGCAGCGAGTCCGCCTGTTCGTCGGTGCGTGGGATCGCCACCGCGACCGCCTCCGGATCGCCGGCGAGCCGGTCCAGGACGCCCTCATAAACGGGATTCGCGGCGTGGTAGGAGGAGGTCTCGGGCGGCGGGCGAACGACCACCAGGATTCCTAGGGGGTCGATCTCGAGTTGATCGAGGACCGCCCGATCGGGCTCGAAGTCGGCCAGGTAGTAATCCTCCTTCAGGCCCGGATAGCGGAACAGCTTTCGAGGGTTGGCCCCGGCGCCACGCATCGCCTCGGCCGGGATCGCGTCCGGGGCGAGGACGCGGCGGGCGGCGCGAAAGGCGATCTGGCGCTGCAGGCCCGCGTGCTCATAGTCCTGCATCTGGACCGAGGGGATCCGCAGCAGCGCCGCGACCAGCCCGAGGTCGACCGAGCCGTGGCCCAGCCCCAGATCGAAGCGCTGGCGCCGCGCCCACCGGGCCAACGCCGTGCTGCGTCGCGCCGCGGCGCCAACCTTGCCGGCCACCGATCCGCCGCCATGCCGCCCGACCGACTCGTATGCGATCCCGAGCCGCTCGAGAACGCCCTCGGTCTGCCCGTAGGCGCGCGCCGTCACCCGCACCTCGTGCCCGCCCGCCTCGAGACGCTCGACGATCGGCCGCATGACCAGCGGATGCGCGGCGGCCGTGCAGTCCACCCAGATAATCACCGTCCGGCCGCCTCCTCCGCTTCGCGTCCGGGGGCGGCCGGGTGGGTGGCATCCGCCTGCTGCGCTTCGCGGCCGGGGGCGGCCGGGTCCCGGGTCGGCGCCTCCTTCGGCGCGGTGTAGGTGTGCCAGTAGAGGACCGGGCCCTCCCCAAAGGCTCCGCGGCGGTTGAGCCCGAGCAGCGCCGCCATCGCCTTCCCCGTGTAGACGGGCTCCAGCGTCAGCCCGGCGCGGTCCGCGAGCAACTCGATCGCGCCCGTGGCCTCGGGCGTCGAATGCCCGTACCCGGCGCCCAGCCACCCTGGCACGACGTCGATCTCCTCCGGGGAGATCTCCACGTCCTCGACATCCGCTCCGTGCCTGTCGAGGAGGCGCAGCGTGCGGCGGGCGAGGCGGGCGACGGTGGTCGCGTCGACCCTGGTCAGGTCGTTGACCAGCACGCAGACCAGGCGCGAGCGCAGCCCCGCCAGCTTCAGCCCGGCGGCGAGCCCCGCGGCCGTCCCGCCGCTGCCGAGCGCCACCACGATGTGGGAAGGCTCAGGCAGCTCGCCACTCTCGACCTGGGCGCGGAGCTCGTCGGCGGCCTCGACATAGCCCACGCAGCCAAGCGGAACCGACCCTCCGGGGGGAAGGAAGTAGGGGAAATCGAGCGGCGGGCTGGTCCGGGCCACGAACAGCCAGGCGGCCAGCAGGTAGGCGCGGCGGACGCCGCGGGGAAAGTGGAGCTCAGCGCCGGTCTCGCGCAGCCGTTCGAGCTGACGACGAACGTGAGCCGTGTCGGGCTGGGGCACCAGCACAAGCACCGTCCGCATCCCGTGGCGGCGCCCGAACAGCGCCGTCGCCAGACCGTGGTTGGTGCCCAGCGCCCCGCCGGTCAGGATCGTGCGCTTGCCGCGGCGGGCGGCGTCGCCGAGCAGCCACTCGAGCTTGCGGGCCTTGTTTCCGCCCAGATCGCTGTAGGCGCCATCGTCCTTGATCCAGACCGGCGCACGGCCCCCCTCCGCGCCCAGCTCGGCGAGCTCGCGGACCGGCGTCGGCCCTTCGCCGAGCCGCACCCGGTCGAGGTCGAAGTCGAGGCGCATGGCGTCGCCAGCGTAGTGACGCCGTCGGGCCATGAGCCGCCCGATACCGGTGTTGAGCGTCCGCCCTAGGGCGATCCCACATATGCACCCATGTGATGCACAACTGGGATCGCCGCCTGGGCAGGCGGCGGCATTCGATGAGGAAGGCGCCACGCGAGCGGCTACCCTCGTCCGACGGTGCGGACGGGGCGTCGCAGTCGCTTCGCGCGGGGCGCTTGGGCCGCGGCCGGCCTGGTGGTGCTCGCCGCGGTGCCCTGGCTGATCGCAATCGGGGCCTCGTGGTCCGCCGACTGCCCCGGGCGGGTCACCCAGCCAACCGGCCTCGAGAAGGACGTCTACGTCTGGCCGCCGGCCACGGCCCGCCGAAAGCCGAGTTGTGGCGAAATAGACGTCGAAACTCGGCCGATGGCTCCCGCCCCCTACCCAGCCTCCGACCAGGCGGTTCGCGGGAAACCCGTGCGCTCGCGCTAGACCGGGGTCGCCGCGAGCTGAGGGTAGAGCGGATAGCGCTCCATCAGGGCGCGGGTTCGCTCAAGAAGCGCGTCTCGCTCGGAGTCGAATCGGTCAGAGAGCGCGACGCAGATCACCTGGGCGATCTCTCGCAGGTCCTCCTCCACGAGGCCGCGCGTGGTCAGCGCCGGCGTGCCGATCCGCAGCCCCGATGGGTTCATCGGCGGACGCTCGTCGAAGGGGATCGCGTTCCGGTTGACGGTGATCCCCACCCCCTCGAGGCGGCTCTCGGCCGTCTTGCCGTCCAGGCCGGTCGGGCCCAGGTCGACGAGCACCAAGTGGACATCGGTGCCTCCGGTGAGCACCGACACCCCGCCCGCGATCAGCTCGTCGGCGAACGCCTTCGCGTTGGCGATCGTCTGTCGCTGGCGAGCCCGGAACGGCTCGGACTGAGCGATCCGCAGGGCCACGGCCTTGGCCGCGATCACGTGCATCAGCGGCCCCCCCTGCTGCCCCGGGAAGACCGACCGGTCGATGTCCTTGGCGAGCTCGGAGCGGCACAGGATCATCCCGCTGCGAGGGCCGCAGAGGGTCTTGTGGATCGTGGTGGTGGTCACGTCCGCGTAGGGGACCGGGCTCGGGTGCTCGCCCGCGGCCACGAGCCCCGCGAAGTGGGCCATGTCGACCATCAGCCTGGCCCCCACGGCGTCGGCGATCTCCCGGAAGGCCCCGAAGTCGAGCTGGCGGGGGTACGCCGACCAGCCGGCGACGATCACCTTGGGCCGGTGCTCGCGCGCCAGCCGCTCGACCTCCTCCATGTCGCAGAGCAGGTCGTCGCGACGTACGTGATAGGCGACGACCTCATACAGCTTCCCGGACACGTTCAGCCTCATGCCGTGGGTCAGATGGCCACCGTGGTCGAGCGCCATCCCGAGGATCGTGTCGCCGGGCTCGAGCATCGCCATGTAGGCCGCGTTGTTGGCCTGGGCCCCCGCGTGCGGCTGGACGTTGACGTGCTCGGCGCCGAACACCTCCTTGGCGCGGTCAATCGCCAGTTGCTCGGCGACGTCCACTTCCTCGCAGCCGCCGTAGTATCGGCGGCCGGGGTAGCCCTCCGCGTACTTGTTGGTCAGCACCGAGCCGGCGGCCTCGAGGACCGCCTCGGGGACGAAGTTCTCCGAGGCGATCATCTCGAGCGTGTTCTGCTGGCGGTTGAGCTCGCGCTCCAGGACGCGCGCGATGTCGGGGTCGACCTCGGCGAGCGATGCGGTCTGGAAGTCCTCGGGCAGTGGGTCCACGTCCGACACTCTACGGCGACTGACAGATGGCCGAGCCGAGCCCGGCGGGCCGGCGTGCGCCGACATGGACGGCTCGACGTCGGACCCCGGACGGGCCGATCGACGGTCAGGAACATATATTTATTGATCGTTTGATTAAATACAGCGCCGACCGACCGTCGGCCGATCGCGCGGTCCACCCCAAGCGACCGCGAGGAGGAGAGATGAGCAGCAACAGCACCAACGGCGCCCACGAGCTACACACCGAGGACGAGGCACTGAGCGTCCTGCTGGATGCCGACATCGACAAGGTGATGGCGGGACTCGACCGCATCGTCGAGGCCGCGCCGAGCTACCAGAAGCTGTTCATGCGCTGGCAGCGCCAGCAATGGTCGACCGAGGACTTCGACTTCACCGAGGACGCCCGACAGTGGGCCGACCCTGACCTGATCACCAAGGAGGAGCGCGATTTCCTGCTGTTCGGGTTCTCCCAGTTCTTCCTCGGCGAGGAACGGGTCACCGCCGAGCTGCTGCCGTTCGCGATGGGCGCCCCATCCCACGAGGCGCAGGCGTTCCTGACCACGCAGATCTCCGACGAAGCCAAGCACATGGTGTTCTTCGATCGCTTCTACCGCGAGGTGCTCGGAGCGAGCGCCGCGACGATCGGCGACATGCTCGACCAGCAGCGCGCGAACGTCAACGAGGACTGGGAGAGGCTCTTCAACGGCATCCTCCACGACTGCGCGGAGCGGTTGCGCAAGGACCCCAGCGACTTCGCGGCGCTGGTCCGCGGGATCACCGTCTACATGGTCGTGATCGAGGGGACGCTGGCCCTGACCGGCGCCCGGTTCATCATTCGCAGCCTCAAGGAGCGCGGCTGGTTCCCCGGCTTCACCGCCGGGTTCACGGCGGTGAACCGCGACGAGTCGCGTCATGTCGGCTTCGGGGTGAAGTTCCTCGCCGATGCGATCAGCGCGGACCCCGCGAACGCGAGGATCATCGAGGAGACGCTGAAGGAGACGCTGCCGGTCGCCTCGCTCGTGTTCGTGCCGCCGGGCGTCGAGAACCCATACGACTTCGAGACGCCGTTCTACAGGTCCGAGGAGATCTTCGAGTACGCGATGAAGGCCCTGTCGAAGAAGCTGGCGGCGATGGGCCTCGACCCGGCCATGCTCGCCGCCGCCGCTTGAGCGCCGCCGTCGAACCCAGGCCGCGACCCGGGCGCCCGTCGACGGGCGCCCGGGAGCGGATCCTCGAGGCGGGCCTGGAGGTGCTGAAGGCGGATGCCTATGCCGGCCTCACCGTAGCCAAGGTCGCAGCCCGCGCCGGGGAGAACAAGGCCCTGATCGCCTACCACTTCGGCTCCAAGCAGGGCCTGGTGGCAGCCGCCGGCCGCCTGCTCGGTGAGCAGATCACAGCCGCGGTCGTTGAAGCGGTTGGCGAGGCAAGCACAGTCGAGGACGTCGTGCGCGGCGCCCTCGACGGGATCTGGGGACTGATGGATCGCGACGTGCGCGTGGCGCGGGTCTACTTCGACCTCAGTGCCGTCTCGGTGGTCGAGGACGAGGTGCGCGACGTGATGAACGCCGAGCGCTCACGCTGGCGGGAGGTCTTGCTCGAGCTGCTGGGCAACGCGGGGCCCGCCCTGCCTCGCCGAACCGCGGCGGGTCTCGCCGTCCTGATCAGCGCCGGGATCGGCGGTCTGGCGCTGGAGCGGGTGGAGAGCGGCGACACGCCCGCGCTGCGCGAGGCGCGCCAGCTCTTTGTGCGCTCGGTCGTCGGGGCTGCGGCGGGCTAGCGCCAAGGGGCTCGGGGCGGCGGCCCGGGTACCCTGACCGCCGGTGGCCGAGACCAACCTCGATCTGGTCCGCCGGGGCTTCGAGACCCTCAACCACGGAGGCGTCGAGGCGCTGCTGCCCTTCATCCACCCCGAGTTCGAGGTCACGACGCCTGCGGGGCTCGCCGCGGAACCGGACACGTACCGCGGCCCGGAGGGCATCCGCCGCTACTTCGAGTCCTTCTACGAGGCGATGGACAGGGTGGAGTTCGCGCCCGAGGAGTTCATCGCGGTGGGCGAGCGGACCGTCGTGCCGATGACCCTACGGGCGCGCGGCCGTACCACGGGCATCGAGACCGAGCAGCACGTGGTTCAGATCTGGGAGCTCAAGGACGGCAAGGCGATCCGGGTGCGGGTGTTCGCGACGCTCGAGGAGGCCCTCGACGCAGCCGGCGACAAGGGCTAGCCGCCGCCATCCTCAGCGACCGAAGCGGTCAAGCGGCGCGACAGCTCCTCGCCCGAGAGCGCTCCCTCTCGGAGCATGGACCACCTGCCTGTCGCTTCCAGAGCTGTGAGATCGACCACGGTCGAGGGCTCCCCGCGCAGCTCGCCCCCGTCGATGGCCAGGTCGGCACCCGCCCGGATCCCGGCGTCGACGTCGCCGAACCGACTGGGCGCCGGCTGGCCGCTTCGATTCGCGCTGGTCTGGAGGATCCCGCACCGGGCGCCGACCAACGGTCCCTCGATCAGCCGCAGCCCGAGCCTTCCGGGATCCTCTCGACAGGCCAGCGGGTAGCGATGCTCGGGGTTGTTCACCACCAGGGTCACCGGTCCCGGGAGCAGAGCCCCGATCGCCGCCCGAGTCCGCGGCCCGAGCGCCGACAGAAGCTCTCGCATCGCCAGGGGCGCGAAGAACATCACCGCCGACGGCTTTCCGTCCTCGCGACCCTTGAGCTCGTGGATGCGATCTATCGCGGTGGCGTTGGACGGGTCGCAGGCAAGCCCGTAGAGGGTGTCCGCGGGGAACAGCGCGATCCCGCCGGCGACGACACAGCGCTCCAGTGCCCGGCGGGCCTCGGCCGTCCCGTCGCGCTCGATCGAGACGTCCATCAGCCGGAGCCCATGCGGCCAAGCACCACGCGGGGAACCCCAGCCAGGTCCTGGCGCCCCTCGACCTGGCGGAAGCCGAGGTCGAGCATCAGCTCGGCCACCGCGCCCGCCTGGCCGGCGCCGACCTCGAAGGCGAGCGATCCGGCGGGCGCCAGCGCGGCGACAGCCGCTGGAGCGACGGTCGCGATCACTTCGATTCCCTCGGCCCCGGCCACGAGCGCCTCACGCGGCTCGTAGCGGGTGATCTCCGGCGCCAGGCCTTCCCACTCGTCGTCGCGGACGTAGGGCAGGTTGGCGAGCACCAAGTCGAAGCTACGGCCCTCGGGCACCGTCCCGGGCTCGAGGCGAACGCGACCGTTGATGCCCAGGCGCTCGGCGTTCTCGCGCGCCAGGGTCAAGGCCTGCTTCGAGGTATCGGTCGCGGTCACCCTGCAGGTCGGCAGCTCGTCGGCCAGGGCGAGGGCGACGGCGCCCGACCCGGTGCCGATGTCGAGCGCGGTCCGGGGCTCGAGCTCGAGGGCGATCTCGACCAGCAGCTCGGTCTCGGGGCGCGGGACCAGCGCCCGCCGGTCGACCGCCAGCTCGATCCGCCGAAAGCCCTTTCGGCCGAGGATGTAGGCAACCGGCTCGCGGCGGATTCGTCGCCGGACCATCTCGGAGAAGCGGCGTCCGGCGTCCGGCACCACCCCGGCCTCGGGCTCGGCCGCGAGCGGCGCCCGATCCCGACCCGTCGCCTCGGCAAGCAGCAGCTCGGCGTCCAGGCGGGGCGTCTCGACGCCGGCTGCGGCAAGCGCCTCGGTCGCCGCCTCGAGGGCCTCACGGACCCGGCCGGCGGTGATTGCCGACGGCATCAGGGCGCGGCTTCAGCGGTCTGCGCCGCGAGCAGCTCGCGCTTCTCCTCGGCGGCCAGCGCGTCCGTGAACTCGCGTAGGTCGCCCGCCAGGACCTGGTCGAGGTTGTGGGCCGTGACGTTGACTCTGTGGTCCGTAACCCGGCTCTGGGGGAAGTTGTACGTCCGGATCTTCTCCGAGCGCTCGCCCGAGCCCACCTGGGAGCGGCGCTCCGACGCGATCTCCGCCTGCTGCTGAGCGAGCTTCTGCTCATAGAGGCGGGCGCGCAGGACCCGCATCGCCTTCTCCCGATTCTGCAGCTGCGACTTCTCGTCCTGCATCGAGACGGCGATCCCGGTCGGCCTGTGGGTGAGACGAACCGCCGAGTCGGTGGTGTTGACCGACTGGCCCCCGGGGCCCGAGGAGCGGTAGACGTCGACCTGAAGGTCGTTCGGGTCGACCTCGACCTCGACCTCCTCGGCCTCGGGCAGCACCGCGACGGTCGCGGTCGAAGTGTGAATTCGCCCCTGGGACTCGGTCTTGGGGACCCGCTGCACGCGATGGGTGCCGCCCTCGAACTTGAACACCGAGTAGGCCCCGTCGCCCTTGATCGCGAAGGTCACCTCCTTGAAGCCCCCCACCTCCGCGGGCGATTGCGAGATCACCTCGGTGGCGAATCCGCGCTGCTCCGCGTAGCGCGACAGCATCTTGAACAGGTCGCCCGCGAACAGGGCCGCCTCGTCGCCGCCGGTCCCCGCCCGGATCTCGACCAGAACGTGCTTGGAGTCGTTGGGGTCGCGCTCGACCATCGCGAGGCGAATCTCCTCGGCGAGCCGTTCGAGACGCTCCGGCGCGTCGGCGACCAGCTTCCGCAGCTCGGGGTCGTCGCCGTCCTCGGCCAGCAGCTCCCTCGCCCCCTCGAAGTCGTCCTGGAGCTGGGCGTACTGGAGCGCCAGTCGATGGGCGGGCTCGAGCTCCCGGTACTCGCGACCGATCTCGGCGTAGCGCTCCCGGTCCGCGATCACCTCGGGATCGGACATCTGGCGCTCGAGGTCGGCGAACCGGCCCTGGATCTGGGTGATCAGCTCCTCAATCACACCCCAAGTGTGACGCCCAGAGTGGAGTCGTTGGCCCTAGCGACGAAGTCGCGGTTCGAGCGACTACGACCTGCCGCCCCGTAACAGGCCCTAACCCGCCGCCCCCGGACGCGGGAGCAGATGGGAAATGCCCGAGCCGGAGGCGAGGGCAAGGTGTTCGGGCGGGAGCGGAGGAGGTGGCGGAGTCATTCAGGCGACGATCTCGATCGCCTCGGCCTCGGCGGCCTCCCCGGGGGTCTCCACCGCCAGCACCGACTCGAGGGCCGCGATCGCGACCGCGAGCTGCTCGCGATCGGGCTCCCGCGTGGTCAGGTTCTGGAGCATCAACCCTGGCCACATCACGGCGCGGACCCAACTCTTGCGCCGGTTGCGCCCGGCCCACTTGATCACCTCATAGGAGATCCCCGCGATCAGCGGGATCCCGAGGATGCGCGAGGCGAGTAGCCAGTACCAGGCGGGCAACCCGAGCGGCGCGAAGACGAAGATCGCGACGATCATCACCACCAGCAGGAAGCTAGTGCCGCAGCGGGGGTGGAGTCGCGAGTAGCGCTCCGCCCGGGCGGGGACCAGACGGTCACCGGCCTCGTAGCAGGAGATCGTCTTGTGCTCGGCGCCGTGATACTCGAACACGCGGCGCAGGTCCCGGAGGCGGCTGATCGCCGCCAGGTAGCCGATGAAGATGGCGGTGCGAAGGACGCCCTCGACCAGCCAGAACAGCACCGAGGAGCCGAGCTGGTCCTTGATCAGGCTCGTCGCGCCGACCGGCACGACGAAGAACAGGCCGACCGCGAGGACAACGGACAGGGCGATCGTCAACCCCCAGGTGAAGCCGCCGATCGGCTCCGCCTCCTCCTCGCCATCCTCGGGCTCAATCTGGGCGTTGGCCGAGATCGCCAGGGCGCGGAAGCCGATTCGCAGCGACTCGGCCAACGCGACCACCCCGCGGATCACCGGCCAGCGAAGCACCCGGTGGCGCTTCGCCCACGAGACGAGCGGCTCCGAGCTGACCTCGATCTCGCCGTCCGGCGTGCGCACGGCCACCGCCCAGGTCGAAACCCCGCGCATCATCACGCCCTCGAGCACCGCCTGGCCCCCGACCGGAGCGTCCCGGCGGGCCACCGGCTTCCCATCCGGCATCCGCGCCTCCGCCACCGCCGGCTGGCCATCCATGGACGGCCGTCCGTCGGCGACCGGGGCGCTCTCGGCCCGCTTGGCCGCGGTGACGTTCATCGGCAGCGGCTCGGGGTCACCCTCATCCCCGACACCCCAGCCTCCGGCTCACGGGCGCGATCGGCCCCTAGCGCCGGCTGCGCGCGGCGCGGCGCTTGAAGCGCTCCACCCGGCCGCCGGTGTCGACCAGCTTCTGCTTGCCGGTGTAGAACGGGTGGCAGGCGGAGCAGATCTCCACATGCAGCTCCGGCTTGGTGGAGCGAGTGTAGAACTCGTTGCCGCACGAACAGCGGACATGCGCGAGCACGTACTCAGGGTGGATACCGGCCTTCATGGCCACTGATGTTAGCGGCGGGCCCCAGCCGTGCCCCCGCCGGGCGAGTCGGACCGATCGTCGGGCGGTCCGCCGCGGAGCCCCTCGAGCATCTGGCGCAGGACGGCGTTCATCTCGGTCCGCGCCGCGGCGACGTCGTCGGCCCGCGCAACGTAGAGCCCCGCCTCCGTGAGGGTGCCGAGGATCGCGTGCGCGAGGGGCTCGACGGGCTGAGGCTCCACCAGGCCGGCGTCGATCAGGTTCTGGAACGCCAGCTTGATCAGCCCGAGGCCGTAGCGCGCCTCGACCTCGCGCCACGCCTCCCATCCGAGTACCGAGGGAGCGTCGAGCAGCGCTATCCGCTGGACCTCGGGTTCGCCGCAGACGTCGAGGAACAGCTCCAACGCGGCCACCAACCCCTCCCAGGGGTCGGGCCTCGACAGCGCCTCGCTGGCGAAGCGTTCGGCGAGCTCCCGCTCGACCTCCTCGAACACGACCCGAAACAGGTCCGCCTTGCCCTCGAAGTGGTGGTAGAGGGCCCCGCGGGTCACCCCCGCGGCTTGGACCAGCTCCTCGGTCCCGACGCCGGCGTATCCATGCAGCGCGAACAGCCGTCGACCGGCGGCCGTCAGCGCTCCGCGGGTAGCCTCCGAGCGCTCGGCCTGGGTTCGCCGCGCTCCGGTGGGCCTACGTTCCTGTTTGATCTCCATACTGTCTGTATGCTACTTACGTACTGACTGCATGCAAGCTACTCGCCAGGAGGGACGGATGACCGCGCCGAACGAAGACCTGCATCAGCTCGACCTCCCCGCCGGCACGATCCGGTACCGCGACGGCGGCTCGGGCGAGCCGATCGTCTTCATCCACGGCCTGCTCGTCAACGGCGCGCTGTGGCGCAAGGTGACGCCACCCCTTCAGGATGACTTTCGATGCATCGTCCCGGACCTCCCGCTGGGCTCGCATCGAGTCCCGATGGATGCCGGCGCGGACCTCTCCCCACCCGGCGTCGCCCGCGTCGTCGCGGACTTCCTCGGAGCGCTCGACCTCGACGGCGTGACCCTCGTGGGCAACGACACCGGCGGCGCGATCTGCCAGCTCGTCGCCGCGCATCATCCGGAGCGTCTTGGCCGGCTCGTCCTGACGCCGTGCGACGCCTACGAGAACTTCCTGCCGCCCGCGTTCCGCCCGCTCCAGTACGCGGCGCGCGTCCCGGGCCTGATCACGGCTCTGATCCAAGGCGGAAGGATCGGCGCGATCCGGCGCGGGCCACTCGGCTTCGGGCTGCTCAGCAAGCGCCGCCCGATCGACGACGAGACCCTCCAGGGCTACCTGGCCCCGTTCCTCGCGAACCGCGGCGTGCGCCGCGATGCGTTGAAGGTCCTGCGCGGGATCTCCAATCGACAGACGATCGAAGCCGCCGAGCGGCTACGCCAGTTCGACCGACCGACATTGATCGCCTGGGCCCCGGAGGACCATTTCTTCAAGCTCCGCTTCGCGGAGCGGCTCGCCGCGGACATCCCGAACGCGCGCCTCGTCGAGATCGACGACGCGTTCACCTTCGTCCCGGAGGACCAGCCGGAGAAGCTCGCCGCCGCGATTTCCGACTTCATCGGGCAGACTTCGGCGGCGCCGGCCACGGCCGGCTCCGGATGATGAAGGCGAAGCTCTACTCGCTGGCCACCTCGCACCCCGCCCAGGCGGCTCGGGTGATGCTCGAGCGGAAGGGAATCGAGCACGAGGTCGTCGACCTGCTCCCCGGAATGCATCCGCTGCTGTTGCGGGCGCGTGGGTTTCGCGCTGGCACGGTCCCGGCGATCAAGCTCGACGAAGCGAAGGTCCAGGGCTCGCTGCGGATCTCCCGCTTCCTGGAGCGGGTCAGAGAGCAGCCGCCGCTGTTTCCAGCCGAGCCGGAGGCCCGGCGAGCGGTGGAGGAGGCCGAGGCCTGGGGAGAGTCGGAGCTTCAGCCGATTCCACGCCGCATCTTCCGCTGGGGGACCGTCGGCCAACCCGAGCTCCGGCGCTGGCTGGCCGAGCTGTCCGGAATGCCCCTGCCCGGCGTCGCCGCCGCCGTCAACGCGCCGGTCGCCAGGCGCTTCGCACGGGTCGTCGGCGCGACCGACGATGGCGTTCGGGCCGATCTCGCATCATTACCCGCCATGCTCGAGCTGGTCGACGGGCGAATCGCCGACGGAACCATCGGCGGCGGCCAGGTCAACGCGGCCGACTGCCAGATCTCGAGCTCGATCCGGGTGTTGCTCGCGTTTCCCGACCTCAAGCCGCTGCTCGAAGGCCGCCCCTGCTCCGAGCTCGCGCTGAGGCTGTTCTCCGACTATCCGAGCCCGATCCCGCTGCGACTGCCGTCGGTCTGGCTGCCCGCCGCCTGAGCCGTTCGGGCGGCTCCAGGCCCGTTACCCAGCTTCGAATGGCGGACGCCGCGCCGATCGCCGAGTTGCGCTCGTCCATTCGACGCAACTCGGCCAGCGACGATGTCGCCCGGCCGCGGATGGGCCGCGCCGGCCGGGAGCACGTCGCTGGTCAGGTTTCCTGGTACAGGGGGCCGTCGCCACCCTCGGGCGGCGTCAGGCGGCCGCCCTTGGCGGTGATCGCGCCGCACTGGACGCAGTTCGAGGGCGTGATGTTGAGATCGACGGTCGAGGCCCCGTTCGAGAGCTGCTCGTCGGGGATCTCGTAGACCTGCGCCGGGCACATCGAGGCCCAGGCCTGGGCAATCTCTCGCGGGACATGGCGCTGGATCCGGATGTGGTTGGGCGCGTCGTCGCGGGTTGCGTTACCCGAGGCGAACACCGAGGAGAGCTTGTCGAAGGTGTACTTGTTGTCGGGCTTCGGATAGCCGGCGCCGGCCTTGCCGAGCTCCACCGCCTCCTTCGAGTCCTCGTGCTGATTCCAGCGCCCGGGCGGGAAGCGCCCGCGGGTGACCGTCGCGCCGCTCGCGATCACGCCGCCGAAGAAGAATCCCTTCGAGAACGACTGGCGCACGTTGCGCCACCGGTACAGATCCTCGACGATCGCGCTGTCGCGGACCCTCTGGTCGTAGGCGTCGAAGTTGACCGAGTCACGCTTCAGCGCCTCGACGATCGCCTCCGCCGCGTACATCCCGGCGTGCATCGCGTAGTGGATGCCCTTCAGCTCGGAGACGTTGCACATCCCGGCGTTGTCGCCGCACATCACCATCCCCGGCACGGCCACCTTGCGCGGCAGCGCCCAGTAGCCACCGGAGGGAATCGTCTTCGCGCCCCAGGCGACGCGCTCGCCGCCGTCGAGGATCCTGCGGACGAACGGGTGCGTCTTCAGCTCCTGGAGCGCGTCGTGGACGGAGAAGGTCGCGTCCGTGTAGTCGAGGCCGACCACCAGCCCGATCGAGACCTTGTCCTCGCCCATCGGGTAGATGAAGCTGCCGCCGAACTCGTTGTACTTGGGCGACTTTCGCAGCGGCCAGCCCATCGTGTGGATGACCCTGTCGAGCGGCTTCGGCACCTCCCACACCTCCTTCACCCCCAGCTCCCAGCGCTGCGGTTGAAGGCCCTCGAGCTCGAAGTAGTCGATCGCGGCGCCGGTCAGGTGCCCCTGGGTCCCCTCGGCCAGCACCGTGGCCTTCGCCACCACGTCGGAGCCCGGCTCGAAGTTCGCGAGCTCTCCCCCGTCGCGGTCGCGTCCCTTGTCACCCGAGCGCACCCCCCTGACGATCCGGTCCTCGACCAGGAGACGCTCGGCGGCGGTCTCGGTCAGCAGGTAGACGCCCGCCTCCTCGGCCTTCTCGCCCAGGAACCGCCCCAGCTTCGCGATCGAGGTCACGTAGTTGCCGTGGTTGCGGAAGTTCGGTGGAGGCGGCTTCAACGGCACCGCGAGCTTCGGGGTCAGCAGGTAGACCGCGTCCTTCGTCACCTCCTCGTAGACGGGCCAGTCGGAGGGGTCGAGGTCGGGGAACAGCTCGCGCATCGCCGAAGGACGCAGGTTCGCCCCGGACAGCAGGTGCGCGCCGGCGACCTTCCCCTTCTCGATCACCGCCACCGGAACCTCTCCGAGGCTCTCGGTCAGCTCCGCCTCGTCCTCGAGCAGCTGCATCATCTTGATCGCGCAGGCGAGACCCGCCGGGCCGCCGCCGACGATCGCCACGCCGACCTCGATTCGCTCGTCCTCGGGGTCGACTGGCCTGGTGACGAACTCCTCCGCCGGGTTGACGGGGGGCGGGAATTGTGCTGGAGCTACGGACATCCGTTCACCGATGGCGACTGGCCACTGCGCCGCCGCGCTCGCCGGGGTGCGAGCCGCGCGCGGCAGGCGTGGGTCAACCGCCCTTCTTCGCTTTGACCGCCTCGGTCAGCTTGGGGATGATCTTGTGGAGGTCCCCGACGACCCCGAGGTCGCAGAACTCGAAGATCGGTGCGTTCGGGTCCTTGTTGATCGCCAGGATGTTGTCGGAGTTCTGCATCCCGACCTTGTGCTGGATCGCACCCGAGATCCCGGCGGCGAGGTAGAGCTTCGGCGCCACGGTCTTGCCCGTCTGGCCGATCTGCGCCGCGTACGGGTACCAGCCGGCATCGACCACCGCCCTGGTCGCCGCCACCGCGCCTCCGAGCGCCCCGGCGAGCTCCTCGGCGAGCTTGAAGTTGCCGGCCTCTCCCAGCCCGCGACCGCCGCCGACGAGGATCTCGGCATCCTCGATGTTGACGTCCTCGCCGCGCTGCTCGCCGCGGGTGACCATCTTCGCCTTGGTCGACCAGTCGGAGAGCTCGACGTCGACATCGACCACCTCGGCCGAGCCACCGTCGCGCTCGGTCGCGTCGAAGGCGTTCAGGCGGCCGATGATGATCCCCGGCTCGCCGGCGTAGCCGACGTCGACCACGGCCGAGTCCTGGAGGACCGGCCGCTCGGCGACCAGCTTGCCGTCCGCGACCTTGACCTTCGTCACCTCCATGGTGACGCCGGCGTTCAGCCGCGCGGTCAGCCCGGCGCCGATCTCGAACCCGAGCAGCCCGCCGCCGAACAGGGCGTAGGAGAAGCCCTGCTCGGAGATCACCTTGGCCATCACGTCGACGATCGGCTGGGCGAGGCCCTCGGGCGCCGCCTTCGCCCGGTAGACCTTGGCGGCGCCATAGGCGCCGAGCCTCGCGCAGGCGTCGTCGGGAATCTCACCGACGACCACGGCCGCCGCCTCGGCGCCGAGCTCGCCGGCGAGCTTCGCCGCCTCCGAGATCGCCCCGAGCGAGTTCTTGTTGAAGTTGCCCTCGTCGTCGTGGAGGGCGTAAACGAGGATTCCCGACATCAGATCAGCTTCCTTTCGTCGAGCCAGGCGACGATTCGCTCGACCGTCTCGCTGGTGTCCTCGTCCTCAATGATCTCGCCGGCCTCCTTGGCGGGCGGCGGGTTGATCGCCAGCACCTCGGTCTTTGAGCCGGCCTCGCCGACTCGATCGGACTCGATCCCGACGTCGGCCGTCCCCTGGGTCTCCAGGGGCTTCTTCTTCGCCCCCATGATCGCCTTCAGGCTCGGGTAGCGGGGCTCGTTGATCGCGTCGCCGACCGAGATCACGGCGGGCAGCTCGACCTCGACCGTGTCGTAGCCATACTCAGCCTGGCGCTCGCAGACGAGCTTGCCGCCGGAGACGTCGATCTTGATCACCTGGGTCAGCGACGGCATCTTCAGGTGGTCGGCCACGACAGCGCCGATCGTGTAGCACTCGCCGTCGTCGGACTGCTGGCCCAGCAGCACCAAGTCGGGTTGCTCGGCCTCGAGCGCCTTGGCGAGCGCGTAGCCGGTGGCGCAGACGTCGGATCCGGCCAGCGCCTCGTCGGTCAGATGCAGCGACCGGTCGGCGCCCAGCGCGACCGCTTTGTGCAGGGCTCGCACCGCGGACTCGGGGCCCATGGTCACCGAGACGATCTCGTCGACGGAGACCTCGCCCCCCTCCCGGATCTGCATCGCGGCCTCGATGCCGTGGGTGTCGAACGGGTTGAGGTTCTTCTCGCCGGAGCGGTCGAGCCGCTTCGTGCTCGGGTCGATCCGCTTCTGGACGGCGGCGTCCGGAACCTCTTTCACCAGGCAGCAAATCTTCAAGCTGTGGTCCTCCTTCGGGGGTTGACGGGTGACGCGGTCGGAGGAATCGCGGGCGGCATATTAACGACTCGGGAATCGGACTGACTGACCAGTCAATCGGCGCCGCCTAGGTCGCCGTCGATCGCTCAGGACGTCTGCGCGGCGAGCGTGCGGCGCTCGTCGACCGCGGTGCGCACGAAGCTGACGATCTCGTCCGTGGAGGCCCCGGGCGTGAACACCTCGGCGACCCCGAGCCGCTTCAGCTCCGGGGCGTCGTCGGCCGGGATCGTGCCCCCCACGGTCAGCACCACGTCCTCGACGCCCTCCGCGCGCAGCAGCTCGACGACCCTGGGGACCAGGGTCATGTGGGCGCCGGAGAGGATCGAGAGGCCCACAGCGTCGGCGTCCTCCTGGATCACGGTCGCCGCGATCTGCTCGGCCGTCTGGTGAAGGCCCGTATAGATCACCTCCATGCCGGCATCGCGGAGCGCCCGGGCGATGATCTTCGCGCCGCGGTCGTGCCCGTCGAGGCCGGGCTTGGCGACCACGATGCGGATCTTCCGACCCCCCTCGGCCTTCGTCTCGGCGTCGCTCATCTCGCCATGAGCGTAGCCCAGGCCACCGTGGGCGGGGCGTGCCCTGCGGCCGCTCGCACGCCCTCGCTCAGAAGACCGGCTGCTCGGTGTAGCTCCCGAAGACCTCCTGCAGGACGGCGACCATCTCCCCCTCGGAGGCCCGGGCGCGGGCCGCGTCGATGAAGTGGGGCATCAGGTTCCGGTCGGAGGCCGCGGCCTCCTTGAGGGCGCCGAGGGCACGCTCGATCGCCGCCGAGTCCCGCCTCGCCCGCGTGCCCTCCAGGCGCTGGGCCTGCTTGCGCTCGATCGCCGGGTCCGGTCGGTGGAGCTCGAGCTCCTCATCGTCGGCGAGGCGGTACTCGTTGACGCCGACCACGACTCGCTTGCCCGAGTCGACCTCCTGCTGGTAGCGGAACGAGGCGTCCGCGATCTCGCGTTGCGGGAAGCCGCGCTTGATCGCCTCGACCATGCCGCCGAGCTCGTCGATCCGGGCGAAGTACTCGTAGGCGGCGCGCTCCATCTCGTCGGTCAGGGTCTCGACGAAATACGAGCCCCCGAGCGGGTCCACCGTGTTTGTGACGCCGGTCTCGTGGGCGATCACCTGCTGGGTGCGAAGGGCGATTCGCACCGCCTCGGGGGTGGGCAGCGCGAGGGCCTCGTCGTAGGAGTTGGTGTGCAGTGACTGGGTGCCGCCCAGGACCCCGGCGAGGGCCTCGATCGCGGTGCGCACGATGTTGACAAGCGGCTGCTGGGCGGTCAGGGAGACGCCCGCGGTCTGGGTGTGGAAGCGCATCCGAAGCGACTCTGGGCGGCTCGCGCCGTAGGTATCTCGCATCTGGCGGGCCCAGATCCGCCGCGCCGCCCGGTACTTGGCGATCTCCTCGAAGAAGTCGATGTGGGCGTTGAAGAAGAACGACAGTCGGGGGGCGAAGTCGTCGACGTCCAGCCCGCGGGCGATCGCCTGCTCGACGTAGGTGAACCCGTCCTTGAGCGTAAACGCCAGCTCCTGCTGGGCGGTCGAGCCCGCCTCCCGGATGTGGTACCCGGAGATCGAGATCGGATGCCAGCGAGGCATCCGCTCCGCGCACCATTCGACCACGTCGGTGACCAGCCGCATCGCCGGCTCGATCGGGAAGCACCACTCCTTCTGCGCGATGTACTCCTTCAGGATGTCGGTCTGGATCGTCCCGCCGAGCGCCTCGGGCGGCACCCCCTGGTCCTCCGCCGCGCAAACGTAGAAGGCGAGCAGGATCGCCGCCGGGGCGTTGATCGTCATCGAGGTCGTGACCCGGTCGAGCGGGATCCCGGCGAACAGGTCGACCATGTCGTCGAGGGTGTCGATCGCGACCCCCTCGACGCCGACCTCACCCAGGCTGCGCGCGTGGTCGGAATCGAGCCCCATCAGGGTGGGCATGTCGAAAGCGGTCGACAGCCCGGTCTGGCCATGGTCGAGCAGATACCGAAACCGCTCGTTGGTCTCCTCGGCGGTGCCGAAGCCGGCGAACTGGCGCATCGTCCAGAGGCGGCCGCGGTACATCGACGGGTAGACACCGCGGGTGTAGGGGTGCTCCCCGGGAAAGCCGAGATCGCGCTCCGGCTCCCACTCCGCGAGGTCGTCCTCGGTGTAGAGCGGCCTCACCTCGTGCCCGGAGATCGTCTCGAACAGGGCCTCGCGCTCGGCCTGCTCCGCGTAGACCTCCGTCAGCCACTGGTGGGCGCGGCGGCGTGAACCGGGCTCTACGGCCATGGCCAGAGTCTAGATGCGTCCGGGCGCGGCTTCGGCGCCTAGCGGTGGAGCGCCACCCGGCGCCCGGAGGGCCGGCGGCGGGCGACCATCGTGCCCATGCCGCCGACCGCGGCGGCGAAGACGGTGGCGCCGGCGATCGCCAGGCGGCGGCCCAGCTTCTCGAACCGCATCACCTGCCAGCCCTCGCCGGCGGCGATCCGCGCCAGCTCGGCGTCCGGGTTCACGGCCACCGGCCTGCCGACGGCGCGCAGCATCGGCAGGTCGGAGGCCGAGTCCGAGTACGCCCACGACTCGCCCAGGTCGATCTCGTGCTGGGCGGCGAACGCGCGCATCGCCTCCACCTTGCCCTGGCCGTAGACGAACGGCTCGACGATCGCGCCGGTGAGCAGCCCCTCGGCGTCGACTTCGTACCGGGTCCCGATCCCGCCGTCCATCCCCAGCACCCGAGCGAGGATCTCGACCAGCCCGTTCCCCGCCGCGCTGACGATGAACGTCGCCCGGCCGGCATCCTGGTGGACTCGAACCTCCTCGAGCATCGGGGGATAGATCCGCGGCAGGACCCCGGCCAGCAGGTCCGGGGCCAGCCGCTCGATATCGCGCTCGGGAACCCCGCTGAGCAGCTCCTTGACCTGCGACAGCACCTCGGCGGTGCGCTGGTCGGTGGACCCCCTGAGCCGGAAGCGAACGTGCTCGAGCCCCCACCGCAGCAGCAGGGCCCGGCTCACCATCCCGGTCCGATAGGCCGCCCGAGCGAAGTGCATGCCGCTCGAGCCCGCCATCAGGGTCCGGTCCAGGTCGAAGAAGGCGGCTCTGCGCATCCGGCCGGGCGAGCTTGCGATCGCGGCGCGGCCGGGATCGGCTAGGCGCCGTTCACCTCGAGCACGATCGCGTCCCCCTGGCCGCCGCCGGAGCAGATCGCCGCGCATCCGAGGCC
>JAHEXV010000083.1 GCA_023251935.1 bacterium | reverse complement strand
GAGGCCGCGCGCCGGCGTCACCTGGCGCTCCGCGCTCCGCAGCGATCGCTCGCCGCCGCGCAGGGCCGGCCGCAGGATGCGCGCGAACGCCCGCCGGGCGGCCAGGACGATTGCCCCCGCGCCACCGGCCACCCGGGCCGCAGGCTTGGCGAGCCGCTTGCGAGGAGGCATCCGCGCCCGACGGGCGGCCCTGGATCGGGGGGCGATTTTCCTGCTTCTCAGCCTCATCCTGGCGCTCTGAGGGGCATCATGCACCTGCTATATTCAGCCGTCGCCCGTGCGCGAGCCATGTGCGGCGCGCGAGCTGAAATCCATTCCATGGAGAGCCGCACGATATAGGCGTTTTGGGCTGAGCCGAGATCCGCGCCAGGGCCCGTCCGGGCCTTTTTTGTGCGCCGAACCGGCCTCCGCCCCGTCGCCTCCTCCGAAGCGGCGCCGAGGCGCCGGCTCATCGACCGCACTTTCGATCACACCACACCTCTACGCACCAATGGCACGAACTTTCCCGCTTGAGAAGACCCGAAACATCGGGATCATGGCGCACATCGACGCCGGCAAGACGACCACGACCGAGCGCATCCTCTTCTACACCGGTCGGACTCACAAGATGGGGGAGGTCCACGAGGGCGCGGCGGTGATGGATTGGATGGAGCAGGAGCAGGAGCGGGGGATCACGATCACCTCCGCGGCCACGGCCTGCGAGTGGGAGGGGCACCGGATCAACATCCTCGACACCCCCGGCCACGTCGACTTCACGGTCGAGGTCGAGCGCTCGCTGCGGGTTCTCGACGGCGCGATCGCGATCTTCGACTCGGTGGCGGGGGTCGAGCCCCAGTCGGAGACGGTCTGGCGCCAGGCGGACAAGTATCGCGTCCCCCGGATCGCCTACGTCAACAAGATGGACCGCACCGGAGCCGACTTCGAGCGCGCCGTGGAGACGATGCGCGAGCGCCTCGGAGCCCACCCGCTGCCGATCCAGCTCCCGATCGGGGCCGAGGATGGATTCCGGGGAGTCGCCGACCTGATCGAGAACAAGGCCCTGGTCTGGACCGACGAGCTGGGCACCGAGTTCGCCTACGAGGAGATCCCGGACGACCTGGCCGAGCGGGCGCACGACTTGCGGACGCAGCTGATCGAGGCCTGTGCGGACTACGACGACGAGCTGATGGAGGCCTACCTCAACGACGAGGAGATCCCGCACGAGCGGATCGCCAAGTCGCTTCACCGGGCGACGCTCGACATCAAAGTGACCCCCGTCCTCTGCGGATCCTCGTTCAAGAACAAGGGCGTGCAGCCGCTGCTCGACGCGATCGTCGAGCTCCTGCCGTCGCCGATCGAGGTCCCGCCGGTGCATGGGATGGAGCCGGCCCGCAAGGGTGAGGACGGCCAGGGGCACGAGGCCGAGCGGCCGGCCGACGAGGATGTCCCCTTCTCGGCCCTGGCGTTCAAGGTGATGGCCGACCCGTACGTCGGCAAGCTCACCTACTTTCGCGTCTACTCGGGCACGCTGGACGCCGGCAGCCGGGTGCTGAACGCCTCGAACGGCCGCACCGAGAGGATCGGGCGCCTGCTGATGATGCACGCCAACCATCGTGAGGAGATCGAGGAGTGCTTCGCCGGCGACATCTGCGCCGGCGTCGGCCTCAAGCAGACCGGAACCGGCGACACCCTCTGCGCCCCCGACGCCCCGATCGTGCTGGAGACGATCGAGTTCCCGGAGCCGGTAATCGCGGTCGCGATCGAGCCGAAGACCAAGGCCGACCAGGAGAAGCTGTCCGCCAGCCTCGCCCGCCTCGCCGAGGAGGACCCGACCTTCCAGGTCCAGTCGGATGAGGAGACCGGCCAGACCCTGATCCACGGGATGGGCGAGCTGCACCTCGAGGTGATCGTCGACCGGCTGCTGCGCGAGTTCAGCGTCGACGCCAACGTCGGCCGGCCCCAGGTCGCCTACCGCGAGACCATCCACCATCGAGTCGAGAAGATCGTCGGGCGTTTCGTGCGGCAGACGGGAGGCCGGGGGCAATTCGGTCACGTGGTGATCAACCTCGAGCCGGCGCCCGGGGAGGGCTTCGACTTCGTCAACCGGATCAAGGGCGGAGTGATCCCGAGCGAGTTCATCCCGGCGGTCGAGCAGGGCATCGAGGAGGCGCTCGGGAGCGGGATCCGTGCCGGCTATCCGATGGTCGACGTGCGAGTCGAGCTCGTCGACGGGTCCTACCACGACGTCGATTCTTCGGAGATGGCGTTCAAGATCGCCGGGTCGATGGCGGTCCAGGAGGCGGCGCGGCGCGCCAACCCGATCTTGCTCGAGCCGGTGATGGCGGTCGAGGTCGTGACCCCGTCGGAGTTCGAGGGAACGGTGTTCGGCGATCTCTCGCGCCGGCGCGGCAAGGTCCAGGGCCAGGAGCCGCGCGGGAACGCGGTCGCGATTCAGGCGTTGGTCCCGCTCGGAGAGATGTTCGGCTACGCGACCGACCTGCGCTCCTCGACTCAGGGTCGGGCCACCTACACGATGCAGTTCGAGCGCTATGAGGAGGTGCCGGCGAACATCGCCGCCGAGATCGTCGAGTACCGCGCCCCCGAGCCTGTGGCGGCGGCGTAGTTCTCCTATATTTCCTGGGTTCGCCCGCGAAACCGCGCCGCGGAGCGCACCGACACAGAGACCCAAGACAAGACTTCGAGAAACCCGTCACTTAAAGGAGCGAGATGTCCAAGGAGAAGTTCGAGCGCGATAAGCCGCACGTCAACGTCGGCACGATCGGTCACATCGATCACGGCAAGACGACGCTGACCGCGGCGATCACCAAGGTCCTCGCAGAGAAGGGCTCCGAAACCGAGGCGCGCTCGTTCGAGTCGATCGACAACGCCCCGGAGGAGAAGGAGCGCGGGATCACGATCGCGACCTCCCACGTCGAGTACCAGACGGACAACCGCCACTACGCGCACGTTGACTGCCCCGGGCATGCCGACTACGTGAAGAACATGATCACCGGCGCGGCCCAGATGGACGGCGCGATCCTGGTCGTATCGGCGGCCGATGGCCCGATGCCCCAGACCCGCGAGCACATCCTGCTCGCCCGCCAGGTGAACGTCCCCTACGTGGTCGTCTTCCTCAACAAGGTCGACATGGTCGACGACGACGAGATCCTCGAGCTCGTCGAGGAGGAGGTCCGTGACCTGCTCAAGGAGTACGAGTTCCCGGGGGACGAGACGCCGGTGATCAAGGGCTCGGCGCTGAAGGCTCTGGAGGGCGACGAGGAGGCCCAGAAGGCGATCCTCGAGCTCGCCGAGGCGCTCGACACCTACATCCCCGAGCCGGAGCGCGACCTGGACAAGCCGTTCCTGATGCCGATCGAGGACATCTTCTCGATCACCGGGCGCGGCACCGTCGCCACGGGCCGGATCGAGCAGGGGATCGTCAACACGGGTGACGATGTGGAGATCGTCGGCATCAAGGACACCACGAAGACCGTGGTCACCGGGGTCGAGATGTTCCGCAAGATCCTCGACCAGGGACAGGCGGGCGACAACGTCGGCTGCCTGCTCCGCGGGACCAAGCGGGAGGAGATCGAGCGCGGCCAGGTGCTGGCGAAGCCCGGCTCGATCACCCCGCACACGAAGTTCAAGTCCGAGGTCTATTGCCTCAAGAAGGAGGAGGGCGGCCGCCACACGCCGTTCTTCTCGGGCTACAGACCGCAGTTCTACTTCCGGACCACCGACGTGACCGGGGTGGCGAACCTCCCCGAGGGCACGGAGATGGTGATGCCGGGAGACAACGTCGAGATGACGATCGAGATGATTGCTCCGATCGCCATGGACAAGGGCCTTCGGTTCGCGATCCGGGAGGGTGGTCGCACCGTGGGCTCGGGGGTCGTCAGCGAGATTCTCGAGTAGCACCCACGGGCCGGCCCGCCGGGCCGGCCCAGGCGGCCGGACAGAAAGCCGGACCGCATCGGGCCCGTCGGCCCCGAGACACGAAGCGAGGAGCCGACGGCACAGTGTTTGATACGACCGGGGCGGCGCCCCAAGACCGGGGCGGCGCCCCATCTGCGCGATAGGACAGATGTCAGCAATAACCGCAAACAAGATCCGCATCCGCCTCAAGGCCTACGACCACGACGCCATCGACCGGGCGGCGCGGGAGATCGTCGAGACGGCGCAGCGAACCGGTGCCCGGGTCGCCGGGCCGGTGCCCCTGCCCACCGACAAGAACGTCTATTGCGTGATCCGCTCCCCGTTCAAGGACAAGGACTCGCGCGAGCACTTCGAGATCCGAACCCACAAGCGCCTGATCGATATCCACCAGCCGACCCCGAAGACGATCGACTCGCTGCAGCGCCTCGACGCGCTGCCCGCCGGGGTCGACATCGAGATCAAGACCTGATGAATCACCACCCCCGACCCACCCACCGCTCCTGATGGCGGCGCTGATCGGCAAGAAGCTCGGCATGAGCCAGGTGTTCGCCGACGACGGGACCCGCGTCCCGGTGACCGTGATCGAGGCCGGGCCCTGCCCGGTGACCGCGGTGCGCGACTCCGAGCGCGATGGCTACGCGGCCGTGCAGCTCTGCTTCGGCGAGATCCCGGAGCACAAGCTGAGCCGTGCGGAGCTCGGCCACCTAAAGAAGGCCGGCGCCCCCGCAGCGCGGACCGTGGTCGAGTTTCGCGACCAGGGCGACCACGAGGTGGGCGAGGTGCTGACGGTCGAGCAGTTCGAGCCGGGACAGAAGGTCAAGGTCTCCGGGGTGGCGATCGGCAAGGGCTTCCAGGGCACCATTCGCCGCCACAACTTCGGCCGAGGGCCGGTGTCTCACGGCTCGCACAACGTCCGAGCGCCCGGCTCGATCGGCGCCAGCGCCGACCCGGCGCGGGTGTTCAAGGGGGTGCGAATGCCCGGGCGAATGGGCGGCAAGCGGGTCACCCAGCGCCGGCTCGAGGTGGTGGAGGTCGACTCCGACCGCAACCTTTTGCTGGTCAAGGGCGGGGTGCCAGGCCCCCCCAACAGCACCCTCGAGGTGAGGAGCGAGTGATGGCCTCGAAGGCCGCGGCGACGAAGGCGCCGATGCTCGGCAAGCAGGCGAAGGCCGACCTACCGTCGGCCGTGTTCGGCGAGGAGCTCCACGAGTCGCTGGTCCAGGAGGCCGTGCGCGCCGACCTCGCGGCTCGGCGCCGGGGCACCGCCTCCACCCTGGGCCGAGGCGAGGTTGCGATGACCACCGCGAAGGCATGGCGGCAGAAGGGCACCGGCCGCGCCCGAGCCGGGGCGCTCAGCGTGCCGCATCGCCGCGGCGGGGGCGTCGCCTTCGGCCCCGCGCCACGGGGCTACGCCGTGAAGGTCAACCGCAAGGCGCGGCGACGGGCGCTGCGCGCCGCGCTCTCGGTGCACGCCGCCCGCGGCAGCGTCGCAGTGCTCGACGGGGCGAGCTTCGAGCAGCCGATGACCAAGCGGGCCGCGGAGGCGCTCGAGAAGTGGGGCGCCAAGCGGCCGACCCTGGTGGTCCTCGATCTCGAGGAGGAGGGCGCGGCGAAGAGCTTTCGCAACATCCCCAGGGTGGGCGTGACGCTGGCGAGCGACGTGGGCGTGGCGGACATCATCGGCCACGCCTCCCTGGTCGTGTCGCAGAGCGCGCTCGAGCTGCTGACGGATCGCGCGGCAGACGTGAACCGCCGCGGCGGGGGTAGCGGGGTGGCCCGGCCGGATTCCTCCGAGGAATCCGAAGCCCGAGACGAGGGTTCCGAGGAGTAAGGAATGGACGCGCGCCAGGTGATCATCGAGCCGGTCGTTTCCGAGAAGAGCTATGCGCTGATGACCGACGGCAAGTACACCTTCCGGGTCGACGACCGAGCGCACAAGACGCAGGTCGCGCGGGCGGTCGAGGAGATCTTCGATGTCCGAGTGGCCGCGGTGCGGACCGCCAAGGTCCGCTCGAAGCCGAAGCGCCGTGGCCTGCACAGCGGCCGCACACGCTCCTGGAAGAAGGCGGTGGTCCAGCTCGCCCCCGGCGACCGGATCGAGCTCTTCGAGGGCGCGGCGGTGAGCGAATGACAAGCGCGGGCAAGGGCGACTGACCGATGCCGATTCGAAAGTCGAAGCCAACCTCCCCGGGGCGTCGCTTCGCCACCTTTCAGCTGCGCGAGGAGCTGACCGGGGACCGCGCCACCAAGGCCCTCACCGAGGGCAGGTCGAAGTCCGGGGGCAGAAACGCCCGCGGGCGAGTGACCTCGCGCCATCGAGGCGGCGGCGCGAAGCGTCGTTATCGCCGGATCGACTTCAAGCGTCGCAAGGACGGCGTGCCGGCCAAGGTGTCGACGATCGAGTACGACCCGAACCGCACCTGCTACATCGCCCTCTTGCACTACGCGGACGGGCACAAGAGCTACATCCTCGCCCCCCAGGGGCTGCGGCCCGGGGACCGCGTGGAGTCCGGCGATCGCACCGACATCCGGCCCGGCAACGCGCTGTCGCTTCGCTCGATCCCGACCGGGACGATCGTCCACAACGTGGAGCTGATCCCGGGCCAGGGGGGGCGCCTGGCCCGCGCGGCCGGCTCCGGAGTCCAGGTGGCGGCCAAGGAGGGCGAGATG
>JAHEXV010000006.1 GCA_023251935.1 bacterium | reverse complement strand
CGATTTCGTCGCCCCAGCCACGCCACGGTGGTCGCCTACGCGGCCCTGTTCGTCGCCCTCGGCGGCACCGCGATGGCGAGCGTGATCATCTCCACCAACAGTCAGGTGGACCGGGGAACGATTTCCGGCCACAAGCCGCCGAGCGGCAAGCACCCGAACATCATCGCCGGGTCGATCAACGGCAAGGACATCGCCGACCGAAGCGGCGTTGACACCTGCAAGATGCCGCTCGTCAAGAAGTTCGGCCCGATCTGCGCGGGTAGCGACGGGGTGGGGAGGAATTGGCAAGACGCGGTCGCCCACTGCAGCGGCTTCGGGTTGCGCCTGCCGTCGGTCTCGGAGGCGGTGACGCTGGCCAAGAACTACGACGTTCCGGGGGTCAGCGCGGGCCAGCTCTTCTGGACAGACGAGGAGATCTACATCGGCAATCTGAGAGCGGAAGTCGTGGATGAGCGCGGCAATCCAAGCATTGACCCTGAAGACCTAGAGGAGCAGACCGTCTGCGTGACCGAACCATCGGCCTGATCTCGGAGCGTCTGGCGAGATACTGCGCGATGTCGCAGGAGAACGTTCCTGCTTGTCCCGTCTGCCTCGCACGGAGAGGCGGGTGATGCGGGTCTCCGGCCCTGGCCCGGGGCCGATCTAATGGTGTCTTCGCTTCGGCGGCTTAAGCTCGGCCGATCGTGTGGCGGTCGCCGGGGCTCCGGCCGGGCCCACCAGGGTCACCGAGATCGCCACCTTCAGCCTGCCCTTGCGGCGAAGCGCGCGAGACGCCTTCCTCGTCAGCGTCACCTTCACCGCCTGCGTCTTGCCGGCCGCGACCGACAGGTTCGCCCTGCCCAGAGGCTTCCGGCGCCGAGAGGTGAGCGCTAGCCCCCTCGCGTCGGCGGCGCGTTCTACTACAGCGCTCCCCCGGCAGGTCGTCCCGGCGCTCGGGCAGGACGCATCGATGCCCGTCTGGACGACGAAGTGTCTGTGCTCGCCCTTCCTGACCTTGACCTTGCCTTCGCGCTTGACCGACGCGTGCGCCGAGCCAGGGGGGACGGCTCCGACCTCGACGGCGCCCGCGTCGCAGGGCGCGGCCGCAGCGCGAAGGAAGCCGCGTTGATCGGTCGTCGGGCACTTGCCGCCGCGGTCGATCGCGGGGCTGCCGGGGTTGGGGAGCTGGGTGCTGGTCGGCCCGCCGTAGTCCGCGAGCGCTCCGAGGCCCGGGAGGACGTTGAAGACGTCGTTGCTGCCCCCGGTGTGAGTGCATCCCGAGCTGTCGCCGATCACGTTGTCGCCGGCCGAGGTCCAGTCGCTACCGGAGAGGGTCTGAACGCAGTCCAGCTGGGCCGGGGCCTGGTTGCCCGCCAGGATCGTTTCGCGCAGCTTCGCGCCCGGCCCCAGCAGGCCGATGCCACCACCGAACACGGACGCCGACCCGCCCCCGATCGCCGAGTTGTCGCTGATCGTGACGTTGGTCAGGTTCATCGCCTGCCCAAAGCCCTCCCAGTTGATCGCGCCGCCATAGGTGGTGTTGGTGGTGTTGCCTGAGGAGTCCACCTTGTTGCCCGAGATCGTGCTGTTGGTCGCGTTCAGGGGGTGATCGCTCGAGGCGTAGGTGATCCCGCCGCCGCGAGCCTCGTCGAGCGGCAGGGCCGCATTGGCCTTGACCAGGTTGTTGGCGACCGTGCTGCGGATCAGCGTCAGGCCGCCCTGGTCCTGGACAAGGATGCCTCCCCCGCCGAAGTTGGTCTGGCCGCCGAACACCGCGACGTTGTTGCCTGTCACCTCGCTGTCGACGAGCTTCAGAGGCGCGCGGGTCTTGATCCCCCCGCCGCCCGTGCTGTCGGTCACCGCCCCGCCCTGGACGCGGATTCCGTCGAGCGTGACGGCACCCGCACCGGCGATGATGTCGATCGCGCGGCCGCGTTGGTCGTCCGCCGGCCCGGGGAAGGTGGTGCTGTCGGCGTCGATCGTCGCCAGCCCTGGTCCGGAGCTCCGGATGATCGTCCCACCGCCGCCGGTGATGTCGAGATCGCCCGAGGCGTTCGCGTTCTCCGGAGCGGCATGAAGGGTCAGCTTGTAGGTCTGGCCGCCCTGGAGCAGGATTGTGTCGACGCCGGTGCCGCCACCGTTGTCGCCATTGCAGCCGTTCGCGGCGGAGGCGTTGTCGTTGGCGGCTTGGATCGCGTCGCGAAGCGTGCACCCCGGGTCGTCGAGCGAGCCGTTCTGCGCGTCCTGGGTGGAGGCGACATGGATCGTCGCGGCGCTCGCGGCTCCGGGGAGGGAGGCGGCGCTCAAGCCGGCCACGGCCGCGATCGCGAATACCGCCGTGGCCCGCATCAGCGCGGCCGCCTCAGCTGCTCGTTTCGCGCGCTCTGCGCGAGACTGCCCGTGACGCGCACGGCCGCAAACTCGGACGCGACAGGTCCCCCGCTCATTTGCTCGCTCAGCCTATCCGAGAACCTAGTCTCGGGGCCTGGTTGCAGCATCGGCGCTTCGCCGCTGAGGTTGGCTCGGCTAACTATGCACGACGACCCAAGCTCGGGCGTGAGGCGCTCGCCAGGATGAACGCCCTCGGTCGCTCACGCGCCAGCCTCCTCAGATCTGACCATCAGGGCCGGCAGCGCCAGCCCTGAGGGAATGGGACGGTGTTCCTGGGAGCCGTGGCGCCCGCAGCCTGTGGGCCAGAGCGAGATACTGCGCGGGCGATGCCCCGGACAAGGACGCTGATCGCCGCAGCTGTCTTGTGAGCCGCTACTCCCGCAGCCCGTCTGCCTATCAGCCGCGGGGAGGCTGCCGCATCGAGCGCTTGAAGTTGTCGAGGTCGTCAATCGAGAAACGGCGCTGGCCACCCGGGGTCCTGTAGACACGAACCAGCCCCCGGTCCGACCACGCGCGGAGCGAGGCGGCGCTGACGCCTAGGTACTCAGCTGCCTGCGCAATATTGATGAGTTTGGTACTTCCCTCCATCGCCTAGGCGTCTCGACAAAGAGCGACGGAAACCTCAGAATGTCTGCGATTTCTGGACGGGCCTGACCGTACAGTTGCACGGCACCGCGGCAAAGCCCCAGGGCGCCAGATGAACGGCACCCACGCCGGCTCGCCGGCGTCGAACCGCGAATAGCGGGGATTCCTCAATGGGCGCGGCTGGTTTCGAACCAGCGACCTCTCGCGTGTGAAGCGAGCGCTCTCCCACTGAGCTACGCGCCCCGGGCGCTGATGATAGGTCGCTCCTCGCCCGGCCGGCGATCAGGACCGGCCGGCGGCGGGCCGGTCCTAGCATTGGGGCGTGAATCGGCCCGAACGCGCAGGGCGGCCCGACCGTGAGGTGGGAGGCTCGGCAAGCCGGAGGATCGGCGCCTGGGGCATCGGCCTGGTGGTCGCGGGCCTGGTGGCCGGGGCGCTCGCGATCGCGGGCGCGGTGGCTCTCCTCGCCATCGATCACGGCTCACGATCCGAGAGCGGCCCGGTGGCTCCGTCGCCGCATCGCCTTCAGGGCCCGCCATGGGGTTTCACCGCCGGCTGGGGCGACTACTGCTATCGGCCGCTGGCCGCACCTCGGGGCTACGCCGCGGCGCTCGTGCCACCCGGGGAGCCGTGTCGTCCCGGCTCGACGCGCTTCACCACCGAACAGCAGGTCGACCTCACCGCCCGGGCCGGCGCGAGCATCGACCGGCTCGCGATCTCCTGGGCCGCGGTCGAGCGCGCCGCGCCCGTGAGGCGGGGAGGGACGATCGTCCACACGTTCAACTGGGCGCCGGTGTCGAGGGTCTATCGGGCGATGCTCGCCGCTGGAATCAGACCCGTGGTGCTTGCCTACGGCGCCCCGACCTGGGCGCGGCGGCCCGGCTGGGAGCGCCCGGGAACATGTCGGGCCGCCCACGGCGAGCTCTGCTCCTATCCGCCGAGCCGCCGGCATCTCTCCGATTGGCGAGCCTTCATCGAGGCGGCGGCGCGCCGCCTCCCGCGGATGGCGGCGCTCGAGGTGTGGAACGAGCCGAACCTACCGCGCTTCTTCGCACCCGCCCCGTCGCCGGCGCTCTATTCGCGCCTGCTCGGCGCCGCGCATCGAAGCGCGCACGCCGCGGGCGCCACCGCGCCCATCCTCACCGGCGGGCTCGCGGCGGGAACCGCCGAGACCGGAAGCGGGATCCCGGCGCCTCGGTTCCTCGCCAGCGTCTATCGGCTCGCCGGTCGAGGGTCGTTCGACGGCATCGGAGCTCATCCGTATCCATCGGGCCCGCCATGGGCCGAGCGCATGACCGCAAACCTCGACGGGCTGCGTCGCGTGCGGGATCGGTTTCACGATCGCGGGACCCCGCTGTGGATCACCGAGGTCGGGGTCGGCGGAACCTCGAGCCCCCGGCTGCAGGGCAGCACCGGCCTGGCCCGCCAGGGCCCCGCCCTGGTCCGGATGTACCGCTCGACGCAGAACAGCGACGTCAGGGCCTTTCTCGTCTACGCGCTCCGGGAGACGAAGACCGAGGGCCCGCAGTTCGAGCCCTACGGCGTCGCGCGGGCGAACCTCCATCCCAAGCCCGCCTACTGCTATCTGGCGTCGCACCTCGGCCAGGGCGCCCATGCCGCGTGTGGCAGGATGGCCCCATGAAGGTGACGATGTTGCTCGCCGATTCGGCCCAGGCGGTCGACGGCAAGCTCTACATCCTCGGCGGTGGCTGGTCGATCACGGGGCCGGATCCGACGCCTTCGGCGATCGCCGCCTACATCCAGGTCCCCTGGGATCGGACCAACGTGGAGCACAGCTTCCGGTTCGACCTCGTCGACAGCGACGGGAACGCGGTCGAGCTGGAGACCGACGCCGGCGCTGAGGAGCCGATCATCGTCGAGGGCAGCTTCGAGGTGGGCAGGCCACCGGGGATCAAGCCGGGAACCTCGATCGACATGCCGCTGGCGATCAACGTCGGCCCGCTGCCGCTGCTGCCGGGCGGCCGCTACGAATGGCGGTTGTCGATCAACGGCGAGAGCCACGAGCACTGGCGGCTGCCCTTCTCGACCCGCGGCGCGCTGCAAGCCCAAACGTAGGGCGCGCCCTCAGACGGCGAGGGTGGATCGCGTCGTCACCGAGCCGCTACTCGCTCGAGCCGCCGGTCTGCGCGGCGGGCTTCGGCCGCCCCAAGCGCATCGCCCGTCGGACCCGCTCCGGCAGATACCAGTTCCAGTCTCCGAGCAGCTTCATCAGGGCCGGGACGAGCAGCGCCCGAACCACCGTGGCGTCGAAGAAGATCGCCGCCGACAGCCCGAGCCCGAACTCCTGCAGCCCGACGAACGACCCCGCCGTGAAGCCGGAGAAGGCGGCGATCATGATGATCGCCGCTGCGGTGATGATCCGCCCCGTGTGCTCGAGCCCGCGGGACACGGCGAGCTCGTTGTCGTGGTGGGGATCCCACTCCTCGCGCATCCGGGACAGCAGGAAGACCTCGTAGTCCATCGAGAGGCCGAACAGCATCGCGAACAGGAAGATCGGGATCCACGCCTCGATCTGCGGGGAGGGCTGGAGGCCGAGGACGGAGTGGACGCCATGCTGGAAGACGAGCACCAGCACCCCGTAGGTCGCGGCGACCGAGAGCAGGTTCAACAGCACCGCCTTCAAGGGCAGGACGACCGATCGGAAGGCCCGCAGCAGGAGCAGATAGGAGAGCACCAGCACCGCGACCACCAGCCACGGGAAGGCCGAATAGGCCCGGTCGACGAAGTCGACCCCGTACGCCGGAGCCCCCGTCACCAGGACGGTGGAGCCCTGAAAGCCCGCCGCCGGTACATAGTCGTCGCGGAGCCGGTGAACCAGGTCGGTCGCCGCGGTTGTCCCAGAGTCGCTTCGCCCCGCGGCGCGGATCTGGATCACCTGGCGATCGGAGTCGATCAGGCTCGCCCGCTGCGCCCTCGCCACGCCGGCCGGGCCCGGGCCGGCCAGAATCGGCGCCTGGATCGTGCGCTTGTCGATCTCGGGGTCGTGGCGAAGCTCGGCCACCAGGCGACGCTCCGCGGCCAGCGTGCCGGGCTCGGTGGCGCCGCCGGGCCGGTGCGTGTCGATGGCGATCTGGTTCGGGGCCAACGCCCCGGGGCCCAGGGTGTCGTCGAGCAGCGCCAGCCCCTTGGTCGACTCGGTGGTCAGCGGGACGCCGCGGTTGTCGCCGCTGGTCAGGTGGAGCTGCAGGGCGGGGATCGCGAGCGCGACCATCAATCCGCCGGCGCCGACCAGATAGAGGACCGGCCGCCGCATGATCGATCGCGAGAGCCGGGTCCAGAATCCCGGGCGCCCCTCGGCGCGGGCGGCGAGAACGCGCCGCGGAATGACCCGGAACCGGTTCACCTTGCGGCCCAGGACCGCGAGGAGCGCCGGGAGGAAGGTCGCCGAGGCGGCGATCGAGATCAGCGGCACGAGCAGGCCGCCGATCCCCATCGAGCGCATGAACGGCAGTGGCATGAACAGCAGCAGCGCCAGGCCGATCGCGACCGTGCCGCCCGAGAACAGCGTCGCGCGACCGGCGGTCCGCATCGTGGTGATCAGCGCCTCGGTCTCCGAGTCGGTGCGCGCGAGCTCCTCCCGGTAGCGGAAGACGACCAGCATCGAGTAGTCGATCGCGATCGCGAAGCCGATCAGCGTGACCACGTTGGTGACGTAGATCGCCATGTCCATGAAGTGGGCGAAGATCCACACGGCGCCCAGGGTGGAGGGGATGGTCACCGCGGCGAACGCGAACGGGACCCCGATCGCCACCAGGGTCCCGAACATGAACGCGAGCACGAGCAGCGCGATCGGGATCGCGACCGACTCGCCCCGCGCGAGGTCGTCGTTGTAAATCTTCTGGGTGTCGTGGTTGATCGCCGGAAAGCCCGACAGGTAGGTGGTCGCGCCCGGGATTCGGGGCGTTGCGTCGCGGATCGCCTGCGTCTTGTCGGCCGCATCCGCGTTCTCGAGCGGCGTCTGGATCTGGACGTAGGCCACGGTTCGCGAGGCGGGCAGGAGCGGCCCGGGCCGCGCCCCGCTCACCGCCCCCGCCGCTCGCTGGGCCGTGGCCGCGGCCCGTCGCCGAAAGGCGGGGCTCCTCGCCACCGGCCGATCGGTCTGGAAGACCAGCGTGAAGGCTCCGTCGCCGCGCTCGTTGAAGCGATCCTTGAGCAGGTCGAGGCCGCGCTCGGCGTCCGAGCCCGGAACGCTGAACCGGTTGCTGAGCAGCTTGCCGACGTTTGCGGCGCCGTACCCCCCGATCACCAGCAAAACCAGCCAGCCGGCCAGGACCTTCTTGCGATGACGAATGATGCGGCGCGTCCAGGCGTCCACGAGACCGGCTACCTCCTACTGCGTTCTACTCGTGTCCCGGCCGGCCGATGATAAGCCGCTGTGAACGGGTCGGCGCCGAAAGGCGGGCCGACGGCGAGCTATCCGAGGGGCGGGCGCCGGGCGGGCGTCGTCAGTTCGTCAGGACGTACGGGCCGCAGGGGGTGGTGCCGTCGGAGTCCTTGACGACGTCCCCGTTCTCGTCCTTGTAGTCGACCCTGAGGGTGCTCGCGGTAACGGTCACCTCGCCGTAGCTGTTGGTGCCGCCCTGCGCGCAGTTCATACCGACGATCGGCTTGAAGAAGGCGTTCGTGATCGCCATGCCGCTTCCGCTGATCCCCGTCGTGTCGTCGATCTCCCCCCAGAAGTTCTTGGTCGCGACCGGCCCGATGATGAAGTCGTCATACGGGGTGGGCGAGGGGGTGGCCATCCCGGTGGCGTTGGCGGGGGCGATGTCGTTGCTCAGCGTCCGGTAGTTGACCTCGTTCTGGAACGCGGCGTGGGTGTCGGTGGTCAGGAAGGCGAGATGGTCCACGTTGGCGTCGTCAAGCGCCTTCAGCAGCTTCACGCGCTCGTAGGCGTAGCCCTCCCAGCGGTCATACGGCAGGGCGTAGAACTGCTGGATCGGGGTCTCGTTCATGACCACCTTCCACCTCGCGGTCGAGTGCTTGACCTCGTAGATGAACCGCTGCAGCTGGTGGCTGCCGAGGAAGGTCTGGTTGGGGCTGTTGATCTTGTTCTTGCAGGCCTGCGAAACGGTGGCGGTCAGGCCGGTGGAGGGGTAAACAGCCCCGAACACGTTGCGGATGCTCTGCGGAGCGGTGGGAGCGAGGTCCGGCTGGCTGGTGTTCGGGTTGTCGCAGACGCCATTCGCCGAAGCCTTCTCGCTTCGGAACGAGCGCTCGTCGAGGAAGAACAGCTCCAGGTTCTTGCCCCAGCGGACGGTCCGGTAGATCCCGTTCTGGCTGCTGTAGGTCACCGGCATGTAGTCGCGGAACGCCTGGACGCTGCGGTCATAGAGCGGCCGTCCGTTCTCGGCGACCGAGAAGTCGTTGACGAACTCGTGGTCGTCCCAGTGGTTGTAGAGACCCGCCGACTCGCGGATCTTCTGCATGTTCTCGATCGAGAGCTTCTTCCGGTACATGGCCCACTTCTGGGCCACCGAGGAGGCGGTCGCCACGCCGGGAACCTCGGGATCGGAGTAGATCGTGTCGCCGAAGTCGATGTTGAAGTCGTTGTTCTCGGCGACCATCGTCTTGAAGGCCTTGAAGTCGCCGTAGTAGGGCTCGGTGTGCCCCGGCGCCGGCACGGCGGTCTCATCGCCGGAGTAGCCGAACCGGATCGTCTTCGGGTCGCTGGCGCGCGGGGCCGTCTCGAACTTGCCCGCCGCGCTGCACTTCCTCCCGCCCGGATAGCAGAAGCGGTAGTGATAGCGCGTGTTCGGGGCGAAGCCGTCGAACTGCGTCTGGACGGTGTTGTTGTCGGCCCTTGTCGACCTCAGGCTCCGCTGTCTGACCAGGTTCTGGAACGCGGGATCCTTGGCGACCTGGGCGACGACGAAGGCGGGGTTGTCGGTGCGGCCCCAGAGGATCGCGGTGTGGTCGGTGACCTCGCCCGCGGTCACACCGCTCGTGAACCCGATCACCTGGGCCGGCGCCGAGGCTGGCGCCAACAGCACAGCCGCCGCCGCGACGGCGATTGCCACTCCGACCAGGTGGCGCGGACTCCTCCCCACGAGGCCGCAGTCTAGTGCAAACCGCGGGTCCGGGGGGCGAGAATTCCTCGCGGAGCCTTGGAAGGACTAGCCCGCGCCGACCGAGGCGACGACCGCTGCCGGCTGCGCGGACGCGGAGTGTCGAGCGAGGCCGGCGCGGCGCGAGTGGTTGCGAGCCCTGGCCAGTCGGCGCGCCTTGACGCCCCGAGATCGATGCGCCCTGTGGGGTCGAGTCGCGGCGGAGCGGACCCTGCTGGAGGCTCGCGCCGCCGACCTGGACCGCATGGTCGAGCGCACCGAGGTTGCCGGTGCCGTGGCTGCCGAAGGCTGCGAGGAGGGCGCCGGCTCCGGTGGGGGCGACGAGACCGGTGGGTCCTCGTCGCAGCCGGCCGCCGGGTCGCATGGGGCCAGGACCCGGAGCTTGCTCCAGTCGACTCGCTTCGAGAGGTAGAACCAGGTCTCGCGCAAGCCGTTGTGGTTGTAGTCCCCGGTGTCGTCGCTCGGGGTCGCCGAGGTCGCCGGGTCGGCGCGGCCGAAGTCCGTGTAGGTACCCGGGCTCTCCAGGCTCGCCCCCCACTGGCTCTCGTCGCCGGTGGTGTCGTTCACGTAGGCCCCGTAGTCGCGGAGCGCGCGCGCTATCCCACGCTGCCAGGTCGGCAGCTTGGCCAGCGCCGCATCCGAGATCTGCAGCTGAACGCGCGAGCCGAGCTCCAGGCGGTTGCCGGTCGGCATGCCGTGCTGGGCGCAGCCCCAGGCCGAGCCGGAGGCCGGCCACACGGTGCCCGTCACGCAGGGGACCGCGATCGTCAATGCGTGGTCGATGTGTCCGGAGACGAACTCGGGAGCGCGAATGATCCCGGCCAGGTTGCCGAACCCGGCCGCCACGCCCCCCGACCCCAGGCCGTCGCCGTCGATCCGGGTGCGCCCTCCCCAGCCGATCACCACGGTGCCGTCCGACTTCGACTGCACGGCCCAGAAGTCGTACTCCCATCCGGATCCCTGGTCGACGATGGTCATGTGCGCATCGTGGTCCCAATCGCCGTTGTTGGCGGTACAGCCGTCGCAGGCCTTGAGCCGCGCGTAACCCCCCTGAGGCACCGCCTGCTTCGGGATGTGGACCTCCATCCCGGAAACCGAGCACCCGGTCCCGAACGAGTCGCATTCGATCCGGTAGAGCGGGTCGTCGGGCGTCGACCAGAAGGTAGGGCTCCCGCCGCGATCGGGGTCGCCGGCGACCAAAGAGTTGATGTGGCCGCCCCTGTTGAGGCGGTCGACGATCTCCTGGGAGCTCGAGACCACCTGGGGATGGGCGCCGATCTTGGTGTTGAACGGGCTCGAGTCCGAGTACGGCCGCCAATCGGCGCACGGCCAGTTGCCCGGCGCGAAGTCGCCAAGCGCGCAGGATCCGCCGGCCTGGGCGCCGCCGGGGGCGACCAGCAGCATCCCTATGGCGAGCAGGAGCGGTGCGAGCGTTCTCCACACATTGAGCGCCCTCCGTGACATCTCACTTCACGCATCGGTGCCCTGCGCGGATCATTTAGCGCTTTGGACGATTGGCGGACCGATCGCGCACCGCCGCCGCGTGCTCGCCCGCGCTAGGATGGCCCCGGACCGTGCTAGGCGGGGAGGTAGCGGTGCCCTGTCACCCGCAATCCGCTCTAGCGGGGCTGAATGCCCGTCCGAGGGCCGTGGCCTTCGGGGTCAGTACGTCGCGGGCGGCGTTGACGGCCAGGTCCCGCGCAATGCGCGCCCGCGAATCAGGTCAGGTCCGGAAGGAAGCAGCCTTAAGCGGTAGCGAGCATGTGCCGCGGATCCGCCTGGCTCGAGCCAACCACGACGCAAGCGCCCGGGGACCGCTCTCGAGGTCGGGCCGCACGGTCCTGCCTGCATTCACGTAGCCGGGCCGGAAAGGGCTGGGTAGGAGAGGCTCGCGCACACGCGCCGGTTTGGGTGCCCACGCGCGTTCATTGAAGCCTTTGGTACCCCCTGGGGTACCAAACTCATCAATCCTCGCGTGAGGCGCCTCTCGCTCGCTGCTCTTTGCTCGCTAGTAGTCGGGGATGGCCGGGGCGAGCTTGGCGCTCGCCGGGATCCCGCCGCTCGGCGGTGAGCCGCCTCCACCGGACGGGCTGGTGCCCCCGGTCGGGCCCCGGCGGTGGCGGCGGCGGTGGCGCGCGGAGGCGCCTTCGACCGGCCCGGGGCACCTTCGCGTGTAGACGATCCGGGCGGGATGGCGGGGCTTGGTCGGCGAATGCGCCCAGGAGAGGTGGAGGTGGTTCCCGCGCCCGTGGCCGGGGTCGCCGTTCCATCCCACCCAGCGCTAGGGGGGAATCGGAGCGTTCTGGTGCGGCTCGGCGAGGTGGGCGAGATCGCCGATCTCGCCCCAGGTGCCCCCGACGGCCTTGTTGGGCACGATGTCGGTGGCGAGCCCGATCGGGTGCTCGCCGCGGGGCGCGTGGACCGGGTCGGTCGAGTACCCGTCGGTGACGAAGATGTCGAAGCGCCGCTTCATCCAGCGGATGTCCGGCAGCAGCCGGCGGTCGATCTTCTCGCCGGGAAAGCCCGGGATCGGGACGAAGCGGCCACCGTGGACGGTCTTGCAGAGGTGGCGATCGAGCTTCGTGCTGCGCATCTCCGCGGCGGCCGGCGAGGCAGCGAGGCCCGCGATGACGATCGCGAGCGAGGCGGCCATCCAGGGCCTCCTGCGGGTGTCCCGAACCCCCATTGTTAGGAGGATCGGCAGGTCTGCGGAGATCTTGAGATAGTGCGGGATCGATGACCGACGCCACCCCCGACCTCCGCGCCGTGACGGAGGTGCAGCAGAAAGTCTGGTCGCAGGGGGACTTCACGAAGATCGGTAATCGCGCCCAGATCGTCGCCGAGCGCCTCTGCGAGACGGCGGACGTCCGGTCCGGCGAGCGGGCGCTCGACGTCGCCTGCGGGAGCGGCAACACGGCGATCGCCGCCGCCCGTCGGTTCGCGGACGCCACCGGGGTCGACTACGTGCCCGAGTTGCTCGCCGCCGGGCGCGAGCGCGCCGCGGCCGAGGGGCTGGACGTCGAGTTCGTCGAGGGGGACGCCCAGGCGCTGCCGTTCGACGATGCCGCGTTCGACGTCGTGCTCTCGACCTTCGGTGCGATGTTTGCGCCCGACCAGGAGCGAACGGCGGCGGAGCTGATGCGGGTGTGTCGGCCCGGAGGGCGGATCGGGATGGCGAACTGGACGCCCGATGGCCTCGTCCTGTTTCCCGTGATCGCCAAGCACGCGCCGCCGCCGCCGGGGATCGCCACGCCGTCGCAATGGGGTACCCAGGAGCGCGTCCGCGAGCTGTTCGGCGAGGGGATCTCGGAGCTGCGGATCGAGCCATGTACGTTCACCTTCCGCTACCGATCGCCTGAGCACTGGCTCGAGTTCTTCCGCGCCTATTTCGGGCCGATCATCACGGCCTTCGAGCGAGTGGGCGAGCAGGGGGCCCCGGCGCTTGAGGCCGATCTCCTTGAGGGGATGCGGTCCCACAACCGCGCCGGCGACGCGGCACTCGTGATGCCCGCTCAGTACGTGGAGGTGGTCGCCACCCGCGCCTGACCCTCCCCCCGCGAGCCTTCCGCCGCAGCGAGCGCCAACCCCGCCGGGCTCGCCCTGAGCCGTAGCTAGACTGGCTCGTCCGTGACCGAGACCTCGCTCTACCGCCGTCACCGCCCGCAGAGCTTCGACGACGTGGTGGGCCAGGAGCACGTCGTGCGAACGCTGCGGAACGCGGTCGAGCGCGGGCGGGTGCACCACGCGTATCTGTTCGTCGGCTCGCGCGGCACCGGCAAGACCTCGGTCGCCAAGATCCTGGCCCGTTGCTTGAACTGCGTCGATGGGCCGACCGTGACCCCGTGCGGCGAGTGCGAGTCATGCCGGTCGATCGCCGCCGGCAGCTCGCTGGACGTGATCGAGATGGACGCCGCCTCGAACCGCTCGGTCGACGACATCAGGGAGCTCCGCGAGCGGGTCGGCTACGCGCCCGCGGCCGGTCGGTGGAAGGTCTACATCCTCGATGAGGCCCACATGCTCACCCGGGAGGCGTGGAACGCGTTCCTGAAGACGCTCGAGGAGCCGCCCCCGAACACGGCCTTCGTCCTGTGCACGACCGAGCCGCACAAGGTGATGCCGACGATCGTCGATCGGTGCCAGCGGTTCGACTTCCAGCGCCCCTCGCTGGAGCAGATCGCCGAGGTCGTCCGGCGGGTGGCGGCCGCGGAGTCGATCGAGATCGAGGCCGGCGCTGTGGCCGCGATCGCGCGCGCGGCCGGCGGCAGCTTCCGCGACGCCCTCGGCACCCTCGACCAGCTGGTCGCCTACGGGGGCAAGGAGGTCGCCACCGGCGACGTGCTCGCCGTGCTCGGGGTGGCCGAGGCCGAACTGATCCTGACGGCCGCCGACGCGATCGCCTCCGAGGACGCGCGGGCGGCGCTCGAGGCAAGCGCGCTCCTCGCGCGCTCGGGCCGTGACGTCGCCCAGTTCGGGCGTGATCTGCTCGCCCATCTGCGCCAGCTGCTCGTGGTTCGCACGGTGGACGAGGTGCCCGAGACGTTCAGCGTCACCGCCGCCGACCCCGAGCGCCTGCGGGCCCAGTCCGAGGCCTTCTCGGAGCTCGGCCTGGCGCGGGCGATCGACACGATCGCCAAGGCGCTGGCGGACATCAAGGAGGGCGATGAGCCGCGAATGACGCTCGAGCTGGCAATGCTCCGCGCCGCCCGCCCGCAGCTCGACCCGACGCGCCAGGCGTTGCTGCAGCGGGTGGAGAGCCTGGAGCGGGTGATGGCGGGGGGCCATGGGGTCGCCGCCGGTGAGGCGTCGTCGGCGACGGGGCCGCATGCGGCCCCTGCCGACGACCAGCCTCCCCGGCCCCGACCCCAAGACCCCCCTTCACCGGATCCGGCAGCCTCGGAGCCGGAGGGCGATTCCCCGGGGTCGTCGAGCGTGGCGAGCGCTGACCAAGAGGAGGGGCCGGCTCGCGAGCCATCCGCCGTGGCCGTGGAGGAAGGGCTGGACTTCGAGCGGATCACCGGGCTGTGGCCGGCGGTCCTCGATCAGATGCGCGACTCAGGCATGGAGCTGCTCTCGACCGTGTTCTCGGTGGCGCGCCCCGTGGGGGTCAACCTCGAGCAGCGGGTGCTCGAGGTGGGATTTCCCGCCGGCGCTGCGTTCAACAAGCGAAAGGCCGAGGCGCAGGAGGCGCGTGATCGATTCGCCGACGCGGTGACGACGATCCTCGGTGAGCGGCTGCGGCCGGTCTACGTGCTGCTCGAGGGCGACCACGAGGCCGACGGGGGGGCCGACAGGCAGCTCAGCGAGGAGGAGCTGATCGATCGCCTGAAGGCCGAGTTCGACGCCGAGGAGTTCGAGGAAGCGGAGAAGCTCGACGCGGAGGAGGCAAGATGACCCGGCCCGGTGGTCCCGGCGGCATGGATCTGAGCGCGATGATGAAGCAGGTCCAGCAGATGCAGGCGGAGATGGCGGAGGCGCAGGAGAAGCTCAAGGACGAGGTCGTCGAGGCGAGCGCCGGCGGCGGCATGGTGAAGGTGAAGATGAGCGGCGACCTCCGGATGCTCGAGATCGCGATCGACGCCGAGGCGATCGACCCGACCGAGGCCGAGCTGCTCCAGGACATGGTGCTCGCCGCCGTCAACGAGGGGATCCGCTCGGCGCAGGAGCTGGCGACCAGCAAGCTTGGCGGGATCGCGGGAGGGGCCGGCGGGCTGGGCCTGCCAGGGATGTAGGCGCCCGGCACGGGCATTACCCGGCTGCCAGCCCAAGCCGACCCTCGCCGGGCAATGCCCGCACCCGGCGCCGCGGCCGCCGAACAGAGCGCTAGGTTCAGGTCGTGTATCCGGGCCCGATCGAGCGACTGATCTCCGAGCTCGCCCGCCTGCCTGGGATCGGCCAGCGGACCGCGCAGCGGCTCGCCTTCCACATCCTGCGGGCCGACGACGCGGAAGCTCTCGGGCTCGCCGATGCGATCCAGGAGGTGAAGGAGAAGGTCGGGCTCTGCGAGGTCTGCTTCAACCTCGCCGACGAGCCGCGCTGCCGGATCTGCCAGGACGAGCGACGCGACCGCTCGCTGATCTGCGTGGTCGAGGAGCCCTCGGACGTGATCCCGATCGAGCGCACCGGCGAGTACCGCGGCCTCTACCACGTGCTCGGCGGGGCGCTGTCCCCGATCGACGGGATCGACCCCGACGACCTGAAGATCGCCGAGCTCGTGCGGCGAGTCAGCGACGGGACCGTCAACGAGGTTGTCCTGGCCACCAACCCGACGACGACTGGCGAGGCGACCGCCCTCCACATCGCCGAGCTCCTCCGGGATCGGGTCACGATTACCCGCCTGGCGAGCGGCCTCCCGGTCGGGGCGGATCTCGAGCACGCCGACGAGGTGACGCTCGGCCGCGCGCTCTCCGGCCGGCAGTCGGTCCCCGGGCCGCACTAGCGACGCAGTCGGTGCTAGCTAGCGGCTGGGCCTGCCGCCCGGCCTGAGCCCTAACCCGCCGGAAGCGTAGGCGAAGCCGAGGCTTCCGGCGGAGGTGTTCCGGCCTCGCTCAGCCCGATTCGCTTGTGCAGGCGGCGCAGCGGACGGGGCGCCCACCAGTTCCACTTGCCGAGCAGCGCCATCAGCGAGGGAACCAGCAGTGCACGGATGATCGAGGCGTCGATCAGCACCGCGAGCGCAGTCCCGATCCCGTTCTCCTTGATGAAGATGACCTGGGAGGTTGCGAAGGCCCCGATCGCGATCGCGAACAGGATCGCGGCGGCGGTGATGATCCTCCCGGTTCGCTCGAGCCCGATCGCGACTGATTCGGAGTCGGAGGCCCCGTGGTCTCGCGCTTCCTTGATCCGCGACAGCAGGAATACCGCGTAGTCCGTCGACAGGCCGAAGGCGACGGCGAACAGCAGAATCGGCATCGTCTGCTCCAGCGCGCCCTGCCCCGTGTAGCCGAGGAATCCCTCGAGGTTTCCGTGCTGGAAGATCAGCACCAGGATTCCGAACACGGCACTCAGGTTGAGCACGTTCATGACCAGCGACTTCACGGGCAGGATCACCGAGCCGGTCATCAGGAACAGGATCACCAGGGTGGCGCCGACCACGATCGCCAGCGCGACCGGGAGGTGCGCCTCGAGGCTTGACTGGAAGTCGATGAAGTGGGCGGAGGCCCCGGTCACCAGCACGGTCGTGCCCGGCGGGCTCGGCAGATCGCGAATCCGCCTGACGGTCGACTTGGCGGCATGGGAGGTGAACGGGACCTTGGCGATCGCGTCCACCGTCGTCACTCCGCCGGCGAGGCGCTGCGGCCGCTCCACCGCGGCGATCCCAGGGTCGCCCTTGACCTCGGAGAGGACGGCCGCGGTCGCATGGGGGCCGCCGCCCTCGATCGCGAGCCGGACCGGGGTGTCGCGGAAGGGAGGGAAGTCGGAGCGCATCACGTCGTCGACTCGACGCGCGCTGGCGCTCGTTGGGAGCACCTGCGCGTTCACCGACGTGAATTTGATGCTGAAGAAGGGGATCCCGAGCGCGATCAGCGCGGCGGCGCTGATCGTCGCCACCGGAACCGGCCGCCGCATCACGAACCGCGAGAGCCGATACCAGAACCCCGCTTCCATGTGGGTTGCGTCGCGCTCGGCGCGGCGTTGGAGGAACCGCGGGGCGAAGGCGTTGACGCGCGGCCCGAGCATGCTGAGGACGGCGGGAAGGACGACCAGCGCCACGGTCGCGGCGAGCAGTGCGACGAGTGACCCGCCGATCCCCATCGAGTAGAGGAAGCGCTGCGGGAAGACGATCAGCGAGGCGAGCGCTACGGCGACCGTCAGCGACGAGAAGAGCACCGTGCGACCGGCGGTCCCCATGGTCGCCCGCAGCGCCTCCCAGCTCTCGGTCCGGCCGGCCGGACGGGCCAGGTCGACGCCGCGTCGCGCCAGCTCCTCCCGGTAGCGGGAGACGATGAACAGGCTGTAGTCGATCGCCAGCCCGAGGCCGAGCCCGGTGGTCAGGTTGAGGGCGAAGATCGAGATCGAGCCGACCTCGCTGGCGATCCTGAGGATGAAGAAGGTGCCGATGATCGCCAAGCCGCCGACCAACAGCGGCAGGAGCGCGGCGACCAGGCTGCGGAAGAACAGCAGCGAGAGCAGGAAGAGAAGCGGGAAGGCCAGCATCTCGGCCTTTCGGAGGTCGGACTCGACCTGCTTGTTGACCTGTTCATTGGCCAACGCATAGCCGCCGACGAGGACGCCCGGCTCGGCGCTCAGCTGATCGGCGATCCCGGAGGCGGCGTCCTGAAGCGCCTTGTCATCGGTGGGCTTCAGGGCGACCGAGAGATAGCTCTCCGTTCTGTCGTCGGAGACGAAGGCGCGCGAGTGAGTGTCGTAGTAGCCCCTGACCCAGGCGACACCGCCGCGATCGCGAAGTTGACGCTCGATTCCCTCGACGCGGGCCCGGGTGCTCGAGTTTGCGATCGGCGCGTTTCGGACGAGGACGATCACCGAGGCGTCCCGGAAGCCACGGGCCTGAAGCAGGTTGTCGGCCTTGACGCTGTCGGTGGCGGGATCGTCGGCGCCGTAGGGGTCGAGGTGGCTCGCGACCGAGCCACCGATCGCGCCGGCGATCACGAAGAATATGGCGGCGCCGATCGCCACCAGGCGCCGACGGCGGTACACGAACCTGGCGAGCGAATCGAGCATCAGGCCGTCCTCCGCCGGGCGGCCGCCTCGTCCTCGAGGGCGCGCCCTGCTCGCTCGCACCAGGCCGCGATCCATTGGTGGAGCTCGATCCCGTGGCTGAGGATCAGGGAGGGGAAGCCGACCGGCGGGCTCTCCGCCTCGACCAGCTGCAGCTGGTCGACGATCCGCTCATGACCTCGGCGCATCGCCTCGAGCGTCGCCGGCGCCGAGCGGCCGTCCGTGGCCGCGGCGAAGAACAGCTTCAGCAACCCCTCGTCGCGGAGCTCGTAGACCTGAGGCGCGGACCGCAGCCAGGCCCGCAGCTCCTTGCGGCCCGCCGGGGTGAGCCGGTAGACGTTTCGCTTTCGCCCGCCCTGCGGGCTCGCCTTGCCCTCGATCAGCCCCTCCTTCGAGAGGCGGCGAAGCTCGGGGTAGATCTGGCCGTAGCTGACCGCCCAGAAGAAGCGGGTCGACTTGTCGACGATCGACTTGATCTCGTAGCCGCTCATCGGCCGCCAGCCGAGCATTCCGAGGATCACGTAGGCGGTGGGCGAAAGCTCCATATATCTGGAAGATACATCGGGCTGCACGGCGTGTCTGTGTTTCCGGTCACACAGGCGAACGCGGCCCGAGGATCGCTTGAAAGGCGCATCGAGACCCGAGTTACGTCGGATAGTCCAGCGCAACTCGGCTGTCGCCGAAACGACCCAGGCCCTGCAAGCCCTTCACTCGTCCGTCAACTCTTATCCTCAGTCGCCTGCATGCAAGCCGAGAGCGAGATAGTCGTGATGAAGTTCGGCGGCACCTCGGTGGCCGGCTCCGACGACATCAGGCGCGCCGCCGGCCGGATCGTCGGCGCCCGCCGGGAGGGCAAACGGGTCGTTGCCGTCCTGTCGGCCCGCGGGCAGACCACCGACGAGCTGCTGGGGATGGCCTACGAGGTGTCCGATCGGCCGCTGGCGCGCGAGATGGACATGCTGCTCTCGACCGGCGAGCGGATCTCGTGCGCGCTCTGCGCGATGGCCATCCATGACATGGGCCACAACGCGATCTCGCTCACCGGGTCGCAGGCGGGCATCGTCACCGACTCCTCGCACACCAAGGCGCGGATCCTCGACGTGCGGGCGAAGCGGATTCGCGAGGCGCTGACCGACGACCGGATCGTGCTCGTCGCCGGCTTCCAGGGCGTCTCGGGCGACAGCCGCGACGTCACCACCCTCGGCCGTGGGGGCTCCGACACGACCGCGGTCGCGATCGCGGCCGCCCTCGGGGCGGAGGTGTGCGAGATCTACACCGATGTCCGCGGGGTGTTCAGCGCCGATCCGCGCCTGGTCGCCGAGGCGCGACTGCTGAAGATGGTCTCGTTCGAGGAGATGCTGGAGATGGCGGCCTCTGGGGCGAAGGTGCTCCAGCTGCGCGCGGTCGAGTACGCGCGCAACAACGGCATCCCGATCCACTGCCGAAGCTCCTTCGAGGAGGGCCCCGGTACATTCGTGCTCTCAGAGGAAGAGACGATGGAACGACCCCTGGTAACCGCCGTCACCCACTCCGAGCAGGAGGCGCGGGTGACTCTGACCGGCGTTCGCGACGAGCCGGGGATCGCCGGACGCATCTTCGGCGCGCTCGCCGAGTCGAACGTGAACGTCGACATGATCATCCAGAACGAGCCGATCTCGGAGGACCACAAGGCCGACCTCTCATTCACGGTCGGCCGCGAGGACCTGCCGACGGCCACCGAGGTGCTCGCCGGCCTCGACCTCGGCGAGCGCATCCTGACCGACGAGCGAATCGGCAAGGTGTCGATCGTCGGCGCCGGGATGCGCAGCCACCCTGGCGTCGCGGCGAAGGTCTTCCAAGTGCTCGGCGACAACCGGATCAACATCGAGATGATCTCCACCTCGCCGATCAAGATCTCCTGCGTGATCGACGCCGCCGACGTCCCGGGCGCGGTGAACGCGCTCCACCAGGCGTTCGAGCTCGGGGAGGACGCGGTACGCAGAGAGGACCCGACCGGAGACCACCGCCCGATCATCGAGCCCGGAGGCGACGGGGGCGAGCCGGGTGACGAGCGCGATGCCGCCTGACGCCTACCGGGTCGGCGTGCTCGGCGCCACCGGGGCGGTCGGCTCGACCATGCTGCGGGTGCTCGCCGAGCGTGGCTTCCCAGCGTCCGAGGTCGTGCCGCTCGTATCGGAGCGATCCGCAGGCAGCAAGATCGGTTACGACGGCCGCGAGCTGGAGTGCCGCCTGCTGTCCGCGGAAGCGGTCGAGGGCCTCGACCTGGTGCTGTCGTCGGCCGGCGGGACGGTGAGCGCCGAGTGGGCGCCGAAGCTGGTCGAGGGCGGCGCGGTGGTGGTCGACAACACGAGCCACTGGCGCATGCACGAGGACGTCCCTCTGGTCGTCGCCGAGGTCAACCCTGACGCCCTCGATGCCCACCGAGGGATCGTCGCCAACCCCAACTGCTCGGCGATGCAGATGCTGGTCGCCCTGGCGCCGATCCACCGAGCGGTGGGGATCGAGCGGATCATCGTCTCCACCTACCAGCCGGTCTCCGGCACCGGCCGCCGGGCGATGGGCGAGCTCGAGGCCCAGACGCACGCCCTGCTCCACGAGACCGACCCTCCGGCTCCCGAGGTCTACCCGCACCGAATCGCGTTCAACGTCCTGCCCCAGGTGGAGACCTTCAAGCAGGGCGACGACTACACCACCGAGGAGCGCAAGATGATGGCCGAGACGCGCAAGATCCTCGGCGCGACCGAGGAGGAGTTGAAGATCTCGGCGACCTGCGTCCGCGTGCCGGTGCTGATGGGGGAGTCCGAGTCGGTGAACGTGCAGACCCGTGCGCCGCTGTCGCCGGAGGAGTGCCGCGCGCTGCTCGCCCAGGCGGCCGGCGTGGTGGTGGTGGATGCCCCGGGCGACGGGGTCTATCCGCTCGCCAGCGAGGCCGCCGGCCGCGACGAGGTGCTCGTCGGTCGGGTCCGTCGCGATCCGTCCCACGAGCGCTGCCTGAACATGTGGATCGTCGGCGACAACCTTCGCAAGGGGGCCGCCACCAACGCCGTCCAGCTCGCCGAGCTTCTCCACCAGCGGGGCCTGATCCACCGCACCGAGGCCCCGGCGCCCGCCTAGTCCCGGGCCCCCGCTCCCTTACGATCCCCGCCCTTGGACGCGGCACTAGCGGCGTACGCATCCCTCGCGGTCATCTGCGCCGCTTCGCTGGTCGTCGGGCAGGCGATCCTCACCCTGAGCGGCAAGCGCGAACTCACCTGGCTCGCCGGGCCGGTCGGGCTGGCGGCGATCCTGGTGGCGAGCGGAATCGCGATCAAGCTCCCCGGCCACGCCACCGCGGTCGCGATCACGCTCGCAGCCCTCCTTTTTCTTTCCCTGGCGACGCTCGTATCGCTGCGGCGAGCAGCGGGTGGGGAGCCGGGGAACGTCCGCAGCATCTCTGAAACGGCACCAGCCTCTGGCGGCGCCGTACGGCGCCGCCCTCTCACACCTGCGAGGACGGTGCGTAGCACGGATGCGAAGCGTTCCCCGGGGGCCCACCCGCTGCTCGCCGTCTCCGCAGCGATGCTCGCGCTCCTCGCCGCATCGATCCCGTTCGCGGTGAATGGACGTGTGGGAATACTGGGTGTCGGCCTGATCAACGACGACATGGCCAACCACCTGCTGATCGCCGACTGGCTCAACACGCGGGTGGGGGAGATGCCGGCGCTGATCCACCAGGGCTATCCGGTGGGACCCCACGCCCTGGTCGCCGGGTTGCACGAGGGGCTCGGCGCCGGATTGGTCGATGCGTTCGCCGGCCTCACGCTCGCGATCCCGGTACTGACCGCGCTGGTCGCGTTCGAGGCCCTCGATGGCGTCCGCAGGGTTCCGCGCCTGCTCGCCGCGGCGCTGGTCGCGCTTCCCTACCTGGTCGCGGCCTACCTCGCCCAGGAGGCGTTCAAGGAGCCGATCCAGGCGCTCCTGGTGCTCTCGTTCGCCCTGCTCCTCCCGAGCGCCACCGACGCTCGGCGGGCGATCCCGCTCGGGGTGATCGCCGCCGGCTCCGTGTACGCCTACAGCTTTCCCGGCCTCTTCTGGCTCGCCGGAACCGCGATCGTTTGGCTGCTGCTGATGCGGAAGGGCGGCCGGGCCCGCTACCCGGCCGCCCTGATCATCGCGGTGGTGACCGGCATCTTGCTGATCCTCACCGCGCCGGACCTGGGCCGAATCGTCGACTTCACGCACTTCCGCGCCTTCAGGTCGTCGACGATCAGCGGCGGCCTCGGCAACCTGCGCCATCAGCTCTCGCCGCTCGAGGCGCTGGGAATCTGGCCGGCGAGCGACTTCCGCCTCTCGGCCGCCGACGCGAGCGGGCCGGCGGCCGCCTTCTACCTCGGCGCGCTGGTCGCCGCCGCGGCGCTGGTCCTCGGCCTGCCGCGCTGGATCCGCCGGCACGGGCCCGCGGTCCCGGCCGCCCTCGCAACGGCGATCGTCGTCTACCTCGGGGCGTGGCTGTTCGGCACCGTCTACACCAGCGCCAAGGCCCTGGCGATCGCCGCCCCGCTCCTTTCCCTGATTTCCTTCGGGGGCCTGCTCGCGAGCGACGTGCGGGAGGTAGGGGGAGGGACGCCGGAAGGCCGCCCGGAGAACGTCCGCAGCGGGATTGCGAGGACTCTGCGAGGCAGGGATGCCGAGCGTTCTCCGGGGGGGCTGCCGGGGTCCCTCCTACGGCCCCTTCTCGCGCTCGCGCTCGCCGCAGGCATGGCCCTCTCCAGCTTCCTGGTTCTGCGCCAGGCGCCAGTCGCGCCGACCAGCCACGCCGACCAGCTCGCCGAGTTCCGCCCCCTGGTCCAGGGCCGCTCGGTGCTGTTCCTCGGCCGCGACAACTTCGTCGCCTACGAGCTGCGCGGAGCGCGGGCGTTCACCGCGGTGCGCAACTACTACGACCCGAACTACGCGAAGCCGAACCTGCGGCTCAAGGACGTCTTCCGCAAGTTCGACTTCGACTCGGTCACGCCCCGTACGCTGGCCCGGTTCCCGTTCGCGATCACGACCCGGGCCGGCTACGCAAGCGGTCCGCCGCCGGCCTATCGCCCGGTGCGCAGGACGCGCGACTTCGTGCTCTGGAAGCGGACCGGCCCGATCGGCCCCCGTCGCACGCTCGCCGAGGGAGCCGAGCCTGGCGCCGTCCTGAACTGCCCGGTGGGCTCTCACGGTGCCCGCGCTGCCGGTGGGGCCACCGTGTTCGCGGCGCCCCCCGTCGTCGGGGGACGGTGGTCGCCGAGCCCGAGCGTCGAGGACGGCTCCCCGGCGACCCAGACCCTGAGAATCCCGGCCGGGCGCTGGGAGATCTCGATTCAGTACGACGCCACCCGCCCGCTCCACGTCACCGCGCCGGGGATGAACACCACCCTGCCGGCCAACCTCGACTACCGCGGCTCGGTCCCCTACTACCCGGTGGGCGAGCTGACCGTCCGCCGCTCGGGACCGGTCCGGTTCACGGTCGGGGTCGAGCGCCCGCCGCTCGCCGGCCGCATCCTGGGTACCACGTCCGAGGCGCACCTGGGGGCGATCGCGGCCAGCCCGGCGGGGGCGGGAGGCCCGATCCCCGGCGAGGCCGAGCGCCGGGTTCCACTCGGCCAGGCCTGCGGCCGCTACCTCGACTGGTACCGACCGGTGCCCAGCCCCACTCGCCTCCCTCCCCCCGCCCCCTGAACCGAATATAAGCTGAGCATGGAGATCGGGTTCGGCGACGCGATCCTGATCGTCGGCGCGCTGCTGGCGGTCGCCGCGGCGCTGTCGGGGGCGATGCACGGCACCGTGCTTTCGATCTCGGTGCTCTCGGTGGCGCTCGGGATCGTGCTCGCCGCCACCGGCGTGGTCTCGGTCGACGCCGGCGACCGGGCGATCGTCGACCTGATCGAGCTGGCGCTGATCCTCACCCTCTTCTCCGACGGCCTGTTCGTCGAGCGTGAGCTCCTGCGGGTGCACTGGGGGCCGGTGACCCGGGCGATCGTCGTCGCGATGCCGATCACCCTCCTGCTGCTGGGCGTGGCGGCCCAGGCGATCTTCCCCACCCTCACCTGGGCCGAGGCCTTCCTGCTCGCCGCCGTGCTGACGCCCACCGACCCGGTGGTGACTTCGACCGTGGTCACCGCGCAGCGGGTCCCGGCGATCGTCCGCCACACGCTCAACCTCGAGTCCGGCCTCAATGACGGACTCGCGCTGCCGTTCGTGCTCTTCTTCCTGATCCTCGCGCAGCCTGGCGGGGACGCGGGGACCGGGGCGGCGAAGCTGCTCGGCGAGGCCGCGTTCGGGGTCGTGGTCGGCATCGCGCTCGGGGTGGCCGGGGGAAGACTCCACCACCACCTCCCCGGCGGCGGCATCACCGCCCGCTACGAGGGCATCTACGCGGTCGGGTTCGGCCTCGCCGCCTTCGGCGTCGCCGACGTGACCTTCGGCAACGGCCTGATCGCCGCCTTCGTTGCCGGCATCGTGATGGGGGTCGTCGAGCACGAGATCCCTGAGGCGTTCGTCGAGTTCGCCGAGAACGTCAGCGCGATCTTCCAGGTGATCACCTTCTTCGTCTTCGGTGCGCTGATCGTCGCCACCGGCTATCACGGCGACATCTGGCGGCTCGTCCTGTTCATCCTCGTGGCGTTGCTGGTCGCTCGGCCGGCGGCGATCCTGCTCGCCTTCATCAACAGCCGGCTGCCGAGGGCGCAGAAGCTGTTCATCGCCTGGTTCGGGCCGAAGGGGGTGGCCTCGATGCTCTTCGCCCTGTTCGTGCTCAAGTCGCAGGTCGGCGACTCGGGGCCGATCTTCGACATCGCCGCGGTGACCATCCTCTGCTCGATCGTCGCCCACGGATTGACCGACACCCTGGGGGCAAACTGGGTCGACCGGCGCATGCGGCGCTGAGCCCACTCACCCGCCGCGGGTCTTCGGGGATCGCCAGTTCTGCGCAATCCCACCGTCAGCGGACCTTTCGCTGCCGATATCCGCGCAACTTCCGTCAAACTTTTTGCGATGCCGCGGCCGACACTCTCCGGCCGGCGCTACGTGCCGGGGCTCGATGGGATCCGCGCGCTGGCGGTGCTGGCGGTGATCGCCTTCCACCTCGACCTCGCGTGGGCGCCCGGGGGGATGCTCGGGGTCGGGGTCTTCTTCACCCTCTCCGGCTATCTGATCACCGACCTGCTGCTCGACCACTGGCAGCGGCACCTGACCCTCGGGCTCGGCACCTTCTGGCTGCACCGCGCCAGGCGCCTGCTCCCGGCCCTGTTCGTGATGCTGGCCGTGGTCAGCGTCTGGGTCGCCCTGCTCGACTCCGACCAGCTCGCCGCGGTCCGCACGCAGGTGTTCGCGGCGACCTTCTATTTCAGCAACTGGTCGACGATCGCCGAGCACGGCTCCTATTTCGCCCGCTTCGCGGCGCCGCTGCCGCTCGACCACCTGTGGTCGCTGGCGATCGAGGAGCAGTTCTACCTGATCTGGCCCTGGCTGCTGTGGCTGTGGATCTGGATCTTCCGTACCCGAGCTCGCCTCGCGATGGTGACCCTGGTCGCGGCGGTGGCCTCGGCGATCGCGATGAGCCTGCTCTACCACCCGGGGTACGACCCCACCCGAGTGTACGAGGGCACCGACACCCGGGCCTTCGGGCTGCTCGTCGGGGCCACCCTGGCGATGGTCTGGCCGAGCCGCGGCCTTCGCCCCCGGATTCCGGCGTCGGCGCGCAACATCCTCGACGGGGCCGGCGTGGTCGGCCTGATCGGCATCGCGCTGCTCGTCTGGAGGACGAGCTCCTATTCCCACTTCCTCTACCCGGCGGGCTTCGTGCTGCTCTCGGTGGCGACCGCCGCGGTGGTCGCCGCGGTTGTCCATCCAGCGAGCAGGCTCGGCCCGGTGCTGGGCTGGCGCCCGGTCCGTTGGGTGGGAGTTCGCTCCTACGCCATATACCTGTGGCAGTGGCCGATCATCGTCCTCACCAGCCCGGTCGGGGGCGGGGCCCGCTGGTGGGTGGCGGTCCTCCAGGTGGTGAGCACCTTCGCGATCGCCGCCCTGTCGTGGCGCTACGTGGAGGAGCCGGTGCGTCACGGAGCCCTCGGGCGCCTTTGGCGGCAGGTCCGCTCCGGCGCCCGCCGCCTCGACGTCCGCCGCCGGGCGCTCGCCATCTCGGGCGCCGCTCTGGCGCTGGCCCTTCCGGTGCTCGGCCTGACCGGAATCCTCCCAGCCGCCTCCGGGGGCCTGGGCTCCGCGGGCGGCGCCGTGGGGCCGCCAGCGGCGCTCGTCGACCCGAGCGGGAGCTCGCAGACCCTGGGCCCGGCACCCACCCGGACGTCGTGCAGGCACGTCGTCTACATCGGGGACTCCACCTCCGAGGGGGAGATCTCTTCCCAGTACATCCCGAAACCGCGCCTCCGGTTGACGGGGCGCTTGGCCGACGTCGGGGTCAGGTCGACGAACCTCCAGGTCTCGGGCGCCCGGTCGATCGTCGAGACGGTCAACGGCGAGCCGAACGCGGCCACCGTCGCCCAGGGCCTCATCTCCGGGGGATATCGGGGCTGCTGGATCCTCGCCATGGGGACCAACGACACCGCCGACGTGTTCGTCGGCTCCTCGGTCGACCAGGCGACCCGGATCGCCCGGATGATGTCGGTCATCGGCCGCCGGCCGGTGCTCTGGGTGGGCGCCGTCTCGCTGACCAAGTCCGGTCCCTACTCGACGGAGGCGATGCAGCGCTGGAACCGCGAGCTGGTCGCCGCCTGCCCCCGGTACCGCAACATGCGTGTCTTCGACTGGGCCGCCCGCGCGAAGCCGCGGTGGTTCATCCCCGACGGCCTCCACTACAGCTCGCTGGGCTCCCAGGAGCGTGCCCGCCTGATCGCCCAGGCGCTGGTCGAGGCCTTCCCCGCCAACCGGCCGCCCAGCGCCACCTGCCTGGTCCGCTGAGGCCGGCGCTCAATCGCCCTCGACGACCTCCTGCAGCGCCGCCAGCGATTGATCGAGCCACCGGCGAAAGTAGAGCCTGCCCACCGCCGCGTCGAAGATCCGGTTCCCGATCCCGACCGGGTCCATCCCGAACTCCACGTCGACGAACGTGTTGCCCTGGGCCTCGGTCAAGAGCCAGCGCGCGTAGGTCCCCGTCTGCGTGCATCGCATCCGGATCTCGCGCACGTCATCGAGGCGCTCGACGGTCATCGTGGTCTCGACGCGCCCGGTGGCGTTTCGGGTCACCTGGGCGTAGTTGCTTCCCTCGTCGAATGCCTCGCCCCGAACCTGGATCACCCGTGGCCACCATTGGGGATGACGCCGGGGGTCTCCCACCAGATCCCACACCCTGGCTGGTGAGGCGTTGATCAGCGCTTGACTGCGGCAGACCGACAACGCCCAGCCGCCGGGGCTAGCCTTCCTCGGCGAGTCGCTGGACCTCCGCCCGCGCCGTCTCCTCGTCGACGTCCGTGTGGGTGACGTAGAGGCTGACCGCTTCCTCGAGGTGCCCCAGCATCACCGCCTGCTCCACCTCGGGCGGAGGGGTGGGGAGCTCGGGTGTGCCCTGGCTCGATTCCATCGGCTCAAACGGGGACGCCGCCCGCCAGCCGGGCCTCGACCCATTCGGTGGAGGCGATGTGCTTGCCCATCCCCAGGTCCGCGGGCTCGAAGCCGAGCGCCAGCCCGACCAGCTGTGGGAGGTGGAGCACCGCCAGGCCGAGCTCGCGCCCGGTGATCTTCTCCGCCTCGGGCTGCTGCATGTCGAGGTTCAGGTGGCAGAGCGGGCAGGGGGTGACCAGGCAGTCGGCGCCGGCGTCGAGGGCGTCGCCGATGTGGGTGCCCGCCTGGCGCAGCGACGTCTCGCGGTTCATCGTGATCACCGGGAAGCCGCAGCACTTGCGGGCCCCGTCGTACTCCACCACCTCGCCGCCGAGCGTCTCGATCACCCGCTCGAGGTAGAGGTCCCGTTCGGGATGGTCCTCGTAGCCGATCCGGTGCCGGGGGCGGATGATGTAGCAGCCGTAGAAGGGGCCCACCCGCAGCCCGGCCACAGGACGCGTGACCTTCGCCTTCAGCTGGTCGAGGCCGTAGTCCTCGACCAGGACCCAGAGGAAGTTCTTGTTCTCAAACCCCGGCTTGTCCTTCGCGTACTCGAGCCCCTCCTCGGCGAGCGCCTCGTTGATGTGGGCGCGGTAGGCCGAGTCGGCGTCGAGGCGCTGCTGACACTCCGATTGGGCGCCCTGGCAGGTTGAGCAGATGTTCATCATCGCCAGGCCGGTGCTCTGGGCGAGCGCGAAGGTGCGCGCGTTGAGGGTGTCGGCCAGCTCGGTGTTGTGCTCGGCGATCACCCCGGCGCCGCAGCAGTTGGCGCGATCGAGGGTGACCAGCTCGATCCCCAGTCGCTCCGCGACCTGGGCCATCGAGCCGTGCAGCTCGGGGGTGAAGCCGCGGGAGACGCAACCCGGCCAGTAGGCGAGCTTCAGGTCGCTCACCGCCCCCCCTCCTCATCGGGCTCGGGCTCGATCGCCGCCTCGGGGGTCGGCGTCTCCGCCTCGTCCGGCTCCGGCTCGAGCTCCTCCTCGCCGCTGATGTAGAGGTTGAGCTCCTCCCGGTGCTCCTCGGCGTGCGTGTAGATGCGCTGAACGTGCTCCTGGGCGTCGCCCGGAAGCTTCTCGTGGACGCCGGGGATCAGCTTCGCCAGCGAGCGCATCTTCCCGGTCCGCAGCCCCCGAACCGCGGTCGGGAGCGAGCCGACCAGCCCCTTGATCGCACCCGGAGTGGGGATCAGCTTGCCCTTGACGCCCTGGGCGTAGGACTCCTGGAGAAGCAGCGACTCGTCCAGGGTTCCCTTCTTCTCGATGATCTTCGTGAACGCCGACTCGTGCCGGCGGCCGTTGTTGACGTCGTCGATGTCGTGGTCGTCGCCCGCGATTCGGCGCAGGCGCATGATCTGGTCCATCGGCGCCACGTCCTTCGGACAGGCGTCGACGCACGAGAAGCAGTGGGTGCAGTCGTAGATCCCGTGCGGGTCCTGGGCGAGGTCGTAGAGGCGCCCGCGGGCCTCGGCGTCTCGCGGGTCGCCGACGAACCGGTAGGCCTTCGCCAGCGCCGCGGGGCCGATGAACTCCGGGTCGACCTCCAGCGATAGGCACGACGAGACGCAGGCGCCGCACTGGATGCAGGCCATCGACTGGGTGATGTCGATCATCGACTCCGGCGGCACCACATACTCGCGCTCCGGCGGATCGCCTTCGGGGAGGAGCCAGGGCGTCACCCGGCGGATCTTCGTCCAGTGGGTCGACTCCATGTCGGTGACCAGGTCCTTGATCACCGGCATGTTCGCCATCGGCTCGACGACGATTGGCTCCGTCCCGCCGTTGCGCCGATTTGCCTGCTCGTGGGCCTCGGCGATCTGGGTCTTGCAGCCGAGGGTCGAGCGGCCGTTGATCTTCATCCCGCACGAGCCGCAGATCGCCGCCCTGCACGAGCAGCGAACGACCAACGACCCGTCCTCGCGATCGCGCACCTGGAGCAGCCCGTCGAGCACCGAGAGGTCGGGGTCGAGGTCGACCTTGAACTCCTGCCAGTAGGCGCCCTCGCCGCTCTCGGGCTGGTAGCGCCTCACCTTCAACGTGTAGTCAGGCATGCGTCCTCACCCTAGTACGTGCGCTCCATCGGCTGCCATTGGGTGATGGTCACCGGCGAGTAGCTGATCTCGGGCCCGTCCGAGTCTCGGGTCAGGTCGATGTGCTTCAGCCACTCCTCGTCGTTTCGCTCCGGGAAGTCGGTCCGGTACTGGGCTCCGCGGCTCTCGGTCCGGTGGAGGGCGGCGACGCAGCTGCACTCGGCGCAGTCGAGCATGAAGCCGAGCTCGATCGCGCCCAGCACGTCCTGGTTGAATACCGCGCCGAGGTCGTCGATGTACGCGCTTCGCGACTCCTCCTGGAGGCGCTTCACCGTCTCCAGCGCCGTCTTGATCCCCTCGGCGTCGCGGAACACGGCCACGTGCTGGTCCATCGCCTCGCCGAGCTCCTTGCGCACCTCAGAGGCCCGCCTCCCCTTGCCACGGTCTCGCCCGATCAGCTCGGCGATCCGTCGCTCCTCGTCGGCCAGCGCCGCGCTCGACGGGCGCCCGGCCTCGATCTGCTTGGCGCGGGTCGCGGAGTGCTGGCCGGCCCGGCGGCCGAAGATCAGCGTGTCGAGCAGCGAGTTGGCGCCGAGGCGGTTGCCGCCGTGGACCGAGACGCACGCTGCCTCCCCGGCGGCGTACAGGCCGGGGATCGAGGTGGCGCCGTTGACGTCGGTCTTCACTCCACCCATCGCGTAATGGTTGCCGGGCTTGATCCGGATCGGCTCGCGGGTGATGTCGACGCCGGCGAAGTCGCGGCCGACGAGGACGATCTCCCGAAGCGCCTCGTGGATCCGCTTGCGAGGCACCACCGTGATGTCGAGCGCCACCGTGCCGTCCGGGAAGCCGCGCCCCTCGTTGATCTCGGTCTGCTCGGCGCGCGAGACGACGTCGCGCGAGGCGAGCTCCATCTTGTTCGGCGCGTAGGTCTCCATGAACCGCTCGCCCTTGGCGTTCAGCAGGAGCGCCCCCTCGCCGCGGGCTCCCTCGGTGATCAGGAACCCCTTCTTGGCCAGCGTCGTCGGGTGGTACTGGATCATCTCCATGTCCATCAGCGGGGCTCCGACCCGGTACGCCATCGCGATCCCGTCGCCGGTGCAGATCAGGGCGTTGGTGGTCGGCTGCCACACCTGGCCGTTGCCGCCCGTGGCCAGGATCACGTTCTCGGCCTCGAACAGCTCCATGGTGCCATCCGAGACGTTGCGCATCACCGCCCCGGCGCAGTTGCCGTCGTCGTCGAGAACCAGGCCGGTCGTGAAGTACTCCTCGTAGCGGGAGATCAGCTCCGAGTGCTTCATCAGCTGCTCGTAGAGCACGTGCATGATCGCCTGGCCGGTGATGTCGGCCACGTAGTAGGTGCGCGCCTGAGACGCGCCGCCGAACGCTCGGGTGCCGAGCCTGCCCTCGTCGTTACGGTGGAAGGTGACCCCGAGGTGCTCGAGGTGGAGGATCTCCTCGGGAGCCTCACGGCACATGATCTCGATCGCGTCCTGGTCGCCGAGGTAGTCGGAGCCCTTGACCGTGTCGAAGGCGTGCGACTCCCAGCTGTCGCCCTCCTGGAGGGCGGCGTTGATCCCGCCCTGGGCGGCGTTCGAGTGCGAGCGCACCGGGTGGACCTTGGAGACGATCCCGACCGAAACCCCCTCCTCGGCCGCGGCCAGCGCCGCTCGCTGGCCGGCGAGCCCCGCCCCGATCACCAGTACGTCGTGCCTCGGCATCGAGGCGCGATCCTATTGGTTCGCCGGGCGATCCCCGCGCCTCGTTCGGCGGGCAGAGGACCGACCAGCTAGGCGCCTGGGGTGAGCGCGTTTCTGAGCGCCCGGCCGACCTGGTCGGCGGTGATCACCCCGCGCAGGCGGCCGTCGGCGTCGACTGCCATCACGGCGCCGAGGCGCCGCAGCGCGTCGTTTCCGAGCAGCGACTCGAGCGGCGCGTCGTCGCGCACCCAAAGCGTCCCGGTCGAGTCCGCCTCGAACACGTCGCGCACGGTCGACGACGCTCGAACCGGCTCCGGGACTGCGTCCGCGGCCCCACGCTCGACCAGGCCCAGGAAGCGCTGGTAGGCGTCGACCACCGGAAACCAGGGCCACCGGTAGCGCAGGAAGTACTCGTCGAGCGCTCGCTCGACGCTGGCGTCCTCGCGGATCGCCACCGGCTCCTCGTCCATCACGTCGGCGACCCGGATGCCCTCGATCCGGCTGGCGAACTCCGTCTGCACGACGGCGCCGCGAGCCGCCTGGCCGAGGATGAAGCCGATCAGCCCGAGCCAGATGCCGCTGATCGGGTCTCCGGTGACCAGCAGGGCGATGCCGATCGCGATGAACACGTACGAGAATCCCTGCCCGAGGCGGGCTGCCGCGCGGGTCGCCCGGTTGCGGTCGCCGCTCACCTTCCAGGCGATCGCCCGCGCGACCCGCCCACCGTCGAGCGGGAAGGCCGGGATCAGGTTGAAGGCGAGGATCCACCAGTTGATCACCGCCATCCAGGCGAGCATGGCGAGGATCCCCGACGTGGTCGCCCCTTGCTGCAACCGGAACGCATGCCAGAACTCCTGCGAGCCGGCCGTCGCGATCCCGATCCCGGTGCAGGCGAGCGCGATCAGCAGCGTCACGACCGGTCCCGCGATCGCGATCTTGAACTCGGTGCCCGGCGAGTCGGAGTCCTTGGTCATCCGGGCGACCCCCCCGAACATCCACAGGGTGATGTCGGAGATGCCGATCCCCCGACGCATGGAGACGAACGCGTGGCCCAGCTCGTGGAGGAGGATCGAGGCGAAGAACGCCAGCGCGCTGATCACCGCGAGCAGATAGGGGGCCGCGCTGCCGTCGGGGCGATCGAGCACCGAGCCGTAGATGCCCGAGAGCCAGAGGATGATCAGAAAGAGGACGAAGAACCACGAGTAGTCGACCCCGATCCGGATCCCCCGGACGTGGAACAGCGTCACCGTGCCTCTGACCGGCATGACCTCATCTTAGGTCGAGGATCACCACCGGGCGGTAGCTTTCGCCACTCGATGGCCGTCACCGCCGCCGCGACGATCACCAAGCCCGACACCCAGCGGCTGCGCGAGCTGGTCGAGACGCTCGCCTCGATTCACCGGCCGAGCGCCTCGGTCGGCGAGCGACGGGCGGCGGAGTGGCTGGTGGAGCGGCTCCGCGAGCTGGGCGCCGAGGCCGAGATCGAGGCGGAGGACGCGCATGGCACCTACTGGTGGCCGCTCGGGATCGCGTCCTCGGCGGGTGCCGTCGCGGGGTTGGCGACGCTGGGCGAGCTGCGAAGGGTGGGGGCGGCGCTCGCGGTGAGCGCGGCCGCGGCGATCGCCGACGAGGTGCCTCCCCATGGGCGCAGGCTGCGGCGGTTCCTGCGCCGCCGCCAGATGTTCAACGTCGTCGGCGAGGTTGGCCCCGCCGAGGCCGAGCGCACCGTGGTGCTCGTCGCGCACCACGACGCGGCCCACTCGGGGCTGCTCTCTCATCCCGCGATCCCGGAGCTGGCCGACCGGGTCGGGTTCATCGAGCGCACCGACACCAGCCCGCCGCTGCTGGCGCCGGTGATCGCCGGCCCCGCGGCGGTCGCGGCCGGGGCGCTGACCGGCAGGCGCTGGTTGACCTGGCTGGGGATCGTGCTGTCCGCGGGCTCGGCGGCGGCGTTCGCCGATATCGGGTCCCGCGATGCCGTCCCGGGCGCCAACGACAACGCCACCGGGGTCGCGGTTCTGATCGCGATCGCCCGCGCCCTGGCCGAGCGGCCGGCCGAGAACCTGCGCGTGAAGCTCGTCTCGACCTCGGAGGAGGCGCTCTGCGAGGGGATGCAAGCGTTCGCCGAGCGTCACTTCGGCCACCTCTCGCCCCGGAGCACCTTCTTCCTCTGCCTCGACACCCTCGGCTCGCCGCAGCTGCTGGCCCTGCGTGGCGAGGGGATGCTCCGAATGCGGGAGTACCCGGGGAAGGCGCTCGAGCTGGTCGACGGCCTGGCCGAGGAGCTCGGGATCGACCTGTTCCCCAACCTGCGGCTGCGCAACGCCACGGACGGCGTGGTGCCGCTCGCCGCCGGGTATCAGTGCGCGTCGCTTTGCTCCTGCACGAGGCTCAAGCAGCCGGCCAACTACCACTGGCCGACCGACGTGCCCGAGAACGTCGACTACGGCACGCTCGCCGACGCCGTCCGCCTCACCGAGGCGGTCGTCCGCCGCCTGGACGAGACCTGGCTCTGAATCTGCCAGCCGCCGGGACGGGTCAGGCCGCGTTCGGCAGGTAGGGAGTGGGCTACACCGAGAGCTGAGTTGCGCTCCACTGTGCAGCGCAACTCGGGTGTCGGTGCGCTCGGGTGCCCACGGCAACCGGCGGGCAGGTGACCCCTCCCCTACCCAGCCAAGTTCGAGGTTTAGATCCCGACTGAGTGCCGCTCGATGATCCGGCCGAAGTCGGTCCCGGGCGGCAGGGTGCCGTACGCCCGCCCCGACTCGCCGGCCAGGCGGGAGGCGCAGAAGGCGTCGGCGACCGCGGCGTCGCCGTAGCGGACCAGCAGCGACGCCTGAAGCGCCAGCGCCATCCGCTCGACCACGTGGCGGGCACGAGACTCGATCGACTCGAGGTCCGACAGCTCGCCCCGGAGCTCGGCGACCGCCGAGTCGATCCGCGGCTCGGCGCCGCCCGCCTCCGCCACCTCGGCCAGGAAGGCCTCGACCGATTGCGGGTCGCGGGCCATCGCCCGCAGCACGTCGAGGCACTGGACGTTGCCCGATCCCTCCCAGATCGAGGCGAGCGGGCTCTCGCGGAACAGGCGGGGCATCCCGGACTCCTCCACGTAGCCGTTTCCGCCCAGGCATTCGAGCGCCTCGACGGCGTGGACCGGCGCCCGCTTGCAGTTCCAGTACTTGAGCACCGGGGTCGACAGCCGGCGAAGCTCGATCGCCCGCTCGTCCCCGGCGTGGGCCTCGTCGAAGGCGCGCGCCAGCCACATCGCGCCCGTGGTCGCCGCCTCGGATTCGATCGCAAGGTCCGCGAGGACGTTTCGCATCAGCGGCTGCTCGACGAGCAGCTTTCCGAACGCCGACCGATGGCTGGCGTGATGGATGGCCATCGCGGTTCCCCAGCGGAATCCGGCGCTGACCCCGATCACGCAATCGAGCCGTGTGTGATTGACCATCTCGATGATCGTCGGCACCCCGCGACCCTCCTCGCCGACCAGGCGCGCCCAGGTGCCGTGAAACTCGACCTCGCTCGAGGCGTTGGAGCGATTTCCGAGCTTGTCCTTGAGCCGCTGGATGTGAAACCGGTTGCGCTCGCCACCCGGCTCGAATCGCGGCACCAGGAAGCACGACAGGCCGCCGTCGGCCTGCGCGAGGACCAGGAACGCGTCGCACATCGGCGCCGAGCAGAACCACTTGTGCCCGGTGAGCTCGTACTCGGCCCCCGGGCCGCCCCCGTTCAGGGGTCTCGCCACGGTGGTGTTGGCGCGGACATCGGAGCCGCCCTGCTTCTCGGTCATCGCCATCCCGCACAGCGCGCCCTTCTTGTCTGGCGCCGGGACCAGTCGCTCGCCGTCGTAAGAGAGTGAGGTGAAGCGCGGCTCCCATTCCTCCGCCAGCTCCGGCTGCTTTCGAATCGCTGGGATCACCGAGTAGGTCATCGAGATCGGGCATCCCACGCCGGCCTCGACCTGCGACAGGAGGACGAACTTCGCGGCCCGCGCGACGTGCGCACCCGGTCGCGGGTCCCGCCACGGCGAGGCATGGAGGCCGTGGGAGATCCCGAGCCGCATCAGCTCGTGCCAGGCGGGATGGAACTCGACCTCGTCGATCCGATTGCCGAACCGGTCGTGTGTGCGAAGCCTGGGCGGATTCTCGTTCGCCTGCACGCCCTGAGCGATCACGTCGGAGCGGCCGCAGATCGCGCCCAGCTCGCGCGCTTCGGCCTCGGCCCAGTCCGCGCCTTCCCTTCGCAGCGCCTCGACCAGCGCGCGATCGCTCTCGAAGACGTTGTAGGCCTCCAGCGGCGGCGGCTGGTTGGAGACCTCGTGGGTGCGAGCTGGACTGCGCTCCTCAAGCTTCGACACTGGCGAGCTCCTTTCCGGTCACAGAGCGGATACAGAATTCTGTCAACGAGCCGACCACCAGCTCGGCCCCCCCGCCCGCCGCGGTCGGGGAGACGGGGCCGACCAGCGCCTCCCCGATCGCTCCGACCAGGGCGGCGGCGCTCAGCTCGGGGTTCTGGAGGGGAAGCTCCCCGGACTCGACGCCGACCGCGATCACGTCCGCGAACACATCGCGGTAGGCGCGACGGAAGACCAGGCGCTCGGCCTCGACCGCGGGATCGACCGGCTCGGCGATCAGGGCCCAGGCGAGGCGTCGACCGCGAAGGGCGCGCCGGGCGAAGGTCTCGACGGCGGCGGCGATCCGCGCCGTCGCGGAATCGGCAGCCTCGCGAGCGGCGGCGGCGACCGCGTCGACCTCGCGCTGGGAGGCCTCGCGGAACACCTCGGCGAACAGGTCCGCCTTGGAGGGGAAGTGGCGGTAGACGGTTCCGATCGCGACCTCCGCTCGCGAGGCGACCGCCGCCACCTGGGCCTCGGCGTACCCGCCCTTGGCGATCAACCCGCGTGCGGCCGCGACGATCCGCCGTCGGGTCGCGGCGTTGCGAGCCTCGGTTCGCTCCGTGGGCCGGTAGGCCACGGAAGAAGTGAATCACAGTTCACTTCTTCCGTCAAGTCGCGACCGTCAGGCGGCGGCCGGCTCCGGGTCGGGGCGGACGATCACGGTGTCGGCGACCGGGGTCACCTCGTCGGCGGGCATGCCGACTCGGCTGGCGTGGTCGCGAAGCGCCTCGGCGCTGGTCGCCTGGTAGATGCACACCGTCCCCAGCGAGTCGCCATCGTCGACGACGTAGCTGCGGGTCCACCGGACCTGATCGGACATCTCCTCGTCGCCGACCTGGCGCGACCGGGCCGCCGTCTCCTCGAGCTCCGCGGGGGTCTTCCAGGCGTTTCGACGGCGAATCACATACGTGTCCATGGTCTCCTCCTTCGCGATTGCAAACCGACCGTCAGTCTAGGCGCCTGATCGAGGCCACGACGCCGGTCGCGACCGCCGACGATCGGGCGGCGGCCCGCTCTTCGCCGTCGCGCCGATAGCATCGCCGCCCCCCGCATGGCGAAGGTCAAGGTCGAAAACCCGATCGTCGAGCTCGACGGCGACGAGATGACCCGGATCATCTGGGCGTTCATCAAGGAGCAGCTGATCCTGCCCCACGTGGACGTCGAGCTCGTCTACTTCGATCTCGCGATCGAAAGCCGCGACGCGACCGACGATCAGATCACGGTCGACGCGGCCCGGGCGATCAAGCAGCACGGGGTCGGCGTCAAGTGCGCGACCATCACTCCCGACGAGGCGCGCGTCAGGGAGTTCGGGCTGAAGCGGATGTATCCGTCGCCGAACGGGACGATCCGAAACATCCTCGGCGGGGTGATCTTCCGCGAGCCGATCGTGATCTCGAACGTCCCGCGGCTGGTCCCCGGTTGGACGAAGCCGATCGTGATCGGCCGCCACGCGTTCGGGGACCAGTACCGGGCCACCGACACCAGGATCCCCGGCGCGGGCAGGCTGATGCTCACCTTCACCCCGACCGACGGCGGCGACCCGATCGAGCTCGAGGTGTTCGACTTCCCGGAGGGCGGCGGGATCGCGATGGCGATGTACAACCTCGACGACTCGATCCGCGACTTCGCCCGAGCCTCGTTCCGGTACGGCCTCGATCGCCACTATCCCGTCTACATGTCGACCAAGAACACGATCCTGAAGACCTACGACGGGCGGTTCAAGGACCTGTTCGCCGAGGTGTTCGAGAACGAGTTCAAGTCCGAGTTCGAGGCCCATGGCCTCACCTACGAGCACCGGCTGATCGACGACATGGTCGCCGCGGCGCTGAAGTGGGAGGGCGGCTACGTCTGGGCGTGCAAGAACTACGACGGCGACGTGCAGTCGGACACCGTCGCCCAGGGCTTCGGGTCGCTCGGCCTGATGACCAGCGTCCTGATGTCCCCCGACGGAAACACCGTCGAGGCCGAGGCCGCCCACGGCACCGTCACCCGTCACTTTCGCCAGCACCAACGGGGTGAGCCGACCTCGACCAATCCGATCGCCTCGATCTTCGCCTGGACTCGGGCGCTCGCCGCGCGGGGACGCATGGACGGCACGCCCGAGGTGTCGGGGTTCGCCGAGCTGCTCGAGCGGGTGTGCGTCGAGACGGTCGAGAGCGGCAAGATGACCAGGGACCTGGCGCTGCTCGTCGGCGGCGGTCAGGAGCACCAGACCACGCAGGAGTTCCTCTCCTCGATCGATCAGAACCTCCAGCGCGCGATGGCGTAGCGTCCCTCGCCGCCGGACCACCGGATAGCGACCAGCGACCCATCAGGAGGCTTCCAATTGAGTCCGACCCCAACCAGCGTTACGGTCACCGGAGCCGCGGGCCAGATCGGCTACGCGATGCTGTTCCGGATCGCCAGCGGACAGCTGCTAGGGCCGGAGACGCCGGTCCACCTGAACCTGTTGGAGATCCCCGACGCGATTCGCGCCGCGGAGGGGACGGCGATGGAGCTCGACGACTGCGCCTTCCCCCTGCTGGCCGGGGTCGACGTGCACAGCGATCCCACCGCGGCCTTCGACGGCGTCAACGTGGCGATGCTGGTCGGGGCCCGGCCGCGCACCAAGGGCATGGAGCGCTCCGACCTCCTAGAGGCGAACGGGGGCATCTTCAAGCCCCAGGGAGCGGCGATCAACCAGGGGGCGGCCGACGACGTCAAGGTGCTGGTGGTCGGCAACCCCGCCAACACCAACTGCCTGATCGCGATGTCGAACGCGCCCGACGTGCCGCGCGAGCGGTTCACCGCGATGACCCGCCTCGACCACAACCGGGCGATCTCCCAGCTGGCCGCCAAGACCGGCGCGGCGGTCGGCGAGATCACCAACATGACGATCTGGGGCAACCACTCGACCACCCAGTACCCCGACCTCTTCCACGCCCGGGTGCGGGGCGAGATCGCCGCCGAGGTGGTCGACGACCGCGAGTGGCTCGAGAGCGAGTTCATCCCCACGGTCGCCAAGCGAGGCGCGACCGTGATCGAGGTCCGGGGAGCCTCCAGCGCCGGGTCCGCCGCCAACGCCGCGATTGATCACGTCCACGACTGGGTCCTCGGCACCCCGGCGGGCGACTGGGTCTCGATGTCCGTTCCCTCGGACGGCTCCTACGGGGTCGAGGAGGGGCTGATCTCCGGGTTCCCGTGCACCTGCTCCGGGGGCGAGTGGTCGATCGTCTTCGGCCTCGACCTCGACGACTTCTCCCGCCAGCGCATCGACGCCTCGGTCAACGAGCTCAAAGAGGAGCGCGACGCGGTCGCGAAGCTCGGCCTCCTCTAGCTCCTATCCCGATCGCGCCTGGGGGATTGTCCGGGCTGGGTAGGCCGTCGACGACCCCCTCGAAGCGTCCCGGCCCCGTCGGTTGTCGGATTACTCGGCCTGGGGCCGAGTTAGGCGACAACCGATCCAGCCGCGTGGAAGCAATACCCACTCCTCCTACCCAGCCCGACGTCGGCCCAGCGGAGCCGCGGGAATGGAGCCAACCTCTATGTGGGCCCGATTATGCGGCGGTGTAGGAGCGGCCGGACTTCTTCACCCGGCCCTCCTTCTCGAGGTCGCCGAGGACGCGGTACAGGTAGTTGGGCTTGATCCGCATCTTCTTCGCCACCTCGGCGGCGGTGATCCCGGGGTTCGCCTTGATCAGTCGAACGGCCTGGTCGGCGCGGGTGCCACGGCGGCGGCGGCGGCGGCGGCGTGGGGCGGCCTTCGCGCGCCCGGATCCGGGCGGACGGCCTGGACCGCGACGGCCGATCCGTCCGCCGGTCAGGTTGGCGAGCGCCCGCTCGAGCTTCTTGCGCTCGTTGTCGAGCTCGCGGATCCGATTCTTGAGCAGGCTGGCCGCTTCGTCAAGTGCACTCGCCATCTGGGGTGATCCTTTCGTCGGGAGGTCTGCGAACGGTGTGCGTCAAAGAGCCCGGCAGTGTAGTCAGTCCCATACTGTCGGGTCGCACACGCGCCGCGACGCGGCGGTGTGCGGCGTGCGGTTCGAGATTCTAGTCGCGCCGCTTTCGAGGCACGGTGCGGAAGATTAGGTCCCAGAGTGGGGAGGAGACACCAAAGCCGAACCGGTGGTCCTGGAAGTGGTGACGCATGTGCTGCTCCCGCAACCGCTTCCCGAGCTTGGTCCTCGGTGTGTGATGGTGGACGTGATAGTGCGTGTAGTCGTAGGTCAGGTATCCGAGGATGAAGCCGGAGAAGATCGGGTAGGCGGCCGGGGTGCCGAAGATCAAGGTATAGAGCCACAGGAACAGGGCGGCGAGCGGCACGCTGACCGCGGGCGGCATCACGAGCCGCAGCCGGTCGTTCGGGTGATCGTGATGGACCCCGTGGATGATGAAGTGCAGGCGGCTGCCGATCGGATGGTCCGGCTCCCAGTGGAAGACCAGCCGGTGCAACCAGTATTCGGTCAGCGTCCAGATCAGGACGCCGGCGGCGACCAGCAGCGCGATCCGCCCGACGCCGTAACCGCGATCCGCCGCCAGCCAGACGCCGGCCACCGCCGCGGGCACGAAGATGATCGCCGGCACCGACGGGTGGATCCGCGAGAAGAAGTCGAGGAAGCGGTTATCGAACAGACGCGGCGAGGCGCTGAGCCGGGCTGTCCGCTGGTGGCCGATCATCAGCGACGATTTTAGCTTTCCGCAAACCGCGACAAAGTGGGCCCGCCGGGCTCGCCAAAGTTGGGGCGCTTTGCGCGAATGGACGACTCCCCTCCTTCGGGCCGGTGGCATGATCGCCCCGCGGCGACCGAGCCGCGCCGAAAACCAAACCGAACCGGATAGGGGGAGGGCTTGATCGAACTGGAGCAGCGTGCGATGGAGATGGCCGACGCGATTGGGGTCGGCCAACGGCGAGCCCGCAAGCGACGCAAGGGGCGCCCGAGCTGCCAGGACTGCTTCTTCCACTGCCACATGCTCTGCGCCCTCGATCTCGACGAGCCCTGCTCCACCTTTCGCCCGAACAGCTCCGATGGCCTGGTCCCGCCGCGCCAGCCCGCCCTGCTCCTGCGCCAGCCGGCCGAGGAGCCCCCGGCCAGGGCGGCTTGAGCGCCCCAGAGCTCGACGCCGATCGCGACCGACCCCTGCTCCTCGAGCCGCCTGCGGAAGGGCTTCGAGCCCGCCGCCCGCGGTTCGAGGCTAGAGTTGCTCGTGACGATGCGCATCACGGTGCTGGGCAAGTCGCCCTCGTGGCAGGACGCCGGCGGGGCCTGCAGCGGGTACCTGGTCGAGGACGGGGACACTCGACTGCTCCTCGATTGCGGCAACGGGGTGTTCTCGAAGCTGCGCCAGCGGATCGACTACACCGAGCTCGACGCGGTGCTGGTCTCCCACCTGCACGCCGACCACTTCCTCGACCTCGTCCCCTATTCCTACGCGCTCGTCTACGCGCCTCGCCAGCAGCCCGTTCCGGTCGGTGGCTACCCGGGTACCGACCATCCCGCCCGCCCCCGGCTGATCGCCCCGGCCGGGGCGCGCGAGTGCTTCCGTCAGGTGGTCGGCGCGTGGGGCAAGGATGACCTGATCGAGAGGGCCTTCGCGCTCGAGGAGTACGACGCCGGCTCGGTCGTCGAGGTCGGCACGTTGCGGGCCCGCTTCCAGGAGGTGCCGCACTTCACCACCACCTATGCCGTCGACTTCACGTCGGCCAACGGCGGCGGCCGGTTCACCTACGGGGCCGACTGCCGCCCGGGCGAGGAGCTGATCGAGATCGCCCGCGACACCGATCTGCTGATCGTCGAGGCGACGCTCCCGCGGCCCGAGCGCACCGGGATCCGGGGCCACATGACCCCGGCCGAGGCCGGCGAGCAGGCCCGGCGTGCGGGCGCGCATCGCGTCGTCCTCACCCATATCTCCGACGAGCTCGACCAGGACTGGGCCCGCGACGAGGGCTCGGACGCGTTCGGCGCTCCCGTTGACGTCGCCCAAGAGGGCGCCGCCTACGACGTCTAGCCCAACGCCGAACGGCGAGCACGGATAGCTAAGGTAGAGCCGTGGCTCGAAATCGAGATCTGCTCGTCAACTTCGAGCGCATGCGACGCGAGATGGACGAGCTGTTCGGCGGCGTGTGGGGCGAGGGTCGCTGGCGGCCCAGCCGCCCCCAGATCGGCTTCTCCCCGCGCGTCGACGTCTACTACTGCGACGGGGAGCCGCCGCGGGCGGTGGTCAAGGTGGAGCTGGCCGGCGTCCACCTCGACACCGTCGAGCTGGAGATCGCCGGGCGACAGCTGGTGGTCGCCGGGGAGCGGCCGGTGCAGGAGACCGAGGGCCGCGTCTACCAGCAGGTCGAGATCGAGGCCGGCTCCTTCCGCCGCGTCGTCCAGCTGAACACCGACGTCGTGGCCGAGGAGGCCAGGGCCAGCTACGAGGACGGCATTCTCCGGGTCGAGCTGCCGCTCCGCTCCAGCGATCCGGCGGCTCGCCGGGTCCCCATCGAGCCCAACGATTGATGGCCGGGGCCAGGGACGAAGTCCGGGATCGGGCGGCCGAGCCTGCCGCCCCGCCCGAACCCGAGCCCGGCGGTCCCGAAGGGGCCGACGGAGTGCTTCAGGTCGTCGAGACGCCCGACCTCGAGCAGGCGATCCGGGAGCGGCGGGCTCAGCCGGTTCCCGCGGCGCTGCCGGTGCTGCCGCTCAAGGACATGGTCACCTATCCGGACACGTTGACCCCGCTGGCGGTCGGGCAGCCGCGCTCGATGCGGCTGGTCAACGACGTCCTCTCCGGCGAGCGGATGCTGGTCCTGGTCGCCGGCCGTGACCCCGAGCTCGACGAGCCGGGGCCGGACCAGCTCTACGAGGTCGGCGTGGTCGGAATCGTCGCCCGGATGCTGAAGGTGCCGGATGGGACGATCCGGATCCTGGTCCAGGGGACCGAGCGCGTGCGGCTCGGCGACTACGTGGCCGAGGACCCCTATCTGGTGGCGCGGATTGAGCCGCTGCCCGACGTGGTCGAGCCGTCCGCCGAGCTCGAGGCGCTGACCCACAACGTTCAGCGCACCTTCAGCGAGATCATCGAGCAGATCCCCTACCTGCCGGAGGAGCTGCAGCTCGCGGTCGCCAACGTCGACGACCCCTCCGCGCTCAGCCACCTGATCGCGGGCGCCCTGCGGATCCCGACCACGGAGAAGCAGGAGCTGCTCGAGCAGGTGGACGTGGGAAAGCGGCTCCGTCGCCTGTCCCAGATCCTCGCCCGCGAGCTCGAGGTGATCCAGCTCGGCTCCAAGATCCAGTCGGAGGTCCAATCGGAGATCGAGAAGGGCCAGCGCGAGTACTACCTGCGCGAGCAGCTGAAGGCGATCCAGCACGAGCTCGGGGAGGGGGACGAGCAGCAGGCGGAGATCAACGAGCTGCGCGAGCGGATCGAGGCCGCCGAGCTTCCCGAGCAGGCCCAAAAGCAGGCGGAGCGCGAGCTGGGGCGGCTGGAGCGCCTGCCGCCGGCTGCCGCCGAATACGGCGTCATCCGCACCTACCTCGAGTGGCTCATCGAGCTGCCGTGGAGCGTGACCACCGAGGACGACCTCGACATCGCTCACGCGCGCGAGGTCCTCGACGCCGACCACTACGACCTCGAGAAGGTCAAGGACCGGATCCTCGAGTACCTCGCGGTTCGGAAGCTGGCACAAAAGCCCGCCGCCTCCTCCGGTTCCCGTGCGGGGGCGGCGGGGTCCGTGCAGGGCCCGATCCTCTGCTTCGTCGGGCCGCCGGGGGTCGGGAAGACCAGCCTCGGTCGCTCGATCGCCAAGGCGCTCGGCCGCGAGTTCGAGCGGATCTCGGTCGGCGGGGTGCGCGACGAGGCCGAGATCCGCGGCCACCGGCGGACCTACATCGGGGCGATGCCGGGGACGATCGTGCGGGCCCTTCGAGACGCCGGCTCCCGCAACCCGGTGTTCATGATCGACGAGATCGACAAGATGGGCGCCGATTTCCGCGGCGACCCGTCGAGCGCCATGCTCGAGGTCCTCGACCCGGCTCAGAACGACAGCTTCCGCGACCACTACCTCGACCTTCCCTTCGACCTCTCGGCGGTGCTGTTCATCACCACGGCGAACACCCTCGAGACCGTGACCCCGGCGCTCCAGGACCGGATGGAGGTGATCAGCCTCGCCGGCTACACGCTGGAGGAGAAGGTCCACATCGCGAAGCGCTATCTGGTCCCGCGCCAGATCGACCAGAACGGGCTCTCGCGCGGCCAGATCTCGTTTACCGACGCCGGGCTGCGGGCGATCGCCGAGGAGTACACCCGCGAGGCGGGGGTGCGGAACCTCGAGCGCGAGATCGGGACGGTGTGCCGGAAGGTGGCGCGCGACGTCGCCGAGGGCCGGGCCATGAAGAAGGCGAACGTCTCCGCGAGGCGGGCGCGCGAGCTGCTCGGCAAGCGGCGGTTCTTCGCCGAGCAGCGCCGCCGCACCAAGGACCCGGGCGTCGCCACCGGGCTTGCCTGGACCCCGGTCGGGGGCGAGGTGCTGTTCGTCGAGGCGACCGAGATGCCGGGCGACGGCAAGTTGACGATCACCGGCCAGCTGGGCGACGTGATGCGCGAGTCGGCGCAGGCGGCTCTCTCCTGGGTCCGCGGCCACCAGGCGAGCCTGGCTCCGGACCTGCCCGACGACTGGTTCGCGACCCACGACCTCCACGTCCACGTCCCGGCGGGGGCGGTGCCCAAGGACGGGCCCTCGGCCGGGGTGGCGATGGCGGTGGCGCTCACGTCGCTGGTCGAGTCCAAGCCGGTGCAGGCCGACGTCGCGATGACGGGCGAGCTGACGCTGACCGGCCAGGTGCTGCCGATCGGAGGCTTGAAGGAGAAGTCGCTCGCGGCGCAGCGGGCGGGGATCAGGCGGATCATCGTGCCGGAGCGCAACGAGGGCGACGTGGCGGAGATCCCCGAGCACGAGCGCCAGGGCCTCGAGTTCGTTTACGTCGACAGCATCGAGAAGGCGCTCGAGGCGGCGCTGTAGGTTCCCGATTTGCGGGTATATGCTCCCGCGAAACCAATCGAAGGCGACGAGGAGAGTTTTGGCGATGGCAGCAAAGAGCACGAAGGCCGAGAGGGCGCGCCAGGCGGCACAGTCGGCGGGCTCCAATCCGTACGTCCGGCGCCTGATCGAAGACCAGGAGCTCCGCAACAGCGTCAAGGAGGCCTTCGATGCGGCCCGCCACGCCTACCAGCGGATGTCGAACGGCAAGGGCCCGGTGCGGGCGGTCACCGAGGACAAGAAGGTCCAGCGCGACCTGCGCACCGCCGCCGAGTCGCTCCGCGACGCGTCGGATCGCCTGCGCGGCCGGGCCAAGCAGCGTCGCTGGGGCAGGCTGATCGTGATCGGCCTGATCGGCGCCGTGCTGGCGATCGCGCTCAGCGAGGATCTGCGCAAGGCGGTGCTCGACCGGCTGTTCGGCGCCGAGGAGGAGTTCGAGTACACCTCGCAGACGACGCCGACGCCCGAGCCGACCGCGACGGAGTAACCACTCCGCCGCCTAATAACTTCGCCACCTCCTCCGCTCCTGCCCTGAATACCTTGCCCTCACCTGCGGTTCGGGCATTTCCGATGTGCTCCCGCGTCCGGGGGCGGCGGGTTAGGGCGCGTTACCGGGCGGCAGGTCGTACTCGCGTGAACCGCGACTTCGTCGCTAGCCCGGACGATGGCTGAAGTCCACATCCTCGTTCCCGCGCAGCGGCATGTCTTCGCCGTCTCGAACGGCGAGGCCGAGGTGGCGGCTGGCGGCGACTCCGCCGATGGGTTCCGCCGCTACAAGGAGCTCCAGGCGGGCGGCCGCACCGTCGGCATGGTCGCCTTCCCGAACACGCTCCTGATCCGGGGCGAGCGGGACTACCTCGTCGATCCCGGCCTGATCATGCAGGGCGGCCCGGTGATCGGCGCGCTCGCCGAGCTCGGCGTCGAGCCGGGCGACATCAAGGACGTCATCCTCACGCACCTCCACTTCGACCACGCCGAGGGTCTCGCGGCCTGGCCCCAGCGCCGCACCTTGGTGCACCGGCTCGAGACCGAGGCTCCCTACGCCCAGATCGTCTCCGGGATGCTTGAGACGGCCAACCTCTCCCTGCTCGACGGCGAGCAGGGCGAGATCGAGCCGGGGATCCGCTGGCTGCGGACGCCCGGGCACTCCGACGGCCTGATCTCACTGTGCGTCGACACCGCCGACGGGCTGGTGGTGGTGGCCTCCGACTGCGTCGGCCCGCTCCCCGAGTATTTCGACGACATGGACCTGCCCGAGGACTTCGGCCCGGAGCGCGATGAGCTGCTGGCCCAATGGCGCCGGATCCGGGATCTCGAGCCCGCCGTGGTCATCCCGGGCCACAACCCGCCGGTCGAGCTGCGCTAGGGGAGATCGGTGGCCGAGCCCCGAACCGCCGGCGCGGCGGGATCCCGCGCCGCAGACGAGTCCGCAGGCCTCAGCGGCGAGAAGGCCGAGCGGATCGTCGACGCGATGCGTCGATGCGTCGCCGAGCGGGGGATCTCCGGCGCGACCTTCGAGCACGTCTCGCGCGAGGCCGGGGTCAGCCGCGGCCTGCTCCACTACTACTTCGGGACCAAGGAGCGGCTGCTGATCGAGGCGCTGCGGAGCGACGCCGAGACGCGGATCGCGATGCTCGACCGCCCCCTGGCCCATGCGAAGACGGTCGACGAGGTGATCGAGATCCTGGTCTCGGGCGCCGAGGCGGTGCTCGAAGCCGACCCGGGGTTCTACGTGATCCTCTACGAGCTGTTCACGGCCGGTCGCCAGAACGCGGAGATCCGCGAGGAGCTCGCCGCGCTGTACGAGCGCAACCGCCGCCACCTGGCCGAGATCCTGCGGCGCAAGGAGGCCGAGGGCGTGCTGAAGCTGCGCCTCGACGCCGACGCGGTGGTCACCTACATGTTCGCGGCCGCCGATGGAGGCGCGCTTCAGCGCCTCACCGATCCCGACCGGGACTTCTCGCAGGCGATCGAGGCCGGGGCCGAGGTCGTCCGCTTCCTGATCAGCCCGGACTGATCTCGCGGCGCCGCGCCGCCCACCAGGTCGAGAGCCGAGTTGCGCTGCATAGTCCAGCGCAACTCGGCATTCGCCCCGCGGTCAGCGCGGGAAGATCCGCTTCATCCTCCAGAGCGTTCGGAGCGAGCCGTGCGGCCGCAACCTGCGACGCAGCATCGCGCGCCGCGGATCGCCGCCGCGGATCGACAGCTCGATGAAGTCGCGCCAGGAGGTGTCGAGCGTCACGTCCGGACTCGGGGCCAGGCCGTGCGCGGCCCTGGAGCTGCCGTTGTCGATTCGGACGTACCACGGGTCGGCGTCCTCGAACCGCCACTGGATCGTCACCGGGTGCCCGTTGACGGCGTCCTTCTGGGCCGAGCGGGCGATCACGTCGAACAGCAGCGACTGCACCTCGGGCGAGGAATCGGGATCGGGGACCGGCTCGCCGGCGACGCCGGCGCGCATCAGCGCGATCGCCCGCCGCGCTCGCTCCTCGTGGGGAAGCGAGACGTCGAACGGGTAGACGTCGGACGGCATCTCGTCGATCGGGTAGCCGGCCGCCTTCCACTTGGTCTCCACCGAGCGCATCCCGAAGGCGAAGATGTCCTCGAGCTCGAAGCCGTAGCAGCGTGTGTACTCGAGGTCCCATCCCGGCGGAACGAAGACCGCCATCGAGAAGCGCATCACCTCGCGCAGGATCTCGACCACCGCGGCCTTGCACTCCTCGGACTCGCGGAAGCACTCGGACAGCGTCTTGACCCCGAACCCGATGTGCCGCTGCTCGTCGCGGGAGACGTTGTGCATGCCCTCGCTGAAGCCGGGCATCGTTCCCGTCTCGGTGAAGAAGTCCTCGATGAAGTGCTGGCTCGGCTGGGCGAGGGTCGCCTCGACCACCATGTGGTAGAGGGCGATCGCCTGCGCGAACTTGGGCAGCGAGCGGTCCCGACTCAGCTCCTCGCCCATCCGGTCGAGGCGGTCGAACACGTTCCTGTAGCCCCAGCCGAGCTGGGGCTCGGTGTAGGCGAGGGTGGAGCCGATCGACTCCCCGGCGCCGATCACCTCCTTGAAGAAGCGGTGGAAGAAGATCGCGTGGCGCGCCTCGTCCACCTGCTGGGTGGCGAGGAAGTACTTCTGCTCCTCCTTCGGGGCGGCGTCGATGTAGGGGGAGAGGTTGTCGGTGACCGAGTCCTCGCCGTAAAAGAACATCGAATAGGTCCACAGCGCCGAGCGACGCTGGATCTCGCTCAACCCCTCCCAGCCGGTTCGGTCCTCGGAGAAGTCGATCTCCGTCGCCCTCCAGTTGCCCTCCTCCCAGCGCCGGTAGAGGTCCTCGTAGGTGATCTGGTCAGCGAAGGAACGCTGTTCGATCCCGTCCTTCTGCGCAACGCTCATCTGATCCTCCTCCGGGGCGAGACGGCCGCCACTCGATTGCATCATTTGATGTAATCGTCGAGCTTAACCCAATCCTGGCCGAGTAGCCAGGGGGTGTGTGACCAAGCTCACGCTAGCCGAGCTTCGGGCTCCGCCAGGGCTCGGCGAGCTTCGCCGCCAGGAGGTCGCCGATCTCGCCGGCGGGGACGCGCTCCTGCTCGAGGCTGTCGCGATCGCGGAGCGTCACCGTCCCGTCCTCGAGCGTCTGCCCGTCGACGGTGATCCCCCACGGGGTTCCGATCTCGTCCTGTCGGCGGTAGCGCCGACCGATCGAGCCGCCCTCGTCGTACTCGGACGGGACCCGGCTGCGCACGTCCTCGTAGATCTCCCGCGCGCGCTCGGGCATTCCGGCCTTGGAGACGAGCGGGAGCACGGCCGCCTTGACCGGCGCGAGACGCGGGTGGAGGCGCAGCACGGTGCGCTTTCGACCCTCGACCTCTTCGGTGTCGTAGGCGTCGACGATGAAGGCGAGCGCGGCGCGGTCGGCGCCGGCCGCCGGCTCGATCACGTGCGGGACGTAGGCCTCGCCTTTGTCCTGGTCGAAGTACTCGAGCTTCTCCCCCGAGAACTCCGCGTGCTGCGTGAGGTCGAAGTCGCCGCGGTTGGCGATCCCCTCGAGCTCGGACCAGCCGATCGGGAACAGGTACTCGATATCCGACGTCGCGCTGGAGTAGTGCGAGAGCTCCTCGGACGGGTGCTGGCGGAGGCGCAGGTGGTCCGGCCGGATGCCGAGCTCCCTGTACCAGCGCTCCCGCTCGCCGAGCCAGTACTCGAACCATCCGTCGGCCTCGGCCGGGGGGACGAAGTACTCCATCTCCATCTGCTCGAACTCACGGGTTCGGAAGACGAAGTTGCCCGGGGTGATCTCGTTGCGAAACGACTTCCCCACCTGGGCGATCCCGAACGGCGGCTTTCGGCGCGCGAACTGGAGCACGTTCTTGAAGTTGATGAAGATCCCCTGGGCGGTCTCGGGCCGCAGGTAGGCGACCGCGGCCTCCTCCTCCACCGGGCCCATGTGGGTCTTGAACATGAGGTTGAACTGGCGCGGATCGGTGAGGTCGCACTCGGTGTGCTCGCCGGGATGGCGCGAGGGCTTGCGCCCGCACTGGGCGTTCTCGAGATCGTCGGCGCGGAAGCGCAGCTTGCAGGTTCGGCAGTCGACCAGCGGGTCCGTGAACCCCTCGAGGTGACCGGACGCCTCCCAGACCCGCGGGTGCTGGAGGATCGCCGAGTCGAGGGCGACGATGTCGTCGCGCTCGCCGACCATCGCCCGCCACCACTCGGACTTGACGCTGTTCTTCAGCAGCACGCCGTAGTGGCCGTAGTCGTAGGTGGAGGCGAGGCCTCCGTAGATCTCGGAGGCCTGGAAGATGAACCCGCGCCGCTTGCACAGCGCCACCACCTCGTCCAGGGTCACCTCGGGGGTCGTCGTCCTGCTCGCCTCGGCCATCGAGGCGCCGAGGCTAGATGATCACCTGGACGGGCGCGCCCCGGAGCTGGGTCAGGTGGTGCATCCGCTGATCTGGGCCTTCGTCCCGACGCTCTTGGTGGCGCCGTTCCAACCGGCGAAGTCGGCACGGAACAGAGGCGGGCGCGCCTTGCACAGGTTGACCCCGGTGGAGATCAGTCCGCCCTTGCCGCCGTGGAAGCGCAGCTTGAAGGTGGAGATCGGGATGTCGGGGAGGTCGGCGAAGGCGTTGCCGAGCGCCGGAGTGAACACGAACGAGCCGATCACCTGCAGCGATAGCGGCCCGCGGAGGTCGACGCCGAGGCCGGGAAGGGGCTGTCCCGGGAGCGGCGTCGTGATCACCACCGTGCCGTTGAGGGCGCTGGGAAGCAACGGCGAGCTCGCCGTCGCCGTGCCGACCTTGGAGGCGGCCGGGCAGGTGGTCGCGTCGCCGCGGAACCGGGCCAACGGGCACTGGGTGTCCAGCACGGAGATGTTCGGGCCGATCGCGGTGGGGAGCAGGACCTGAGCGTTCTGCAGCCCGGCCTCGCCGTTGCCCTGGGCGATCGCAGTCGTCATGGGGATCGTCTTGCCGACGCCGGTCGCCCCGGGCCCTCCCAGCCCGACGCTGAGGTGCGGCGAGAACGGCAGTGCCGCGCAGTTCGTGGACACGAACGACGCCTGGCCGGTGACCTGCTGGTCGGGGTTGGCGTAGGAGTCCGCGGTGAACCTCGTCGTCTTGGTGCCGCACGAGGTCGGCTTCCGCATGAACCCCTTGCCGCCCACCGTCCCGCGGAGCGAGATGTCCATCGAGTTGATGTCGGTCGGCACGCTCAGTGCCTGGCCGAGGGCATGGGCCGTCCTCGGGATGTTGGCGAGCACTGTGTCGAGGCCGAAGTCGCTCTGGCGCAGGCGGACATCCGATATCTGGGTGATCTTCTGGAACACCGGTAGCGGGTCGGAGCCGACCGGCCTCAGGACGATCCCGAACCGAGCCGGTTCCCCGGCCGGGGCCGTGAGGTTGTAGAGCGAGCCGTCGACAGTCAGCGGGAGGGTGAGCGGCAGCGGGTCGAGCAGGTGGGCGGTGACGTTGGCGGTCACGGTGCCGACCTGGCTGGCGCCGGGACCAATCCACGACGGACCAAAGCCATGCTTGCCTCCTCGTTCCCGCTCTGCCTGTCCGAACGAATATAGAAAGCGTCATCGATTCATGTCGCAGTCCCCCCTCGTCACTCTTGAGAGCCGGGTGCCAGGGGCGGCGAAGGGGGGCTGCGATAATCGACTCGGATGCCGATCTACGAGTACCGCTGCGACAACGGTCACCAGTTCGAGGTCTCCCAGGCGATGTCGGATGACCCGGTGTCGGCCTGCCCGGAGTGCGGGGCGCCGGTCGAGCGGCTGTTCCACCCGGTCGCCGTCCACTTCAAGGGCTCGGGCTTCTATACCACCGACTATGCGCGCAAGGCGGCCGCCGAGTCATCCGGCGACGGCGCCACCGACAAGAAGGAGTCGAAGGACTCGAAGTCCGACGCAAAGCCGGACGCGAGCAAGGCAACCAGCTCGGCGAAGAAGGACGACTGAAAAGAAACAGGGCTGGGTAGGGGAGTGTCTTGGACGGGTTAGTGCCGCATAGCGGCAGTTACCGTCCAGGTTGCGGCGATCGCACGAACTCCCGTCCGAATGGCGCCTTTCTGGCGCATAGCGCCACAAACGCGCCAATCCGCCTGGACCTGGTCCCCTACCTGCCCTTTACCACGCGGCTCGCGCTGCGTCCGCCGCCTAGCTCGGCGGGGAGCAGACGGGGGTGTGCGGGGGGTCGCCCCCGAGGAACTTCTTCACCGCTCGCTGGCACTCGTCCTGCGGGATGATCAGGTTCCCGGCCGGCGTCGTGCCAGAGGGCTTCAGCACGTCGGTGCCGCTGCTGCCGCCGATCACGGCCGCGAACATCAGCTGGGGCATGGTCCATGCGCCCATGCTCGAGACCATCGCCTTGGGCGCGTTCCAGCCGATGAATGGGCCCTTGATGAAGTTGTAGGGGAGCCTCAGGGGGCTGGTCAGCCGGCCCTTGATCCCATCCAGGATCAGCTGCTGGAACTGGGTTCGCTCGAGGTCGGTGCCGGTGAACTGGCCGGAGCCGCAGGTGTTCTCCCGGGTCCGCGCGAGGGTGATCGCCTGGAAGCCGTTCAGCGTGTGCTCGCCCTTGCTGAGCTTGAGGTTGAACGCCCCTCCGGAGACGGTCGAGCAGACCTTGGTCGGCAGGTCGACCTTGACGCCGCCGATCGTGTCGATGAACTTGCGGAAGCCGTCGAAGTCGACGATCGCCACCTGGTCGACGTTGATCCCGAGGAAGTCCTCGATCGTGCGCACGGTCAGCTTGGCTCCCCCGAAGGCATAGGCGGAGTTGATCTTGTTCTCCGCCTGGCCGGGGATGTTGGCGAGCGTGTCGCGGGGGATGGAGAGCTTCCGGAAGGTCCCGCGTCCCGCCCGGATCAACATCAGCGTGTCCGATCGGTAGGGGGTGCAGTTCGAGGGCGGGGCCTCGCCGCTTCCGGCGGCCTCCAGGCAGCTCTTCGAGGCCGCCTCGTCCGGGCCGGCGAACTGCCCCGAGCGGATGTCGGTGCCGATCACCAGGATCGTCTGCGGGCTGACCGCCAGGAACGGATTGCCGTGCAGCGTGTTGCCCATGTCGGTCAGCTTCGACTTCTGGATCTGCGAGGAGACCTCGAAGGCGACGAAGCTGATCGCGATCCAGGCCAGGGCCGCGATCCCGACCCACTTCAGGGCGCGGCGCCACAGCGGCCGCTCAGCGGGGGGCGGCTTCTCCCTCTCCTTCTCGGGCGGCTTGCGGTCGGGCCCCTTGCGCCTCGCCCGCTCTCGAAGCTTCGAGAGGTCGGGAGCTCGCAGGCGGCTGAGCAGCCCCGGGCGCGACTTGTACACCTTGTAGTCGGGGTGCTCGGGAGGCTGTTCCCCTTCAGCGCTCACCGGGGCTGGGTTCGCCTCCATGGGCGCCGGTCCTGCATGTGCGGGTAATACTGCCGCATGAGCTGCCCCAAACGCCGCCGCTCGCGAGGCCGAGGAGAAGGCCGATGACCGAGGCGATCGGCGTCGACCTCGGGGGGACCAAGATGCTGGTCGGGGTGGTGGACTCCGAGCGCCGGGTCGTCTACCGCTCGAGCGCCCCGAGCATCGGCCTGGGGCAACAGGAGCTGCTCGAGACCCTCGAGCGCCAGCTCCGATCGGCGCTTGAGGCGCGTCCGGGGGTGGTCGCCGCCGGCCTCGGCATCCCGTGCACGATCGATCGGCAGCGCGGTGCCGCGATCATCGCGGTCAACCTCCAGCTCGCCGACGTGCCGATCCGCGACCTGATGAGCGAGCGCCTGGGGCTCCCGGTGATGGTCGACAACGACGCCAACCTGGCCCTGCTCGCCGAGAGCCGGTTCGGCGCGGCGCGGGGCGCTCGCAACGCGGCGATGCTGACGATCGGCACCGGGATCGGCGGCGGGCTGATCGTCGACGGTCGCCTCTATCGCGGATCGACCGGGGCCGCCGGCGAGCTGGGACACATCGTGATCGAGGCCGACGGCCCGCCCTGCCAGGGAAACTGCCCGAACCGTGGCTGCGTGGAGTCGCTGGCATCGGGCACCGCGATCGCGCGGGAGGGGCGCGCCGCCGCCGAGCGCGCGCCCGAGTCCGCTCTGGGCCGGGCCCTGGCGGGCGGCGAGGCCCTGGACGGAGCCCTGGTCACCGACGCCGCCTTGGAGGGCGACGAGACGGCCCGCGAGGTCCTGGCGCTGGTCGGACGGCGGATCGGCGTCGCCCTGTCGAGTCTCGCCAACGCGCTCGACCCGGACGTGATCGTGATCGGCGGCGGCGCGATCAGGGCCGGCGAGCTGCTGGTCGAGCTGGCGCGCGCGGAGCTCGCCGCGCGGGCGCTGCCGCCAATGAACCGGACCAGAGTCGAGGCCGCCGAGCTGGGGCCCGATGCCGGGATGATCGGCGCCGCGGCGCTCGCGATGCTCGCCCCGGAGGACCGCTAGTGGCCGGCCGGCTGACCGTCTGCCCGACGCCGATCGGGAACGTCGAGGATCTGAGCCCGCGCGCTCGCCGGGCGCTCGCCGAGACCGATCTCGTCGCCTGCGAGGACACCCGGCGAGCCGGCCGCCTGTACGAGCGACTGGAGATCCCCCGCCCGCGCTTCGTCTCCAATCACGAGGGAAACGAGGCGGAGCGCGCCGTTCAGCTCGCCCAGCAGATCGAGCGCGGCGCCAGGGTGGTGCTGATCAGCGACGCGGGAACCCCGGTGATCTCCGACCCGGGGTACCGGCTGATCCGGGCCTGCGTCGAACGTGACCTGGTGGTCGAGGTGCTGCCGGGGCCCTCCGCCGTGACCACCGCCCTGGTCGCCTCCGGCCTGCCGGCCGACCGGTGGCGGTTCGAGGGATTCCTGCCGCGCCGGGCGGGCGAGCTCGAGCGCGTGCTGCGCTCGGCCGAGACGGTGGTGGCGTTCGAGTCGCCCCGCCGCCTGCCTGACTCGCTGGCGGCGCTCGCGGCCCTGGCCCCGAACCGGCCCGCCGCCGTCTGCCGCGAGCTGACCAAGCTTCACGAGGAGGTCGCGCGCGGCTCGCTTGGCGAGCTGGCGAGGCGCTTTCGCGACCAGGTGAAGGGGGAGATCGTGGTCGTCATCGCCCCGGCCCAGGCCGGGGTGGCGGGGCCGGACCTCGCGTTCGCGGTCGACGCGCTGCGCCGCCTGGTCCAATCCGGGGCCCGGCCCCGCGCCGCCGCGTCGGTGGTCGCGGCGCTCACCGGGACCCGGGCAAACGATCTCTACCGGGCGCTGACCGGGCGAGAGCCGCGCGAGTAGGGCTCGGCAGCGGCTCGGAGGGTGAACGAAAGCCCGCTTGCATCACCCCGAATCCCCAGCAGATACGTCCTTTTCCCCGCCTCGGACCCGCTCGTTTGGGCCCTCACGCCCGTTTATTTAGATATGGGCGGCGCCCGGGAGCGATCCGGGCAATAGGATTCTTCGAGGAGAGTGCCGTGCCGCGAGTTTGCCGGCCTGGGAAGGAGAGGACGATTCCCGCAGGACAGCCTGAGTCAGACGTGGTTCTGAGAAGGAGGGGGCGCGCGGCCCCGGCCAGGTGACGCCTGAACGGCAGTCCGTGAACCTCGGGCGTAGAGCATGGCTCGCCCGAGTCGCCAGCGGCGGGGCTCTCCTTGTCGGCCTCGTGCTCGTGCTCGTGGTCCTGTTCGGGGGCTCGAGCGGCCACACCTACCACCTGCTGTTCCAGAACGGCGGCCAGCTGGTCTCGGGGAACCAGGTGCTGGTCGCCGGCCAGCCGATCGGCGGGGTCGACAGCGTCAGCCTCACCAAGGACGCCCAGGCCGAGGTGACGATCTCGGTCGACGAGACCCTCCACGAGGGAACCTCGGCGGTGATCCGGGCCACCTCGCTGTCGGGGATCGCGAACCGCTACGTCTCGGTCACGCCGGGGCCCGACAACGCCGCGGAGCTCGAGGACGGGGCGACGCTGACCGGCGAGCACACCACTTCGCCGGTCGACCTCGACCAGCTCTTCGACACCTTCCGCCCCCAGACCCGGGCCGCGCTTCGGAACGTGATCCAGGGCTCCGCCTCGCTGTACGACGGCCACACGCAGGGGGCGCAGCAGACCTACAAGTACTTCGCCCCGGCGCTGTCGTCGACCCGGCGCCTGTTCGCCGAGCTGACGAGCGACAGCCGGGCGTTCAGCCAGTTCCTGGTCCAGGGGTCGAAGGCGCTCGGCGCGGTCGCCGAGCGCCGCAACGACCTCGCGGACCTGACCACGAACGCGAACCAGGCGCTGGGAGCGATCGCGAGCCAGAACACCGCCCTCGACCGCTCGCTGGTCGCCCTGCCACCCACCCTTCGCCAGGCCAACACCACCTTCGTCAACCTGCGCGCCGCGCTCGACGACCTGACCCCGGTGGTCAACGCCACCAAGCCGGCGACCAAGGACCTGGCCCCGTTCCTGCGCAAGCTGAAGTTTGTCGCCCAGGGGTCGGTGCCCGTGGTCCGCAACCTGCGGCTGGCCGTCAACCGGCCCGGCCAGCACAACGACGTCACGGATTCGCTGCGCGAGCTGCCACGGGCCGAGAGCAAGGCGAGCAAGGCGGTCCCCCAGGCGATCGGCGGGCTGGACGCCTCCCAGCCCGTGATCGAGTTCACGCGCCCCTACGCGCCCGACCTGATGGGCTTCCTGTCCAAGTTCGGCGAGGTGACCTCCTACTACGACGCCATGGGCCACTACGCCCGCGTCTCGACCGCCCAGGCCAACCTGTTCCACTACTGCAAGCCGGGCGACACCAACTCCCACTGCACGGGGGGCGGCGGGCCGTACACGACCGGCCAGCTGGCGCCGATCCCACCCAGCCAGCAGTTCAACGACCTCCAGTTCGGGATCTTCACCCGCTGCCCGGGGGGCGCCACGCAGCCGATCGGTGGCTCGAACCCGTTCACCGACGACGGCAGCCTGCTCTCCGGCGGCGAGTCCCCGCACCCGAAGTGCGACACCTCCGACGTGCCGCCGGGGCCATGAGGCGGGTCGCTGCGATCATCGGGCTGGTTGCCGTGGGGGCCTTGGTCGTCCTCGGGCCGGCGGCGAGCGGCACCGGCGGGACCTACGAGGTCCGGGCGATCTTCGACAACGGCAACTTCCTGGTCGCCGGCGAGCAGGTCCGGGTGGCGGGCGCCAACGTCGGCACGGTCGGCTCGGTCGACGTGACGATGCCCGACGAGTGGGCGAACCGATCGTGCCTGGACGCGCCATCGTCGAGCGCCTGCCACGCCCCGGGCAAGGCGGTGGTGGTGATGAAGATCAGCGACGCCGCGTTCCAGGACTTCCGCCAGGACGCCTCCTGTCTGATCCGGCCGGGGTCGCTGCTGGGCGAGAAGTACATCGACTGCCAGCCGACCCAGCCCCGGGCCCCCGGCAGCCAGCCACCCCCGCCGCTGATCGAGATCCCGTCCGGCCAGCCGGGCGCCGGCGAGCGCTTCCTGCCGCTCGAGAACAACGGCGAGGAGGTTGACCTCGACCTGGTCAACAACATCATGCGCCAGCCCTACGCCGACCGCTTCCGGCTGATCCTCAACGAGCTCGGCGCCAGCCTGGCGGCCCGGGGGAAGACCCTCGACGCGATCATCAGGCGGGCCGACCCGGCGCTGCGCCAGACCGACCGGGTGCTGGCCGTGCTCGCAGGCCAGAACCACCAGCTCGCCCGTCTCGCCGAGGACTCCGACACGATCCTCACCCCGCTCGCCCGCGAGCGCACCCACCTGGCCGGGTTCATCAACAACGCCAACACCGCGGCCCAGGCGACCGCGGAGCGCAGCCAGGACCTCGAGGCGGGATTCCAGAAGTTCCCAGCGGCGCTGCACGAGCTCCGGCTGACGATGGCGAAGCTCACCCAGTTCTCCGATCAGGCGACTCCGGTGTTCGCCGAGTTCCGCGCCGGCGCCCCGGCGATCGCCCGCTCGACCGAGGCGCTCGGGCCCTTCGCCCACGCCGCCAACCCGGCGCTGACGACCCTCGGCACCGCCGCCGCGCAGAGCAAGAAGCCGCTGGTCAACTCCGACCCGATCATCCGCAAGATCCGCGACCTCTCCGAGAAGGCCGCCCCGGGAGCCAAGAACCTCGGCAAGCTCCTGACCAGCCTGCGCAAGACCGACGGCTACAAGTTCCTGCTCCACTTCCTCTTCTACACGACCGGGGGAGTCAACGGCTACGACCAGTACGGCCACTTCCTGCGGGCGGGCCTGGTGATCCCTCCGGCCTGCACGTACCTGGCCCAGTACGTGGTCGCGGGCTGCTCGGCCAACTGGGGGCAGGGGAACGGCAAGGCGAACACCGCCGCCGGCCTCGCGCAGGGGGCGATCGCGAGCGGCCTCACCCAGGCCAATGGCGGAACGCCGGCCGGCGGGGCCCACTCCGGCGGCAGCTCGGGCGCCGTCCAGCCGGGCCTGCCGCTCGACGCCCAGGGCGAGCCGCCGGCCGGCACGACGACCACCGGCACGACGACCGGCACGACGACGACCGGCACGACCAGCACGACCAGCACGACGACCGGCACGACGAGCGCCCCCCGGAGCGCGGGGCATGGCCCCTCGCTCGGCGCCGCGCGGGACCTGCTCGACACGGTGATCGGCAGGCCGCATCAGAAGCGCCGGGGAGGCAGGCGATGAGGAGCCGCGGAGTCGGCGCGCTCGCGGCGAGCCCGACCCTGGTCGGTGCGATCACGAGCCTGATCGTGATCCTCGCCGTCTTCCTCGCCTACAACGCCAACAACGGGCTGCCGTTCGTGCCCAGCTACCGGATCTCGGTCGAGGTGCCGAACGCGGAGGTGCTGCTGCCGGGCAACGACGTCCGGATCGGCGGCGTGCGGGTCGGCTTCGTCGAGTCGGTGGAGCCGATCCAGGACCCGCAGACCGGCGCCGTCCACGCGAAGGTGGACCTGAAGCTCGACAAGACCGTCGACCCCCTGCCCACCGACTCGAGCGTGATCGTGCGAGCCAAGTCGGCGCTCGGCCTCAAGTACCTGGAGATCGACAAGGGAACATCCAGGCAGGGCTTCCCCGAGGGGTCGATCCTGCCGCTCGCGGCAGCGCACCCCCACCCGGTCGAGATCGACCAGGTCCTGAACACCTTCGACACGGCGACCCGGCACGCGGTCCAGCAGAACCTGGTGGCCTTCGGCGACGCGCTCGCCGGGCGGGGGCCGGGACTCAACGCCACGCTCGGCGAGCTCCAGCCGCTGGTCGACCAGCTCGAGCCGGTGGCGCGCAACCTCGCCTCGAAGAAGACCGGGCTGGGGCGCTTCTTCACCGCGCTCGCCAACACGGCCTCCGAGGTGGCCCCGGTCGCCGAGACCCAGGCCCAGATGTTCGTCGCCCTCGACTCCACCTTCGGCGCCTTCGCGGCCGTGGCCCGCCCGTTCATCCAGGAGACGATCTCCGAGACCCCGCCGACCCTCGACACGCTGATCCGGACCGCGCCCCGGATCAGCAGCTTCCTCGGCCACAGCGCCACCCTGTTCGCCGAGCTGAGGCCCGGGATCAAGTCGCTGAGCGAGAACTCGCCGGCGATCGCCTCGGCGCTGGAGACCGGCGCCGAAGTTCTGCCTGGCGCGCCGAAGCTGAACGCCCAGCTCGCGCCGACCACCAAGACGCTGGAGGCGTTCGCCACCGACCAGGGCGTCAAGGCGGGGGTGCGGCGCTCGACCCAGCTCTTCGACTTCCTCACCCCCACGGTGCGATTCCTGACGCCCGCCCAGACCTTCTGCAACTACCCGTCGCTTTTGTTCCGCAACGCGGCCGACCTGCTCAGCGTCGGCGACGGGATCGGCACCTGGCAGCGGTTCACCGTCTACTCGGGCGGCCAGATCGATCAGAACCCGCCCGGCGTGAACTCGTCAAACAGCGAGAACAGCCCCTCCTCGGGCCCTGCCGACGGCCCACCCAGCCCCAGCGGTTTCCAGACCTTCCTGCACGCCAACCCCTACCCGTATACGGCGGCGCCCGGGCAGCCGCACGTCTGCGCGTCCGGCAACGAGAAGTACATCCCCGACAAGGTCGTGATCGGAAACCCGCCCGTCACCCAGGCGAGAACGGAGCAGACGGGCGGATGAGCCTCCTGCGTCGACAGCGCGGCCCCGTGAAGCGCGACCCGGCCAAGCTCGGGCCCGACGAGCGGATCTTCGGCCGCCACTACCGCGGGCCGAGCCCGTGGGTGATCGGGCTGGCCGTGGCGATCCTGTTCGCGTTCGTCTTCTACCTCGCGTTCACCAAGCAGATCCCGTTCACCAGCCGCGGCTACGAGCTCCACGCGACGTTCGAGAGCGCGAGCACGCTGAAGCCCACGTCGCCGGTGCGGATCGCCGGCGTCAACGTCGGCAAGGTGACCTCGGTCGAGCCGAAGGGGAACATGGCCGAGGTCACCTTCACGGTCTCCGACGAGGGGTTGCCGATCCACAAGGACGCCACGATCACGATCAGGCCCCGCCTCTTCCTGGAGGGCAACCTCTTCGTCGACCTGCAACCCGGCAGCCCGAGCGCCCCCGACCTGTCCAGCGGGTCGACGATCCCGTTCACCCAGACGGCGACCGCCGTGCAGCTCGGCGAGGTCCTCACCTCGCTCCAGAAGGACTCCCGGGAGAGCCTCAAGCGGGCCCTGGCCGGCTACGGGCGGACGCTCAACCAGCAGCCGACCGCCGCCGAGGACGCCACCCAGGACCCGTCGGTCCGGGGCCTGACCGGCGCCGAGGGGATCAATCAGACCTTCCGCTATGGCGGCAAGGCCGGCCGGACGAGCGCGATCGTCAACCAGGCGCTGCTCGGCGAGCACCCGCACGACCTCTCGAACCTGATTCGCGGGCAGCGCGACCTGTTCGCCAAGCTGGCCTCGACCGACGGCTCGCTCAGCGACCTGATCACCAACTTCAACACCACCGCCGGGGCGCTGGCGCAGGAGTCGAACAACCTCTCGGCCTCGATCAGCGAGCTCGCTCCCACGGTCGAGGAGGCCCGCCCCTCGCTGCTTCACCTGAGCAACGCGCTGCCGCCGTTCCGGGCCCTGGCGCGCGCCTCGCTGCCGGGCATCCGCGAGCTGCCGGCGACGGTCAAGGCCGGCTCGCCGTGGCTCGTCCAGACCCGCCAGCTGCTGCGCGCCGATGAGCTGGGCGGCGACGCCAAGCTGCTCGCCTCCTCGGCGCCGCCGCTGGCCCATGTCACCCACTCGTCGGTCGCGCTGTTCCCGCAGGTCGGCCTCGCCGGTCGCTGCACCTCCCACAACCTGGTGCCCGCCGGGAACGCGATCGTCGACAACGCCGGCGGCGCCTACCCGTTCTCCACTGGCCAGCCCAACTACCGCGAGTTCCTCTACGGCGCCGTCAACCTCGCCGGCGAGAGCCAGAGCTTCGACGGCAACGGCCCCTTCGTCCGCTTCCAGACGGGCGGCGGGCCCGAGCTGGTCCACATGAATACACCCGGCAACCTCCCGCAGACGAAATCCATGTGGGCGAACAACATCTCGAACGTGCTCGGCACCCGTCCGCGGCTGCCCGCCAGCGGCCTGCCGCCGTTCCGGATGGACGTGCCCTGCTACACGCAGGATGTCCCCGACCTCAACGGCCCCGCCGGCGCCGTCGGCCCACCCACCCCGAAGCCATGAGCCGAGCGATCCGAGAACACCTGCGCGACTTCGTGGCGATCCTGGTCCTGGTCGTGCTGGCCGTGGTGGTCACCGGGGTGATCCTCGTCCAGCAGTCGGCCAACTTCCCCTCCTGGGTGCCGATCCTGGGCACCGACCGCTTCGAGCTCAAGGCCGAGTTCACCACCGCCCAGGCGGTGACCCCCGGGCAGGGCCAGACCGTGACCATCGCCGGTATCAACGTCGGCGCCGTCTCCGGGGTCACCCTGGACAGCGGGCGCGCGGTGGTGACCATGGACGTCGACACCAAGTACGCGCCGCTGATCCACCCCGACGCCACCCTGCTGCTGCGCCCGCGCACCGGGCTCCAGGACATGACGATCGAGGTCGACCCCGGGACCGACGGCAGCGAGGTCAAGGAGGGATCGACGATCCCGCTCGCCCAGACGCAGCCCAACGTCCAGCCGGACCAGATCCTCGCCTCGCTCGACGCCGACACGCGCTCCTACCTCCAGCTCCTGCTCCAGGCGGCCGGCCAGGGACTGCGGGGCGAGAACGGGCCCAAGCTGGCGGCGGCGCTGAAGCGGTTCTCGCCCACCGCCCGCGACCTGGCGAAGATCGGCGGCGCGCTCGAGGAGCGGCGCCGCAACATCAGGCGGGTGATCACCAACTTCGGCCGCCTCAGCCAGGAGCTCGGCCACCGCGACACCCAGCTGGCCGGCTTCGTGCGCTCCTCCAACGACGTGCTCGGCTCGTTCGCGAACCAGGAGGCCTCGATTCGCGCCACCCTCCAGGAGCTGCCCGGAACGCTGCGGACGACGCGCGGCGCGCTGGCGTCGAGCAACCGGCTGTCGCTCCAGCTCGGCCCCGCGTCGCGGGCGCTGCTCCCGGCGGCCCATGCGCTCGGGCCGGCGCTGCGCCAGACCCAGCCCCTGTTCCGCGACACGGTCGGCCCGATCCAGCACCAGATCCGGCCCTTCGCGCGTGCCTCCCAGAAGCCGCTCAAGCACATCGGACAGGCGGCCAAGCCGCTCGACAAGACCACCAAGGGGCTCACGAAGACCTTCGGCGAGCTCAACCGGCTGTTCAACGCGCTCGCCTACAACCCGGCCGGGGCCGCCCAGGAGGGCTACCTGTTCTGGCTCGGCTGGCTGAACCACGACACCAACGCGGTCTTCTTCACCCAGGACGCTGGCGGGCCGCTGAGGCATGGTCTCGTGATGCTCGACTGCCAGACCGCGAACGCCGCCTTGGCGCCCTTGTTCGGGGACGCCGACCTCAAGACCCTCCAGCAGCTCAGCGGGATCCCCTCCCAGACCCAGATCGACGCCGCCGGGGGCTGTAACTGATGGAGACCCGTCCGCCGACAATCACCCGGATCCTGGTCGCGATCGGCTTCGCCCTCTCCTGCTTCGCGCTGGCGCTGTTCCTGTGGATCGCCTTCGGCGGCCCGCTGCCGCTGAAGCCGGAGGGCTACCGGTTCACGGTCCCGTTCAAGGAGGCCACCCAGCTCGCGGCGGAGTCCGACGTGCGGATCTCCGGCGTCTCGGTGGGCAAGGTGAAGTCGATCAGCCTGGCCGACAACGGGCTTGCCGACGCGACGATCGAGATGGACAGCCCCTACGCCCCGGTCCCGCAGAACACCCGGGCGATCCTGCGCCAGAAGACGCTGCTCGGCGAGACCTACGTCGAGCTGACGCCGGGGAACAGGAGCGGGCCCACCCTGAAGGAGGGGGGCACCCTGCCGACGGCGCAGGTCTCCCAGGCGGTCCAGCTCGACGAGATCTTCCGGACCTTCAACGCCCGCACCCGCCAGGCCTTCAAGGTCTGGATGCAGGGGACGGCGGCGGCGCTCAACCATCGGGGGCCGGACCTGTCGGCGGCGATCGCCGAGCTGGGCCCCTTCGCCGAGCAGACCAACCGCGTCCTGCGGGTGCTCGACACCCAGCAGCACGCCGTCAGCGGGCTGATCCGGAGCGGGGGCGACGTCTTCAATGCGCTCTCTGAGCGCAAGGACCAGCTCCGCGGCCTGATCGAGAACTCCAACGCCGTCTTCCAGACCACCGCCCGCCGCAACGCCGATCTCGAGCAGCTGTTCCAGATCCTGCCCACCTTCCAGCGCGAGTCGCGGGCCACCCTGGATCGGCTGAACAGCTTTGCGGCCAACACCGACCCGTTGGTGCGCCAGCTCCAGCCGGCGGCGCGCGAGCTCAGCCCCACCCTGATCGCGGCGGGCAAGGCAGCGCCGGACCTGAGGCGGTTCTTCTCCGGTCTGCGGGGGGCGATCAACAACTCGGGCACCGGCTTCCCGGCGCTCCGCAGGCTGCTCAGCGACGACTTCACCCCGCTGCTTTCCCGGCTCGGGACCTCGGTCGGGGGCCGCGACCCCTATCTCGCGCACCTGAACTCGATCGTCGAGGTGATCCGCCAGTACAAGCACGAGGTGGCCGCCTTCGTCGCCAACGCGGCGTCTGCGACCAACAACGCCCAGCCCGAGTTCGCGGGCAGCAACAGGAACGTCAAGCAGCTGCGGACCACCAGCCCTCTCAACCCCGAGACCCTGGCCTCGTTCGGGCAGCAGCTGCGGCCCGTCCGCGCCAACCCGTACTTCAAGCCGCTCGGCTACAACCAGCTACAGCAGGGGCTCCAAACCTTCGCCAACACGACGTGCTCGGCCGGGATCACGGCCATTCTGCCGCCTCAGTCCCAGGTCGTCCACGACCCCAACTTCAACATTCGCACCAAGGACACGATTCTGGGGCCGAAGATCCCCCAGGCGATCGATCTGTACAAGCGGATCAAGCAGTACGCGATGGGCAACACGGTGAACACCAATACGACGCCCGCTCCGCCATGCCGCAAGCAGGGCAGCTTCCAGTCGATCGGGAAGAACACGCAGTTCAGCAAGTATCTGCACGTGCGCGCCGAGCCCTAGCGGCCCCCCCCATAGCCCCCATAGATGTGCGGCACGCCCCGCCGTTCGATGCTAGACTCACGCCCCTGATCCCGTCCGCGGAGGCGGAATGGAGCCTCCGTGTCGTGGGCTTGTGCCGGTGGACGGGAGTTGGCAAAGGCGCGGACGGGGAGAGCCGCGCCACTCGCGCTCATCGCGCACGACAAGGAGGAGCACCACATGCGGATCAAGAGGCGACTGATCGTCGTCTGCGCCCTGGCGGCGACCGCGGCCCTGGCGGCCGTCGGCGTTGCCCAGGCGATCAATGCGAACTCGACGGCGACCATCGCGGTCTCGC
>JAHEXV010000050.1 GCA_023251935.1 bacterium | reverse complement strand
TGCGACTCGTCGACGAGTCGCACCAAACCGTCCCGCAGCTCGGCGGCATGTACGAGGGCGACCGCTCGCGCAAGCAGACCCTGGTCGACCACGGCTTCCGGCTGCCCTCGGCCCTTGACAACCGGCCGCTCCGTTTCGAGGAGTTCCTCGGCAGGATCGGCCAGATGGTGATGGTCTCGGCGACGCCAGGCGAGTTCGAGCGGGGCTCCTCATCGCGGATCGTCGAGCAGATCGTGCGCCCGACGGGGATCGTCGATCCGGAGGTCGACGTCCGCGAGACCCGCAACCAGATCGACGACCTGATGAACGAGGTGCGCGGTCGCGCCGAGGCGGGGGAGAGGACCCTGGTCACCACGCTGACCAAGAAGATGGCCGAGGACCTGACGGCCTACCTCCTGGAGCACGGCTTTCGGGTTCGCTACCTCCACTCCGAGATCGACACCCTGGAGCGGATCCAGATCGTGCGCGACCTGCGGCTCGGCGAATACGACGTGCTGGTCGGCGTCAACCTGCTCCGCGAGGGGCTCGACCTGCCGGAGGTCTCGCTGGTGGCGATCCTCGATGCCGACAAGGAGGGGTTCCTTCGCGGCGAGACGAGCCTCATCCAGACGATCGGGCGGGCGGCGCGAAACGTCCGCGGGCAGGTGCTGATGTACGCCGACCGCGAGACCCAGGCGATGCGAACCGCGATCCGGGAGACCGACCGCCGGCGCGAGATCCAGCTCGCCTACAACCGCGAGCACGGGATCACCCCGGAGACCGTCCAGAAGGGGATCTCCGAGCTGACCGAATTCCTCGCCATGGAGTCACGCGCGGCGCCCTCGCGCCGTCGCCGCCGCGTCCAGGGCACCGAGGAGGTCCAGACCCCGGCTCAGCTCGAGAAGCTGATTGTCGAGCTCGAGGAGGAGATGCTGGCCGCGGCCGAGGACCTCCGGTTCGAGGAGGCGGCCCGGATCCGCGACGAGATCAAGGAGTTGCGGCGGGACCTGGCGGCGCTGCGGGCGTAGCCCGTTACTCGACGTCCGCCGGCTTCCCGGCCGACATAAAGAGCCTCGCGATCAGGAAGGCCGCGAACATCACCCCGGCGCCGACGTAGAAGGCTGTCTGGACGGCGTCGGCGAATCCCTTGTCATCGGCTTCCGTGAGGACGATCGTGCCGAGGATCGCCATCCCGAGTGCGGAGCCGAAGTTGCGGAACGTCTGGATCACGCCCGACGCCTCCCCTCGGACCTTCGCCGGCAGCCGGTTGAGCGCGTCGGTGTTGAGGGGCGTCATCGCGAGGCCGAACCCCGCTCCGGTGACCAGCATGCCCGGCACCGTGGCGCTGTGGCTCAGGTCGGGGAGCTCGGAGGCCCACAGGGTCAGGCCGATCGCGATCCCGAGCATGCCGAGCGTCGTCGGGTGCTTGGCGCCGAAGCGGTCGAGCATGCCGCCGCCGATCCGAGACGCGATGAAGAACGAGTAGAACATCGTCAGGATCGAGAAGCCGGCTCGGGTGGGCGATTGGCCGACCGCGATCTGGAAGTACATGCTGCCGAAGAAGAAGACGGCCAGCCAGGTGAAGAACAGCAGCAGGGTGAGGATGTTGTCGACCGCGAAGGGGCGGTTCGCGGCCAGCCCCCGGACGTCGATCAGCGGCGATTCGATCCCGCGCTCAACCGCCACGAAGGCAGCCAGCAGCACGATGCCGACCGCGATCGACCCGATCGTGGCGACGCTCCCCCATCCCCAGACGCTCGACTGCTGCAGGCCGAGCACCGTGAGGCCCATTCCGGCTACCAGGAGGAGCGCGCCGCGCCAGTCGACCCGGGCCGGGTTCGAGACGTCGGCGAGCTTGATCAGCGCCAACTCGGTCAGCGACAGCAGAGCGACCGGGACGTTGATCCAGAAGATCGCCCGCCAGGTCCAGTACTCGGTCAGGTAGGAGCCGGCGATCGGCCCGATCGCCGTGAACAGGCCGGCCACGATGAAGAAAGTGGCGAGGCCCTTGCCGCGTTCCTCGACCGGGAACGCGTTCAGCACCAGCACGGTCGTCGACGGGATCAGCAGCGCGCCGCCGACGCCCTGGAGGACCCTGAAGACGATCAGCCACGGCTCCGATCCCCACCCGTCCGGGGTCAGGCCGCAGAGCAGCGACGCGCTCGCGAAGACGACGATCCCGGTCGCCACGATCCGCTTGTGGCCGACGATGTCGCCCAGGCGACCGCCCAGGGCGATGAACGCGGCGGTCGCCAGCGCGTACGCGGTGACGATCCACTGCGCGCCGGTCGCCGAGAGATCCAGGTCGTGCTGGATCGTGGTCACCGAGATGCTGACGATGGTGAAGTCGATCATCACCATCGCCATCGCCGGGACGAGGGGCCAAAGCACCCGGTAGCGTTGATGTTCGGGCGTCACGGCGCTCGCAAGCTATTGACCCGGATGGACGACGCCAAGGATGTAACCTCGCTCTTGATGGACGCCGAGGAGCTGATCCGCGGGGCGGCCGAAAGCGTGCGCGCCGCCCTCGATGACGCGCAGCGCCTCGCCGACGATCTCGTCGGCGAGGCGAGGGCCCAGGCGGAGCGAATCCGGGTCGAGGCCGAGGAGGCGGCGAAGCGGATTCGCTCCGAGGCGGAGACCCAGGCTCAACGGCGGCTCGAGGAGGCGCGAAGCGCCCTCGAGCAGCTGCAGGGCAGGCTGTCCGCGGCACCCGGCCGGGACGACGACGGTGCGCCTGCGGGCGCCGGCGAAACGTCGGAGGCGGAGGTGGAGCCCGGACCGGTGACGGTTCCGGAGCCCGAGCCTCCGGCGACCCCGGAGCCGATGCCCGAGCCGGCGCCCGAGCCCGAGCCGGCTCCGATCCCTGAGCCGAGCCCACCCCCGGGGGAGACGGACCGCCCCGTTACCGCGGCGACGAACGGGGGGCGCCCGTCGCGCGATGAGGCCGCGGCGCGCCTGGTGGCGATGAAGCTCGCCCTCGAGGGGGCGTCCAGGGACGATGCCCGCGAGCGGCTTGCCGCCGAGTACGACGTCGCGCACCTCGACGCTCTGCTGGACGAGGTCTACGCGAAGGCCGGCAGGTAGCCGGGGGCGACCCCTGAACCCCTCGGTGGCCTAGGGGCCACCAGGGGGCATCGATCCTCGCTCGGGTTGCCCGGCTGGCAATCTAGGCCGGCGTGGTTCCGGCCCCGTACAAGCGCTTGCTCAGGGCAGCGCCCGAGCCCGCCTGAGCTGGCCTCACGGGAACGCCCGTTCGCCCCCGTAGAATCGAAGTGTGTTCGCGGAGGGTTCAGCGACCCGTGGGGCTGGTGAGGCGGCGGCGACGCCGCGGTGATCATGCCACCATCCGATCGGATCGCCATCTCGGGGGCCCGCGCCCACAACCTCAAGGGGATCGATCTCGAGCTGCCCCGCGACGCCCTGATCGTGGTCACCGGCCTCTCGGGCTCGGGAAAGTCGAGCCTCGCGTTCGACACGATCTACGCCGAGGGCCAGCGTCGCTACGTCGAGTCGCTGTCGGCGTACGCCCGCCAGTTCCTCGGCCAGATGGAGAAGCCCGACGTGGATTCCATCGAGGGCCTTTCGCCGGCGATCTCGATCGACCAGAAGACGACCTCGCGCAACCCACGGTCGACGGTCGGCACGGTGACCGAGATCTACGACTACCTGCGGCTGCTGTGGGCGCGAATCGGCAAGCCCCACTGTCATAGCTGCGGCGCCCCGATCCAGGGCCAGTCGCTGGAGCAGATCACCGACCGGGTGCTGACCCTGGACGAGGGGACCCGGTTCATGGTCATGGCGCCGGTGGTCCGGGGCCGCAAGGGCGAGTACGGGCGAATGCTGGACGAGATGCGCGGCCAGGGCTATGTGCGGGCGCGAATCGACGGCGAGCTGCGGCGGCTGGACGAGCCGATCGAGCTCGACAAGAAGTTCAAGCACGACATCTCGGTCGTCGTCGACCGGCTGGTGATGAAGGAGGGGATCAGAAAGCGCCTCTCGGAGTCGATCGAGGCCGCCTCCCAGCTCGCCGACGGATTGGTGGAGGTCGAAATCGTGCCGGATGATCGGCGACCCGCCCGCAGCGGACGCGAAGCGGAGCATGCGGGCGGAATTGATGAGCGCTCTGACAAGAAAAGGGCCGTCCGCGCAGCGAAGCAAGCTGACGGCAATATGCTCTTCTCAGAGCGCTTCGCGTGCCTGGAGTGCGGCACCTCGATGCCGGAGCTCGAGCCCCGGATCTTCTCGTTCAACTCGCCGCACGGCTGTTGCCAGCGCTGCCATGGTCTCGGCTTCCAGCGGGTGATCGACCCCGAGCTGATCGTCCCCGATCCCACGCTGTCGATATCCCAGGGGGCCCTGGAGCCGTGGACCAAGGCCGCCTCGGTCTATCACCGGCGCCTGCTGGAGGCGGTCGCCGAGACGAACGGGATCGACATCGACACGCCGTGGCAGGATCTCTCCCGAGGCGCGCGCGACCTGCTCCTCGGTGGGACCGGCGACGAGCGCCACACGGTCTCCTATCGCAATCGGTTCGGGCGCCGGCGGGTTTACACGGTGCGCTTCGACGGCATGCTGCGAAGCCTCGAGCGCCGGTACGAGAACACCGACTCCGAGAACACCCGCGAGCGGATCGAGGGCCTGATGGCCCTCCAGCCATGCCCGGCCTGCGGCGGCGCGCGCCTTCGCCCGGAGAGCCTCGCGGTCACCGTCGGGGGACTGAACATCCACGAGTACACGCGGCTCTCGGCGCGCGCCGCGCTCGAATGGATCGAGGCGCTCGAGCTGTCCGACACCGAGCGCGCGATCGCCCGGCTCGTGGTCCGCGAGATCGCCGAGCGACTCCGGTTCCTGGACAGCGTCGGGATCGGCTACCTGTCGCTGGAGCGCGCCGCCGCGACGCTGTCGGGCGGCGAGGCGCAGCGGATCCGCCTGGCGACCCAGATCGGGTCCTCGCTGGTCGGCGTGCTGTACATCCTCGACGAGCCCTCGATCGGGCTGCATCAGCGCGACAACGCGAAGCTGATCGACACCCTGCAGCGGCTGCGCGACCTCGGCAACACCGTGATCGTGGTCGAGCACGACGAGGGGACGATTCGCGCCGCCGACCACGTGGTCGACCTCGGCCCGGGCGCCGGCGAGCACGGCGGTGAGGTGGTCGCCGAGGGCACCCCGAGCCGGATCGCGCAACGACCCTCGTCGCTCACCGGTCAATACCTGAACGGCAAGCGCACGATCCCGGTCCCCGAGCTGAGGCGCTCGCCGCAGGGCGAGCTGGTGATCCGCAAGGCGCAGCAGCACAACCTGAAGCGCATCGACGTCGGCGTGCCGCTCGGCGTCTTCTGCTGCGTCACCGGCGTCTCGGGCTCGGGGAAGTCGACGCTGGTCAACGAGACCCTCTACCGGGCGCTCGCCAACCGCCTGCACCGGGCGCGCCTGCGTCCCGGCGCACACGACCGGATCGAGGGCATCGAGCAGGTCGACAAGATCATCAGCATCGATCAGTCGCCGATCGGCCGCACCCCGAGATCGAACCCCGCCACCTACACCGGCGTCTTCGACCACATCCGGGCTCTCTTCGCGGGCACCAGGGAGGCGAGGGCGCGCGGCTACAAACCCGGGCGCTTCAGCTTCAACGTCAAAGGCGGCCGCTGCGAGGTCTGCCGCGGTGACGGCCAGATCAAGATCGAGATGCACTTCCTCCCCGACGTCTACGTCCCCTGCGAGCAATGCCACGGACGGCGCTACAACCGCGAGACGCTCGAGGTCCGCTTCAAGGGCAAGTCGATCGCCGACGTGCTCGAGATGTCGGTCGAGGAGGCGGTCGAGTTCTTCGCCCACATCCCGAAGATCAAGCGCCGGCTGCAGACCCTGCACGACGTCGGCCTCGACTACATTCGCCTCGGGCAGCCGGCCACCACGCTGTCGGGCGGCGAGGCGCAGCGCGTCAAGCTCGCCACCGAGCTGTCGAAGGTGGCGACCGGCGACACCCTCTACATCCTCGACGAGCCGACCACCGGGCTCCACTTCGCCGACGTCCAGCGCCTGCTCGAGGTTCTCGACCGGCTGGTCGAGGCAGGCAACACGGTGGTCGTCATCGAGCACAACCTGGACGTGATCAAGTCGGCCGACCGGATCATCGACCTGGGCCCGGAAGGCGGCGAGGCCGGGGGAGAGGTGGTGGCGACCGGCACCCCGGAGCAGGTGGCGGCCAGCACGGCCTCGTACACCGGTCAGTTCCTGCGCGGGCTGGTCGAGGCCGCGGAGCGCCCGGCCCGCCGCCGCGCGCCGCGCCGCCGCGAGCCCGTCGCCGCGTAGATCGAGCCCAACCCGGCGCGGCCAGGCCGCGGACGAGAGGTCACTTGAGCACGCATACGGTGCAGAATGTTCCTCTCGTCGGTGGGCCGAGCCGCCCCCAGGAGACGGGTCGAACCCTCCTAGCGGGAGAGGCCGAAGCCGTCGGTCGCGTAGTAGGCGACCACGAACGCGATCCCGCCGACGATGATCACCCAGTAGTACCAGTAGCGCCCGCCGCGCTGCCTGTGGATCGTCATCCCTGCGCGGCCTCCCGCTGGAGCTCGGCGATCACCGCCCCCGTCGGGGGGTCGTCGGCGACCCCACCCGGCGCGAGGGTCGCCTTCTCGCCCTCGGTGGGCGACTCGATCGTCAGCACCGTCAGGTTCATCTTCCGCTCGGTGCCGATTCGCAGCCCGGCTCGCTCCCAGACGGCGGCCTCCTTCTTGAGCTTGTAGTTGCGGCCCTTGAAGCCGTAGTCGAAGGCATGCAACTTGGTTGGCGTGACGACCAAGAAGACGCGCTGCGGCAGCCCCCCGGCGCGCTTCTTGTTGACCAGGGATCCGATCGCGTACGGGACCCCGCCGCCGGCCTTCGAGAGCGCGAACTGGCTCGAGGCTCCGCCGCGCCGGAAGGGGCCCGCGACGATCACCTCCTCGTCGACGTGCTGCTGCGCGAGCTCCCTGAACTTCTGCTGCCAATCCGCCGCCTGGGACTCGTCAAGCTTGAACGGGTTCTTCATCGCTCCCCTCCTTGGGTGGCCTAGCCTTCCGGCACAAGGGTAAATGGGCGCGCGGATGGGGCTGGACGCCTGATCGATCGGCGGGTTCGCGATCGCTTCACATCGAGCCCGATCCCAGTCGTTATCGTGCGCCGCATGCGGCAGGCTCGGCGCTGGACCTCTCCCCGCTCCGGTTGACTGGAGTGCTCGACGGTCAGCTGATCGGCGTCGACGTCGGCGGGACCAAGGTGGCGGTCGCCACGCTCGCCGACGAGCGCCTCAGCGACTCGAGCGTCCAGCCTACCGAGGCCGCGAACGCCGACGACCTGCTCGGCGAGGTGGTCGCCGCGATCGAGTCGGCCCGGGGCCCGAACACGGCCGCGGTCGGGGTCGGGGTGCCGTCGGTGGTCGAGTTCGAGACCGGCCACGTCCGCTCCAGCACCAACCTCCACCTCGCCGATCTCGATCTTCGCCGGGTGCTCGAGGAGCGCCTCGGCCTGCCCGTGTTCGTCGACAACGACGCCACCGTTGCGGCGCTCGACGAGGCGTTCGACGATGCCGGCCGGGCGATCGTCCAGAACCTGGTCATGTTCACCGTCGGCACCGGGGTCGGCGGCGGGCTGGTGCTCGGCGGGCGCGTGTACCGCGGCGCGACGGGGGCTGCCGCGGAGCTCGGCCACACGCTGGTCGGGATCGATCTGAGCGACGGCGTGCCCCGGCCGGGCGGCTTCCCGCAGCGCGGCTCCCTCGAGTCATTGGCGGCCGGGCGAGTGCTGGATCAGCTGGCGGCGACGGTCGCCCGCGAGAGCCCCTCGTCGGCGCTCGGCAAGCTGGCCGCGTCCGGAAAGGCGATCGACGGCCACGACGCCGTCGAAGCGGGCCGCGACGGCGATCCCGAGGCGATCGAGGCCCTGCGGGTGATCGGCGAGCGGCTCGGGGTCGGGATCGCGAACGCGATCAACACCTTCGATCCCGACGTGGTCGCGATCGGCGGCGGCGTCTCGGTGGCGGGGGATCTGTTGCTGGGGCCGGCGCGGGGGGTGGCCCGGAGATTCGTTCTCCCGGGGGTCGGCGAACGGACCGAGATCAGGCTCGCCCGGCACGGCAACCAGGCCGGGGTGCGAGGCGCGGCGTTGCTGGCGGGGCTCGAGCTGGCGCGGGCCGCCGAGGCCGCCGCTTCCGCGGGCCGTGAGGCGGAGCGGGCGTGAGCGTCGAGGCGGTGCCGGCCAACCCCTTCGCGCAAGACGTCGAGCGGCCGCTCCCCGAGCCGACCACGCTGGTCATCTTCGGGGCCACCGGCGACCTGGCGGCGCGAAAGCTCCTGCCGGCGATCTACAACCTCGGGCTCCGCGGCCTCCTGCCGGACCGGATCGACGTGATCGGGATCGGCAGGAGGACCGGCGACCGCGAGGCGTTCCGTCGCCAGGCTCGCGAGGCGATCGCCGACCACTCGCGGACCGGCATCGAGGCAGATGCGTGGGAGGCGCTCGAGCCGAAGCTCGACTTCCTGAATGGCGACTTCGACGATCCGAAGCTGTTCGAGTCGCTGAAGGCGCTGATCCGCGAGAAGGACGGCCACGGCTCCAGCCAGCGCGTCTTCTACCTCGCGGTCTCGTCGAGCTCCTTCGGGCCGATCGCCGAGGCGCTCGCCGAGGCCGGGCTCGGCGCGGGGGCCGAGCCGCCGACGCGGCTGATGATCGAGAAGCCGTTCGGCCACGACCTGGCCTCGGCGCTCGAGCTGAGCGCCGAGATCTCGTCGGCCTTCGACGAGTCGCAGGTGTTCCGGATCGACCACTACCTCGGCAAGGAAACGGTCCAGAACCTCCAGGTGCTGCGGTTCGCCAATGGCATCCTCGAGCCGGTCTGGAACCGCCGCTACGTCGAGCACGTTCAGATCACGATGGCGGAGGACCTCGGGATCGGGCACCGCGTCGGCTACTACGACTCCGCGGGCGCTCTCCGGGACGTGATCCAGAATCACCTCATGCAGCTGCTCTCGCTGGTCGGCATGGAGGCGCCGGTCCGCTTCGACGCCGACACGATCCGCGACGAGAAGGTGAAGCTCCTGCGCTCGGTGAGGCGCTATGAGCCGAGTGAGGTCTGCGACTACGTGGTCCGCGGCCAGTACGGCGCCGGCTGGATCGGCGGCGAGGAGGTCCCTTCGTATCTGGACGAGGAGGGGGTGCCGGACGCCTCCCTCACCGACACCTACGTCGCGATGCGGGTGGAGGTCGACAACTGGCGCTGGGCCGGAACGCCCTTCTACCTGCGCTCCGGAAAGCGCCTCCCGCGGCGGGTGACCGAGATCGCGGTGCGCTTTCGGCCCGTGCCGCACCTGCCGCTGGCCCGCGCCGAGATCGGCGACGCGCAACCGAACGAGATGGTGCTCTCGGTGCAGCCCGACGAGGGCGTCTCGCTGCGCCTGGTCGCCAAGGTCCCGGGGCAGACGATGAGCGTTCGGCCGGTGCTGATGGAGTTCCAGTACGGGACCACCTTCCTCGGCGACTCGCCCGAGGCGTACGAGCGGCTGCTCCACGACGCCCTGCTGGGCGACGCGACGCTGTTCACCCGGGCCGACGAGGTGGAGACGGAGTGGAAGATCATCGATCCGATTCTGGAGGCGTGGAGATCGGCGCCGGCTCCGGCGATCTACGAGGCGGGCAGCCAGGGCCCGGGGACGGCGGACGAGCTGCTCGGGATTCGCGGCCGGGCCTGGAGGCAGATATGAGCGCCGGACGGCCCGAGCCCGAGGAGGGCCGCTGGCGGGGAGAGGGCGTCCGAATCGAGCAGGTCGGCGGCGAGCTGGATCGACTGCATCGTCATCACCAGCGCGAAGACGGCGGGCACGCCCTGACCCGGACCCTGAACCTGATCGTTGCCCCCAGCTCGCCCGACGCCGATGCGGCGATCGATGGGGCGCTGGCCGGTCTCGGGGCCCACAGCCCGTCGCGGACCCTGATCCTCCGCCGCCACGAGGCCGATCGCCTCGACGCCGAGGCGAGCCTCGAGTGCCGATTCTCCGACGCCGCCGGACGGGTCGGCGTCTGTCACGAGGTGGTCGCGCTGAGCGCCGACGAGGGGCGACTGGCGCACGCCGCCTCGCTGGTGGCGCCGCTGCTGCTCGCGGATCTGCCCACCGTGCTCTGGCTCCCGGAGCCGGGCTCGCCGATTCCGGACCCCCGCCTGCTGGAGCGCTCCCAGCAGGTCCTGGTCGATTCCACCAACGATGGAGTGCCGCTGCAGCGCCTGCTCGAGCTGGCGCTCGTGGCGCCGGTTCACGATCTCGCCTGGGGTCGACTCGAGTTCTGGCGCGCCGTCACCGCGGCGGCCTTCGAGCGGCCCGAGCCCCGCAGGCTGCTGCCGCGGATCACCGGCCTCGAGGTCGTTCACGAGGGCGAGACTCAGTCCGCGGCCCTGCTGCTGGCCGGCTGGGTGACGGCGCGGGCGGGCTGGCGTGCGGGGAGGATCGAGGGCGACGACGGGCGCGCGTCGGGGACCGCCACCAGGCCCGACGGCGGCGTGGTGGCGCTGTCGCTGAGCCGCAACCCGCGGGCGCGCGGCTGCGGCGGCGTCGAGTCGCTGACCCTGAGGGCGGGCCCGGACGAGATCCGGGTGGCGCGCGGGGCCGCGACCAGCCGACTGCGGGACGTGTTCGCCGAGGCGCTGCAGCCGCTGCCCTCGTACGGGCACGGGTATCTGGACGCCCTGGGCGCCGCCACCGCGATGCTGGGGGGCTGAGGGGGGCCGGGAGGCGCCCGGTCAGCCGTCCGGCTGGGCGTCTGGCCCGCCGGGCCGATCGGCGGAGGCGGCCTTCGCCTTCGGCCGCGAGCCGCGCACCCGGGCGCGGGCCCGGGGCGCCTTGTCGCGGGTCGCGCTCATCAGTGCCGCCCCGATCGCCCCCCCGAGGTCGCCGAGCCCGGCGACGTGGAGGGCCGGTGGATGCTCATCGTTGAAGAGGTGCGGCGACATCGCCTCCCGGATCCGCTTCACGTATGGCTCCCCGAGCCGGCAGCCGAGGCCGCCCCCGATGATCACCGCCTCGACGTCGAGCAGGTTGACGGCCGAGGCGATCCCCGTCCCGAGCGCCGCCACGGCGCGATCGATCAGCTTCTCGGCCAGCGGGTCCTTGGCCTTCAGGGCGCGCGACCAGATGCCGCTCGTCAGTCGGTCGCGGCCGCGCTTCTTCATGATCTTGAAGAGGTCGGTGTGCTTTCCGGCCTGGTGCTCGCTGCGGGCCTTGATCTCCATCGCGGCGCGTCCCGCGTAGGCCTCGAGGCAGCCGCGACGGCCGCAGGTGCAGCGGGCCCCGTCTCGCTTCACCACCATGTGGCCGATCTCGCCGGCGGCTCCGCGCCCCAGCCAGGGCTCGCCGTTCAGGATCAGCCCGCCGCCGACCCCGGTGCCCCAGAAGACGCCGAGCAGCGACTTGTAGTGACGGCCGGCGCCGAGCCGGGACTCGGCCTCGGTGGCGACCCGGACGTCATTGCTGACCAGCGTCGGCGCGCCGAGCGACTTGGTCAGCCACTCGCCGAGCTGGAACGTCCCCTCCCAGTCGGGCAGGTTGCGGGCCTGGGACACCGCACCTGTGGTCTCGTTGACGTCTCCCGGGGAGCCGACCCCGACGCCGGCGAGGGCGCTGGGGCGAACACCGGCCTGGAGAGCGGCCTCGCGCAGGGCCTCGGCCATCTGCTCGGCGACTTGGTCGGGGCCCTCCTCGGTCGGGGTCGGCCGACGAGACTGGCCGAGCACGTTCCACCTGCCGTCGGCGACGATCGCCTGGATCTTGGTGCCGCCAAGGTCGATGCCGCCGCGGGCGACCATGGAGCTCATCGTATTGGCTCCGTCTCGGCTTCGATCACGCTCATCAGCGCGTTGATCAGCGACAGATGGGTGAATGCCTGCGGGAAGTTGCCGAGGTGGCGGCCGCTGGCGGCGTCGATCTCCTCGGCATAGAGGAGCAGCGGGCTCGCGAACGACAGCAGCTTCTCGCACAGCGCCCGGGCCCGCTCCACCTCTCCGATCTGAGCCAGCGCCGAAACGAGCCAGAACGAGCAGATCGTGAACGTCCCCTCCTCCCCCTCGAGGCCGTCGTCGGTGTGCTCGACGCGATAGCGGAGCACCAGTCCGTCCTTGGTCAGCTCGTCGGCGATCGCGAGCACCGTGTTGCGGACCCGCTCGTCGTCGGGCGGCAGGAATCCCATCAGCGGGATCAGCAGCAGCGAGGCGTCGAGCGCCTCGGTCTCGTAGTGCTGCACGAACACCCCCCGGTCGTCCACCCCCCGGTCACACACCTCGGCGTGGATCTCGTCGGCGACCCGCCGCCATTTCTCCACCCGCTCGGCGTCGCCGCGCGTCTCGGCGAGCCGCGCTCCCCGGTCGAGCGCCACCCAGCAGAGCACCTTGGAGGCCGTGAAGTGCTTCGGCTCGCCGCGGACCTCCCAGATTCCGCGGTCGGGCTCGGACCAATGGGCGATCGCGTCCTCGACGAACCCCGCGATCAACTCCCAGCCGGACTTGGCGAGCTGCTGGGTGAGGCCCCGGCGGGCGTGGATCGCGATCGAGTCGAGCAGCATGCCCCAGACGTCGTGCTGGCGCTGGTCGTAGGCGCCGTTTCCGATTCGCACCGGACGCGCCCCCTCGTAGCCGGAGAGGTGGTCGATCGTGTGCTCCTCGAGCTCGCGTTCGCCGCCGATCCCGTACATGATCTGGAGCGGGTTCTGTCCCACCGTCTCGAGCATGAAGGCGTAGAACTCGAACGCCTCCCACTCGAAGCCGAGGGTGAACAGCCCCCAGAGCATGAACGCGGAGTCCCTGATCCAGGTGAAGCGGTAGTCCCAGTTGCGCTCACCACCGGGGGTCTCCGGCAGCGAGGTGGTCGCCGCGGCGAGGATTGCCCCGGTGGGGGCGTAGCTGAGGCCCTTGAGGGTCAGGGCGCTGCGCTCCAGGTAACTGCGCCACTCGTGGTCGGGGAAGGTCCCGCCCTTCAGCCACTGGCGCCAGATCTGGGTCGTGCGCCATACCTGCTCGTGGGCCTCCTCCGTGGTCCGTGGTCCATGCCCGCCCCACGAGAGGGCGGCGAACGCGCTCTCGCCTTCCTTGAGCGGCACACGGCCGACGGCTCGAGGGCCGGTCAGGCCGAGGGGCAGATTGGTCGTCAGGCGCAGTTCGAGGTCGAGGCTGTCGGAGCGGACCTTCGCCTGCTCGTAGCCGTCTGCCGCGTAACTCCAGGCGCCGGGCTCTCGTCCGTAGTCGAACATCGGCATGCAGTTGAGGATCAGCTCGGCGTCGCCGTCGACGCAGGTGGCGACACGGAGCAGCACCCCGGCGGCCACGAAGTCGCCGGGGGCGCGCCGATAGTTGGAAGATCGCTCGCCGCCGCCCCACCGCTCGATTACCAGGCAGTCGTAGACCTGCAGCCAGCCGGTCGGCGTCTGCCAGGTGGTCTCGAGCACCAGGCTGCCGGGGAGGTAGCGCCGGTGGCTGGGCACGGTGACGCTCTCGGGAACGAGCATGAACAAGCCGGCCGAGCGATCCAGCATCGCCCCGAAGACGCTCGCCGAATCCGGGCGCGGCAGGCACAGCCACTCGATCTTGCCGCCCCCGGCGACCAGCGCGCAGACCTCGCAATCCGACAGGAAGGCGTAGTCGCTGATCGGGGGAAAGGGGCTGGGCCCGGCCGGCATCGCCGACGGTTGGGCGCCTGGCGAGGTGGATCCGAGGTCCAGCCGGTCCATCGGCGCGGAAACCTACAGGTCGTCGGTGAGGCGGGGGCTGAGGCCCCGCGCTCCGCGCGAGCCGGGCACCGGCAGTCTCTCCCGCTCGGTCTTCGTCCACTCGCGGCGCTCGGTCAGCTGGCGCAGGGTGGACCGGATCAGCACCGGCCAGAGGATCCACGAGTAGAAGGCATAGACCTGCGCGATCAGGATGCCCCGCAAATGGGAGAGCGGGCCACGGTCGGCGCGGGCCGCGACGCAGCCGAGCATCGTCCCGCCGAACCCGAGCAGATAGAAGAACGCGAGTTGCCACCACGGCCCGTCGGTCCAGAACGAGGCGGTGCCGGCGATCGCCAGCCCGATTGCGGCGAGGAGCGTCGCTCCGACCAGGGTCTGCCACAACGGCATCAGCAGATAGGCGAGCAGCTCGAGGCGGGCGATCGGCGAGATCGGTGCCCGCCGGATCGCGCCGATCAAGCCGATCGCCTGGAGGTTCCCCTGCGACCAGCGGGTCCGCTGCCTGAACAGCCGCCGAAGCCCCGGCAGGCCCTGCTGATCGACCCTGGCACGAAGATCCTGCCGCCCGGCCCAGCCGGCGGCGATCAGCCGCAAACCCAGATCCTGGTCCTCGGTCAGACGGTCGCGCCATGGGCCGTCGTGATCGGCGACGTCGTCCAGTGCCCGCAGGCGGTTGAACTGGCCGTTGCCGCCCATCCCCGCGGTGCCCCAGCCGTTGCGTCCGATCTGAAACAGGCATCCGTAGATCGAGAACTCGACGTCCTGCATCCAGGTCAGGATCCGGTCGCGGTTGTAGATCCGGACCAGCGACTGGACGCCGCCGACGGTCGGGTCGGCCGCGAAGTGGCTGGCCGCGTAGCGAGGTGCCGAGGGGCTCAACCTGCCGTCGGCGTCGACCACGACGACGATCGCCCGGTCGCGATCGCCCCCATCGAGCAGGTGGTCGAGGGCACGGTAGCCGTGGTTGAGCGCCGCCGCCTTTCCCCGGCGGGCGGCTGGCGGGCGCCGGCGGATCACCCGCAGGTCGGGGTGCTCGAGCCGGGCGAGGATGGCCGGGGTGCGGTCATCGGAGCCATCGTCGATGACGACGATCAGCCGCCTCTCCAGCTCGATTTCGAGCAGGCGCTGCACGCTGTCGGCGATCGTCACCTCCTCGTTCAGCGCCGGCACCAGGAACACCCAGGTGAAGTCTTCGGCGACGTCCTCCGCTGCCTCGGGCAGGTGGGTGCGTGACCACCGACCGCGGACGAACAGGACGGTCGTCCAGGCGAGCATCGCGACGATCACCGCGAGCGCGATGCTGAACAGGTCGGCCCAGACGGCCGGGAGTCCCTGGATGGGAAGGCTCAGGTCGGCCACAGCTCGGTCGCGGCCCGGTCCTCTTCAGGGCCCAGCTCGTCCTCCTCGGACCCCCGCTCATTGGCGGAAACGCGGCTGGGGTCGAGGCCCCCCGAATAGCCCGCCGCGGCGAGCACCGCCGCGCGGTCGTAGCCCGAACCGAACTGCCGGGGCGGCTCGCCACCATGGTGGAGGTGCTCGAGCGCGGCGACGACGCGCCCCGACGCGTTCCCGTCGCCGTAGGGGTTGGGCGCCTCCGCCATCCGCTCATAAGCCGCGGGGTCGTCGAGCAGCCGGTCGGCCTCGTCGGCGATCCGGTCCGGGTTGGTGCCGACCAGCGCCAGCGTTCCAGCCTCCACGCCCTCGGTCCGCTCGGTCGAGTCGCGGGCCACCAGGACCGGCTTTCCGAGCGACGGCGCCTCCTCCTGGATGCCCCCCGAGTCGGTGATCACCAGATGGCAGCGGCCCAGCAGGTGGGCGAAGGCCGCGTACCCCATCGGCTCGGTGAGCAGGACGTTGTCAAGGCCGGCGAGCGGTTTGCCCAGCTGCTGGCGAACCAACGGGTTCGGATGCAGCGGGACGACGAACCGGACCTCAGGGTGCGAAGCGGCCAGTCGCGTGACGCCCGCGGCGACCCCCGCCAGGCCTCCGTCCCAGTTCTCACGGCGATGCGCGGTGACGACCACGATCCGCTGGTCCGCGTCGTGGGCGGCGGCCACGGCCGGGTCCCTGAACGGCGCCTCGAGCCCCGACGCCCACTTGAGCGCGTCGATCCCGCTGTTGCCGGTGACGAAGATCTGATGCTCCGGGACGTTCTCGCGCACCAGGTTCTCCTGGTTGGTCGCCGTCGGCGCGAAGTGAAAGCAGGCGATCTTCGAGATCAGCCGCCGGTTGAGCTCCTCGGGGAAGGGCGTCAGGTTGAGGCCGCCGGCGCGAAGTCCCGCCTCCACGTGCAAGACCGGGATTCGGAGGTGAAACGCGGCCAGCGCGGCCGCCATCGCCGAGCTGGTGTCACCGTGGACGAGGATCCCGGCCGGGAAGTGCCCGCTCAGAACCTCGGGCGCCGAGGCGGTCGAGCTGCCGTCGGCGCCGAACCACTCGCGACAGAAATCATCGAAGCGGCCCAGGACCGCCCTGACCCGCTCGTTGAGGGGCGCTCGCCCCGACCCGACCCACAGCTCGACGTCGGTCTCGATCCCGGCCAGCTCGAAGATCTCCGCCACCATTCGGTGGTGCTGGCCGGTCGAGACGATCACCGGGTGAAAGGACCGGCTCTCGCGCAGGGCGAGGATGATCGGCGCCAGCTTGATCGCCTCCGGCCGCGTCCCCACGACGACCGGCACCGCGAGCTTGGTGGGTGGGGAGGGCGCGGCCGGCTCCGACCTGGGCGCCGGGGCTGCGAGCTGCGTTGTCACCGAAGAGCCCTCCATGTCGTGCGTGCCCGGCCTCGGATCGCACCTCGAGCGCCGCCCAGCCGGGTTCCGGCGCGGCACCGGACGGTCTCGACCGTCGGCCTTACTGTCGGCCGCGGGCCCAGCTTTCGTTAGCCCGGGGCGTCGCCTGGCGGGCGCGGGTCAGCTGCCCCGATCGGCCCGGTAGCGGCGGATCAGCGCATTGGTGGAGCTGTCGTGGTCGAGCTCCGGCTCGGCGTCGGCTTGGAGCTCGGGGACGATCCGCTTCGCCAGCGCCTTGCCCAGCTCGACGCCCCACTGGTCGAACGAGTCGATCCCCCAGACCGCGCCCTGGGTGAACACGCTGTGCTCGTAGAGGGCCACCAGGGCGCCGAGGGTATGAGGCGTAAGCCGGTCGGCGAGGATCGTGTTCGAGGGGCGGTTGCCCTCCATCACCCGATGGGGGACGACCTGCTCCGGGGTCCCCTCGGAGCGCACCTGCTCCGCGGTCTTGCCGAAGGCGAGCGCCTCGGTCTGCGCGAAGACGTTCGAGATCAGCAGGTCGTGGTGCTCGCCGAGCGGGTTGAGTGAGTGCATGAAGCCGATGAAGTCGCACGGGATCAGCCTCGTACCCTGGTGGATCAGCTGATAGAAGGAGTGCTGGCCGTTGGTCCCCGGCTCGCCCCAGTAGATCGCCCCGGTGTCGTAGTCGACCCGGGCGCCGTCGAGGGTCACGTGCTTGCCGTTCGACTCCATGGTCAGCTGCTGCAGGTAGGCGGGGAAGCGGTGCAGGTACTGGTCGTAGGGGAAAACGCCGGCCGTCTGGGCGCCGAAGAAGCCCCCGTACCAGACCGCCAGCAGGCCGATCAGCGCGGGGAGGTTCCGGTCGAGGGGCGCCTCGCGGAAGTGCTCGTCCACGGCGTGGAAGCCGGCGAGCATCTGCCCGAACAGATCGGGCCCGATCGCCAGCATCGTCGACAGGCCGATCGCCGAGTCCATCGAGTAGCGGCCGCCGACCCACTCCCAGAAGCCGAACATGTTCTCGGTGTCGATCCCGAACGCGGACACCTGCTCGGCGTTGGTCGAGACGGCGACGAAGTGCTTCGCGACCGCCTCCTCGGTGCCGAGTGCCGCGAGCGCCCAGTCGCGCGCCGTGCGGGCGTTGGTCATCGTCTCCAGGGTGGTGAACGTCTTCGAGGAGACGATGAACAGCGTCTCGGCGGGATCGAGGTCGCGGGTCGCCTCCGCGAAGTCGGTGCCGTCGACGTTGGAGACGAAGCGGAAGGTGAGCTCGCGCTTCGAGTAGTGGCGCAGCGCCTCGTAGGCCATCACCGGCCCCAGGTCGGAGCCGCCGATGCCGATGTTGATCACGTTGCGGATCGGCTTGCCCGTGTGGCCCGTCCAGGCGCCGGTGCGGACCCGCTCGGCGAACCCGCCCATCCGGTCGAGCACCTCGTGGACCTGCTTGACGACGTCGACCCCGTCGACGAGCAGGGAGCGCTCCCGCGGCATCCGCAGGGCGACGTGGAGAACCGCCCGGTCCTCGGAGACGTTGATGTGCTCGCCGCGGAACATCGCCTCCCGACGATCCGGCACCCCGGATTCCTGGGCGAGGTCGACGAGCAGCGCGATCGTCTCGTCGGTCGCCCGGTTCTTGGAGTAGTCGAGGAACAGGCCGGCGCCGTCGACGGTCAACCGCTCGCCCCGGTCGGGATCCTCGGCGAACAGGTCGCGCACGTGGCGCTCGCCGATCTGGTCGAAGTGGCGCCGCAGCGCCCCCCAGGCGGCGCGCTGGGTCAGCGGGCGGGTGGCGGCCACACTCGGCCCTTCCTCGTCCCTGGTGCGGGCGGCTCGATCACGTCGTCCCGGTCGGCGCATGCCACGAGGCGGCGCCCTCGATCAGCGCGTCGGCTTCGGTGGGCCCCCAGGTGCCGGGCTCATAAGCGCGCACCGGGGTGGCGTCGCCGAGGATCGGGTCGACCACCTTCCACGCCGCCTGCACCCCGTCCTCGCGGGCGAAGAAGGTGGGGTCGCCGCGGATCGCGTCGCCGATCAGCCGCTCGTATGGGGGCATCTCGTCCGGATGGTGGTGGTGGGCCAAGAGCTCGACGTCCTCGCCGGTCAGCTCCTCGCCCGGCACCTTGGCCCTGGCTCGGAGGGCGATCACCACGTCGGGGCTGAGCGCGAATCGAACCGCGTTCGGGCCCCCCGGATGAGGCTCGTCGAAGACGATCTGCGGGGGTCGGCGAAACTCGACTAGGACCTCGGTGGCGGTCGTCGGCAGGCACTTCCCGGCCCGGATCAGGAAGGGGACGCCCGACCAGCGCCAGCTGTCGACGTGGAGCCGCACCGCGGCGAAGGTCTCGACGGTCGAGTCCTTGGCGACGCCGTCCTCGTCGCGATAGCCCTCGAACTGACCCCGCACCACCTGCTTGGAGGTCAGGGGCGCGATCGACTTCAGCAGGCGGGCCTTCTCGTCCCGGAGCGCCTCGGGGTCGCGCTCGGCGGGGGCGTCCATGGTCAGCATCGCCAGCACCTGCAGCATGTGGTTCTGGACCACGTCGCGGATCGTCCCCGCCTCCTCGTAGAAGCGGCCCCGGCCGGCGACGCCGAAGCTCTCGGCCATCGTGATCTGCACCCGCCGAACGTGCTGGCGGTTCCAGATCGGCTCCAGGAAGGAGTTGGCGAACCTGAAGTAGAGGAGATTCTCGACCGCCTCCTTGCCCAGGTAGTGGTCGATGCGAAAGATCGATCGCTCGGGGAAGACCTCGCCGAGGGTTCGGTTGAGCTCGATCGCCGACTCGAGGTCGTGGCCGAACGGCTTCTCGACCATCACCTTGGCGCCGTCGGCGCGCCCGACCGGCCGAGCTCCTTGACCACGGTCCCGAACAGGCTCGGCGGGATCGCCAGGTAGTGGACCGGGTGCGAGGCGCCGCCGAGCTCCCCGCGCAGGGCGTCGAAGGTTGCGGGGTCCGCGTAGTCGCCGTCGATGTAGCGAAGCAGCGACGACAGCTTCGCGAACGCCTGCTCGTCGACGCCACCGTGCTCCGTGAGGCTGTCGCGCGCCCGCTTTCGCAGGTCGTCGAGCCCCCACCCCGACTTGGCCACGCCGACGACGGGCATTTCCAGATGCCCGCGCTGGATCATCGACGCAAGAGCGGGGAAGATCTGCTTGTAGGCGAGGTCGCCGGTGGCCCCGAAGAAGACCAGGGCGTCGGCCGCTGATCCGCCCCCCATCACGCCCGGGCCTCCGCCGGGAGCTCTCGCGCTGCGGCCTCGTCGAGGATCAGCTCGAGCGGCCCGGCGGCGAGCAGGCTGGCCGGAACCCGCGCACTCGGGCCCTCGAGAGCCGCCGCGACCGGGCGGGCCTTGGCGTCGCCGACGGCGAGGATCGCCGCTCCACGGGCGCCTCGCAGCACGTCGAGCGTCAGCGTGACGCGGTCCGCGGGCGGCTTGGGCGCGTCGTGGACGGCGACGCAGATCTCGCCGCTGGCCTCCAAGGCGGGCGCGTCGGGGAACAGCGAGGCGGTGTGGCCGTCCTCGCCGAGGCCGAGGAGGGCGAAGTCGAGCGCCGGGATGCCGTCGAGCCCGGCCGGGACCCGCTCGCGGATCAAGTCTGCGTAGGCCGACGCGGCCCGCTCGGCGGATCCCTCGGTTGGAACCGCGTGCGCGATCGCCCCGGTGGGGTCCAGGAGGCTCTCGGCGAGCATCCGGTAGTTCGACTCCGGGTCGTCAGAGGGCACCAGCCGCTCGTCGCCGAGCCACAGCTCGACCCCCTCCCAGTCCTCGACGAGGGCGGCGAGGCGCTCGTATGCGGCGCGGGGCGTCGAGCCGCCGGCAAGCGACAGGTGCACGGCCCTCCCCGCGCGCCTGCCCGCGGTGATCGCCTCCGCGAGGCGCTCGGCGGCGACGCCGGCTGCCTCCGCCGCCGCCCCGGTGACCGTCACCCGGGCCATGGCGCTACTTGGCGGCCTTCTCAGCGTGGCCGCCGAACTGCTTGCGCATCGCCGACAGCACCTTGTCGGCGAAGTCGTCCAGGCCGCGGGAGGCGAACCGCGAGTAGAGGGCCGAGCTCAGCACCGGCGCCGGGACGCCCTCTTCGATCGCCGCGATCGAGGTCCACCGGCCCTCGCCGGAGTCCGAGACCCGCCCGGCGTAGTCGGAGAGCTCGGGCGACTCCTGAAGCGCCTGGGCGGTCAGGTCGAGCAGCCAGGAGCCGACCACGCTCCCCCGCCGCCAGACCTCCGCCACCTCGGGGAGGTCGAGGTCGTACTGGTAGTACTCGGGGTTCTCGAGCGGGGCCGTCTCGGCGTCGACCTCCCGCTGGGCCTTGCCCGCGTTCGCGTTGCGAAGGATGTTGAGGCCCTCCGCGTAGGCCGCCATCAGCCCGTACTCGATCCCGTTGTGGACCATCTTCACGAAGTGGCCCGCGCCGCTCGGCCCGCAGTGCAGGTAGCCCTGCTCGGCGGGCGTCGGGTCGCCGTCGCGGCCGGGGGTGCGCGGGGCGGAGTCGACGCCGGGCGCCAGGGAGGCGAAGATCGGGTCCAGCCGGCCGACGGCCTCGTCGGGCCCGCCGATCATCAGGCAGTAGCCGCGCTCCAGCCCCCAGACGCCGCCGCTCGTCCCGGTGTCGACGTAGTCGACGCCCTGCTCGGTAAGCCGCGCAGCTCGGCGGATGTCGTCGCAGTAGTAGGAGTTCCCGCCGTCGATCACCGCGTCGCCCTTCTCGATCG
>JAHEXV010000049.1 GCA_023251935.1 bacterium | reverse complement strand
GGGGGTGGCCGTCTCCGAGGATTATCGCCTCGGGCCCGGGGCCGCCGAGGTGGCGGTGCTTACCGCCCGCGTCCTCGACTAGCCTGGGCGCGTGGACGACTCCGCGATCGGCGAGATCCTGGTGCCCGCCGAGGACCTCCAGCGCCGGGTCCGCGAGCTCGGCGCCGAGATCAGCCGCGACTACGAGGGCCGCGACCTGATCATGATCGGGGTGCTGAAGGGCGCCGTGCTGTTTCTCGCTGACCTGATGCGAGAGCTGACCGTTCCCTGCGAGATCGACTTCATGGCCGTGTCGAGCTACGGGTCGGAGACCGACTCGTCGGGCGTGGTGCGCATCCTCAAGGACCTCGACTCCTCGATCGAGGGACGCAACGTGGTGATCGTCGAGGACATCATCGACTCGGGGCTGACGCTCCAGTACCTGCTGCGCAACCTTCGGGCTCGGAACCCGGCGTCGGTCGAGGTCTGCGCGCTGCTCACCAAGCCCGATCGACGGCGGGTCGACCTGCCGATCCGCTACGTCGGGTTCGAGATCCCGAATCGCTACGTGATCGGATACGGCCTCGACTACGCACAGAGATATCGGAACCTCGGCTGCGTGGCCGTGCTGAACGACTCGGACCACTAGGGCCGCTCCCCCCTTAACGGGCGAAGAGGACCCTGGTACGCTGATCGCGGACGTTTGCGGGGCTACCGAACTCCTTTGACCATGTGTAAGAACCGGCCACTTTGCCTCGTCAACCTCGCAGGGCGGCGGGCCGCAGCGGGCCGCGAGGGAGGCGTTCGATGAGGCGCTTCTTTCGCAGCGCGGCGTTCCCGATCCTGATCGTGATCGTGCTCGCGTTCTTCGCCCAGCGGCTGATCGGCAACTCGCAGACCGAGCAGACGCCGACCTACGACCAGTTCGTCTCGATGGTCAGAAACGACCCGCAGGCGATCAAGTCGGTGAGCTTCAACCAGAAGACGAGCTCGATCGACGTCGAGCAGCAGGACGGCACGACCTACTCGACCGGTTATCCGACCTCGGGCAACGCGCAGAGCAACCTGATCAACCTGCTCGGAAACAAGGACGTCGAGACCAAGGTCGAGGGCACCGGTGGCTCGAGCTTCCTCTCGATCCTCACCTACATCCTCCCGTTCCTCCTCTTCTTCGGCTTCTGGATGTTCCTGATGAACCAGATGCAGGGCGGCGGCTCGCGGGTGATGAGCTTCGGCAAGTCGCGCGCCAAGCGGATGTCGGTGGACGCGCCGAAGATCACCTTCCGCGACGTCGCCGGAGTCGACGAGGCCGTCCAGGAGCTGCACGAGATCAAGGAGTTCCTCGAGAACCCGAAGCGGTTCCAGGCGCTCGGGGCCCGGATCCCGAAGGGGGTCCTCCTCTACGGTCCGCCGGGCACCGGTAAGACGCTGCTGGCGCGCGCGGTAGCCGGCGAGGCGGGGGTGCCCTTCTTCTCGATCTCGGGCTCGGACTTCGTCGAGATGTTCGTCGGCGTCGGGGCCTCCCGCGTCCGCGACCTGTTCGAGCAGGCGAAGCAGAACTCGCCATGCATCATCTTCATGGACGAGATCGACGCCGTTGGGCGGCACCGCGGCGCCGGCATGGGCGGCGGCCACGACGAGCGCGAGCAGACGCTGAATCAGCTGCTGGTCGAGATGGACGGCTTCGAGATGAAGGACAACATCATCCTGATCGCCGCCACCAACCGACCCGACATCCTGGACCCGGCGCTGCTGCGGCCGGGGCGGTTCGATCGTCAGATCGTCGTCGACCGTCCGGACCGCAAGGGGCGCAAGCAGATCCTCGAGGTCCACACCCGCGGCAAGCCGCTGGCGAAGCAGATCGACCTCGACGCGCTGGCCGGCCAGACGCCGGGCTTCACCGGCGCCGACCTCGCCAACCTGATCAACGAGGCGGCCCTGCTGACCGCGCGCTCCTCGAAGCGCGAGATCGCCATGGACGAGCTCGAGGAGGGGATCATGCGGGTGATCGCCGGCCCCGAGAAGAAGAGCCGGGTCATGTCGGAGAAGGAGCGGCTGGTCACCGCCTACCACGAGCTCGGCCACGCGATCGTCGGGCACATGCTGCCGAACTGCGACCCGGTCCACAAGGTCTCGATCATCAGCCGCGGCCAGGCCCTCGGCTACACGATCTCGCTGCCGACCGAGGACAAGTTCCTGACCACCCGCGCCGAGCTCACCGACACGATGGCGATGACCCTCGGCGGCCGTGCTGCCGAGGAGATCATCTTCAGCGAGATCACCACCGGCGCGTCGAACGATCTCGAGAAGGTCACCGAGACCGCCAAGCAGATGGTGATGCGCTTCGGGATGTCGGAGCGCCTCGGGCCGCGGGTGTTCGGCCACGATCGCTCGCTGCCGTTCCTCGGCCGCGAGTTCTCCGCCGAGCCGGACTACTCGGACGAGATCGCCCGCGAGATCGACGACGAGATCCGGCGGATCGTCGAGGAGGCCCACCAAACCGCCAAGGACATCCTGGTCGAGCGCCGCGAGGGAATGGACCGGATCTCGAAGATCCTGCTCGAACGCGAGACGATCGACGCGGAGCAGTTCGCGAGGCTTCTCGAGGGCGCCGCCGAGGACGAGGTCTTCGGCGAGCCCGAGGAGGAGGAGCGGGTTCCCGACCAGCCCGAGGCCGAGCCGGAGCGCAAGCCGGGCCGCGAGGGCCCACGCCCGGTGCCGCGACCGCGGCCGGGGTTCGCGGGCGGCGGCGCGGACGCTTAGCGCGCGGGCAACCCCGGCACGACCCGTCGTCGCGGAGGAGCCCGGGTGACTCAGCTGATGGGGATCGTCAACGTGACCCCGGACTCGTTCTCGGACGGGGGCCGCTTCCTGGACCCGGAGGGAGCGATCGAGCATGCCAGGGAGCTGGTCGCCGAGGGCGCCGACCTGCTCGACGTCGGGGGGGAGTCCACCCGACCCGGAGCGCGGGCGGTCTCGGCGGCCGAGGAGATCGAGCGGGTTGGCCCGGTCGTCGAGGGTCTCTGTGGCCCCGGCGCCGGAGCCGTCGACGTGCCGGTCTCGATCGACACCGCGAAGGCAGCGGTCGCCGAGGTGGCGTTGGACGCCGGCGCGGAGATGGTCAACGACGTCACGGCGCTTCGCTCCGACCCCGAGCTGGCCGCCCTCTGCGCGGAGCGGGGCTGCGGCGTGGTGCTGATGCACATGAAGGGGACTCCCCGCACGATGCAGGAGGCCCCGGAATACGGAGACGTCGTCGACGAGGTCAGGGCATTCCTCGCGGAGCGGATCGAGTTCGCGACCGCGCGGGGGATTGCCGAGGGCCGAATCTGGGTCGATCCGGGGATCGGCTTCGGCAAGACCGTCGACCATAACCTCGAGCTTCTCCGCCGGCTGAGCGAGCTTCGCGAGCTCGGCCGGCCGATCGTCGTCGGGACCTCCCGCAAGAGCTTCATCGGCAAGCTGACGGGCCGCGAGGTCGGCGAGCGGCTCGGTGGCACGATCGCCTCCAACGTGCTCGCCCTCCACACCGGGGCGGACGTGCTGCGGGTCCACGACGTCGCCCAGGTCGAACAGGCCGTGCGGGTGGCCGAGGCGATTCGGGGACGGGGCTCTGGACAGCCCGGGCGCGCCTCGACGTAGCACCAGGGCGCGGCCGCTGTCGGTACGGTCCCGGCTCGTGGAAGCGCACCAGCACGGCACGGATTCCTCGGTCGAGGTCGAGGTTCGAGGCCTCTCGATCTACACCCACCACGGGGTCGGCGAGGCGGAGCGGGAGGTCGGCCAGAGGCTGGAGATCGACGTCGCCTTCGACGTGCCCGACTGCGACGCGGTCCTCACCGACCGGCTGGACGACACCGTCGACTACGCCGAGGTCTGCGACATCGTCGCCCTCGGCGCCACCGAGCGCAGCTACAGGACGCTCGAGCGCCTCTGTCATGTGATCGGCGAGCGGCTGATGGAGCGGTTCGCCTGCGAGTCGGTCCGGGTGCGGGCCGCCAAGCCCGAGCCGCCGCTCCCGCTCGCGGTCGAGGAGGTCGCGGTCGAGGTCGTCCACGAGCGTTCCTCGCCGGACGATCCCGAAGACGATGCCGAGTGAGCGCCATCGCCTACCTCGGGCTGGGTTCCAACGTCGGCGACCGACACGCCCATCTTCGCGCTGCGGTCGCCGCCCTTCGCGAGCACGGGGTGGAGGTCGAGGCGCTCTCGTCCCTCTATGAGACGGAGCCGGTCGGGGAGGTCCTGGATCAGCCGGACTTCCTCAACGCCGTGGTTCGGGTCCGCACCACGTTGGAGCCGGAGGAGCTGCTCGCCCGCTGCAAGGCGATCGAGGTGGAACAGGGGCGGATGTTCGGGGGCGGCCGGCACGGGCCGCGGCCGCTCGACGTCGACCTGCTGCTGGTCGGCGACCTCGAACTCGCATCCGATCGCCTCACCATCCCGCATCTGCAGGTGACCGCCCGCCGCTTCGTTCTCGAGCCGCTGCTCGAGCTCGACCCGGCGCTGACCCTTCCCGACGGGACGTCGTTGGCCGACCGGCTGGCGTCGCTCGAGGGGGCTCAGCGGGTGGAGCGCGCGGGCTCGCTCTGACGGAGCGGCTCCAGCCACGCGGCCGGCAGGACCGGCGGGGCGCGGCCGGGAAACTGGGGGATCGCGCGCAACGCCATCTCGACCGCGGGGCGCCCCTCGATCGCCGGGCGCAGGTCGTCGAAGGTCATCGCCAGGCGCAGGCTGGCGCCGATCTGAAGGTCGGCCGCGTTCGGCGGCTCGGCGCCGAGCACCCCCTCGGCGATCCAGTCGTCGACTCGCTGCAGCCAGCCGGGCAGGGCGGCGAGGTCGGCGCGCACCGTCTCGTCATCGGCGCTGTTCATCCGGCTGGCCGCGGCCACGATCGGGGCCGCGGTCTTCACGGCGAGCCCGATCGGAACTCCCAGCCGGGCGCCCTCCGCGTAGCTGCCGAGCGACGTGCGATCGCGCTTGAGGATGTTCCAGCTGAGCCGACGGACCGCTGGCTGGAGCACCTCCTCGCCCCAGCGCTCGGCCTCGGCGACCGCGACCCGCGCGTCGTCGTCGCTGGGGTACAGGGGCGGCTCGGGGCGCAGCCGGTCGAGCTCGGCGGCGATCGCCCGAGAGCCGGTGAGCTTGCGGCCGCCGATCGTCAGCGACGGCACCGTGTTGGAGGGAAAGCGCATCGCCTTGAGGACGCCGCGGGAGATCACCGGCATCAGGTCGACCCGCTTGTAGGGGATGCCCTTCAGCTCGAGCATCCGCCGCGCGGCCATCGCCGGGTGCGAGCCGGGGATCGAATACAGCGTCGCTTCGGGGGTCTGCCCTTGGGCCGTCACGCGGGCATCGTATTCCCCAAGAGCATCCGGATGGGTGACGCCGTCCGCCTCGCGGCGCCTCAGCAACGTCGCGGTATGGTTGCTCGGTGTCTCGTCGCGCCCTGAGCGGCGCCCTTCTCTGCGCATCGCTCGCCATAGCGGCCTGGCTGCCGCCCGCGGCCGGCGCTGGCGTGTCGTTCGTTCGCGACTTCACGGTGAACGGGCCGTCATTCGCGCTCGACCGCTCGGGTCGTCTGTTTGCGGCGAGTAGCGGCACCGTCAACCGATACAGCACCACGGGCACCTACCAGGACACATTCTCGGTGTCGTCCGACTTCAGCGCCCCGAACGACCTCGAGTTCGAGCGTGGACGCCTCTACGCGGTTGACGGTACCTCCGAGAAGCTGCTCTCCTTTCGGCCTGACGGGACCACGCCGCTGGTCTCTCCCGACGAGACCGACATCCAGATCAACATCCCCCGCTCGGTGGCCATCCTCGGCAATGTTGCCTTCGTCGGCAGCGGCGAGAACAAGCGAGTCGAGGAGCTCGACATCAAGACGGTGTTCGGAAAGTTCCTGCTCGCCTTCGGCTGGGGCGTCGACGACGGCGCCGCCGACGATGGCGACGGAGGTCACTTCTCGGTCTGCATGCGGCCGCACTTCTGCACGTCCCCCGGCTTCTCTGGGCCGCAGGCGGGGAGGATCAACGACGCTCGCGACCTCGCGATCGACCACTCGACCGGCGCGATCTACATCGCCGAGGCGGACGTCGGCGGCAACTCGCGCGTTGAGCAGTTCAACAAGACGCCCGCTCCGGCCCGCATCATCGGTTCCGACGGATCCGGGGCCGGGGAGCTCAAGACGCCTGAGGGCGTTGCGCTCGACGGCCAGGGCGACGTCTATGTCGCCGACACCTACAACCAGCGGGTCGCCGTGTTCACGATCAGGGGAAGGTTCGTTCGGGCGTTCGGCTACGGCGTGGCCACTGGGGCCAGCAAGCTCCAGACCTGCACCAGCACGTGCAAAGCGGGCATCGCGGGTCCCGGCCACGGGCAACTCAACTATCCGTACCGGCTGGCTTTGGACGGCTCCGGAAAGTTGTACGTCTCTAACCTCGGCTCACCTGCTCGTGTCGAGGTCTACGGGGTGGGGTCGGGTGTTCCCGACACCAAGATCACCGACAGGCCCAACCGCGTGATCCACACGCGCAGGGCTACCTACAAGTTCAAGGCGATCCCGGCGTCCGGCGCCAAGTTCAAGTGCAAGCTCGACTCCGGCCGGTTCAGGTCCTGTGAATCGCCGAAGCACCTGAGGGACCTGTCCAAGGGTGAGCACGTGTTCAAGGTTCGGGCCTCGAACTCCGCCGGCGCCGACCCCACACCGGCGAAAGACAGCTTCAGGGTCAAGCCGTAGCGCCGCGCTGGCCCGCCTAGGGGACCTCCAGCACGAACTCGCACCCACGCGCGCTGTCGCGGTGTCCGCGCCCCCCGTTGCAGGTGTCGCGGGCGGGTCCGCCGAACAGGTGGTCGATCCCGCCGGCGCCGCCGATGAAGTCGTGCTTGCCTCCCCTGACCTTGCCTTGCGGGCTGGCAGCATGGTTGTCGCCATAGGCCGTGTCCGGCCCGGGCCGCAGGTGGATTTGATCGCGGCCGGAGCCGATCGCGATCCCCGTCTTCGTGTAGCTGTCGCCGACCACGAAATCGCGTTGCGGTCCAGCGTTGATCTCGTCCTTGCCGCCGCCCGCCGCCGTTCCGGCCGGGGAGTAGCTGTCGCCGACCTCGAAGTCCTTGTCCGACATCGACTCGAAGTGGTCGTTGCCTCCGCCCCTGGCGGTCCCGGCGCCGGTCACGGCGCTGTCGCCGATCATCGTGTCGTTCCCCTTCTGGCCCAGGAGCACGTCGTGCTTGCCCCCGATGGCGTCGAAGCGGGAGTAATTGTCTCCGACGACGTAGTCGTTGCCGTAGTCGCCGTCCAGGTGGTCGTGACCGACGGGGCCGGTGGCATCGCCGGTCAGGCTGGCGTTGTCGCCGACGATGAAGTCGCTGGCGAAGCCGCCGTGGATGTCGTCGTTGCCGGGCCCCCCGATCAGCTTCGTGGGCTTGTCGCGGTGCAGCCTGTTCGGGTGATTGCCGCCCAGCAGGTGATCGCGCCCTCCGCCGCCGCAGATGATGTCGCGGCCGCCGTTGCCGATCACCCTGTCCCTGCCGCCCAGGGCGGCGATAACGTCCGCGTGAGGGGTGCCCTTGATGTGGTTGCCCAGGTGGTTGCCGACGATCGTCGCCCGATGCCCGAAGCAGCTCGGCCGGGCGGCGGCAGTCGCGGCGGCGAGGAGGGTCGCCGATGCGGCCAGCGCCGCGACCACGACCGCCAGGGATCGGGGAGGGATCGCCGCCGGACCGCGAGAGCGCCCCGCGCGTGCATGACCGAGGTGGCGGTCCCGCGTCGCCTCCGCTGACACCGACGTGATCATACGTAGGTCATCGGCGGACCTCGAACGAGCGTCCAAACGTTCGGGGGCCGAGAGCCGAGTTGCGCTGCATAGTTCAACGCAAGTCGGCTTTCGGCGGTCTGGTCGGCGGCTCGCTGGCGCCCAGACCGCCAATAATGGGTCCCGATGCTGCTGGCGATCGACGTCGGAAACACGCAGAGCCACCTCGGGCTGTTCAGCGCCGACGAGCTGGTCGCGCACTGGCGGTTCGCAACCGCCGCGGACCAGACGGCCGACGAGCTCGCCGTGCGAGCCTCCGCTCTGGTTGCGCTCGAGGGCCGGGAGCTCGGCGAGATCGACGGGTTCATCGTCTCCTCGGTGGTGCCCCAGCTGACCCCGGAGTACGCGGGGATGTGCGATCGCTACCTCGACGGGCCGTGTCTGATCGTCGGCCCCGGGCTCAGCACCGGGATGCCGATCCAGCTCGACAACCCGCTCGAGCTGGGGGCCGACCGGCTGGTCAACGCGGTCGCCGCCTATCAGCGGCTCGGCGGGCCCTGCGCGGTGGCCGACTTCGGCACCGCGATCACCTTCGACGTCGTCTCAGCCCGCGGGGAGTACCTGGGCGGCGTGATCGGCCCCGGCGTTGAGATCTCGATGGAGGCGCTCGCGGAGCGGACCGCGAAGCTCCCGCCGATCGAACTCGGCGAGCCGCTGGGCGAGCCCGGCGGGGTGATCGGCAAGTCGACCCATGCCAGCCTCCAGTCCGGGATCGTCTATGGGTTCGCCGGCGCGGTCGACGCGATCGCGCGTCGGGTACAACGTGAGCTGGGGGCCGAGACCAGGTTCGTCGCCACCGGAGGTCACGCCGCCGCGATCGTCCCCTTCTGCGAGATCATCCACGAGGTGGACGACCTGCTGACCCTGACTGGCCTTCGTCTGATCTGGGATATGAACAGGTAGACACGTGACGCGGCCGCCGCTGACAGCGCCATTCCGCATCGGTGACGTCGAGATCTCGAACCGGGTGCTGCTCGCTCCGCTGGCCGGAATCGGCAACTGGTTCGTGCGCCTGCAGGCGCGCCGGCACGGCGCCGGCCTGGCAGTCTCCGAGATGGTCTCGAGCTTCGGGTTGCACCACCGCAACCAACGCACCCTGCGTGAGCTGCTGCGCATCCATCCGGCCGAGCACCCGGTCTCGATCCAGCTGTTCGGCCACGATCCTGGGGTGATGCGCGCGGCGGCGGGAATCGCCGCGGGCGCTGGCGCCGACCTGATCGACATCAACATGGGCTGCCCGGTCCGCAAGGTCTTGAGGACGGGAGCGGGGGCGGCCTTGATTCGCAGCCCCGAGGTGGCGGTCCGGCTCGCCGAGGCGGCGATCGAGGGCTCCGGCCGCCCCGTTACGGTGAAGCTGCGCTCCGGGGTCGAACCCGGGGACACCTCGGGGCTGGACCTCGCCGTGCGCTTGGTCGAGGAGGCTGGCGTCGCCGCGATCGCCCTCCATCCGCGAACCACCGTCGCCCACCATCAGGGCAGGCCCGACTACGGCCTCGTCCGCGAGCTGGTCGGGCGGCTGTCCGGCAGCGGCGCCCGGGTGATCGCCTCCGGCGGCCTGGCGACCGCCGGCGCGGCGCGGCTCGCCTACGCGGAGTCGGGCGCCGACGCCGTGATGATCGCCCGCGGCGCGCTCGGGAACCCGTGGATCTTCGCGGAGCTGACCGGCGAGCGGGCCGAGCCGCCGAGCCGCGGCGAGGTGGTCGCCGAGCTGCTGTGGACGATGGATCGGGCCACGGAGCATCTGGGGCCGGAGCGCGCGGCGCGCTACGCCCGCAAGTTCTACCCCTGGTACCTGGAGCGGATCGGGGTTCGAGGTCGCGAGGCGGACGCCTTTCAGCGCACGCACAGCCTCGGCCAGGCGAGGGATCTGCTGGCCGCCTCCGGCCGCCCGCTGGCCACGGGTGCCTGAGGCGGGCGCCGCCGAAACCCCTCCAGAGCCGGCGAGGCCCCTCGCTATAATCGCGCGCCTGCCCGAGTTCGCGAGCGCCGCAGGCGCCGCGCTTCGGGCGTTTGTTTCGGTAGCGACGGACGCCCCTCCGACACGGGAAGGCGTTCCACGAACAGGCGAGGTCGAAGCACGTGGCTCGTGAATCACTGATCACCCAGGAGGGTCTCGACAAGCTCCGAGAGGAGCTCGCGTATCTGACCACCGCGAAGCGCCGTGAGGTCGCCGAGCGAATCAAGGAGGCGCGCGAGTTCGGCGACATCATGGAGAACTCGGAGTACGACGACGCCAAGAACGAGCAGGCCCTGCTCGAGCAGCGGATCGCCCAGCTCGAGGAGCGCGTCAGGCGGGCGACGGTGGTCGACGAGAACCACGTCAACACCGACGTGGTCTCGGTCGGCGTCCTCGTCCACGTCAAGGACCAGAAGTCCGGCGACTCGCGGAAGTTCCAGATCGTCGGCTCCGCCGAAGCCGATCCCGCCGAGAGCAAGCTCTCGAACGAGTCCCCGATCGGCAAGGCGCTGGTCGGCCACAAGCGGGGTGATGTGGTGACCGTCGAGGTCCCCCGCGGCCCGAAGCGCAAGCTCAAGATCACCAAGATCGAGTCGGCCTGAGCCCTGCGGGCGCGGTCGGCGGCGGGGCAGATAGGCTCGCCGCCCTATGAGTGCGCGGCACGCCGCGACCGCAGTGATATGAGCGACGCCGATCAACCGCAGTCGGAGAGCGAGCGCCCGGAATCGCACCTCGTCGCGGAGCGCCGGAGGAAGCTCGAGCGACTGCGCGAGGCGGGAGTCGAGCCTTTCCCGCACCAGTTCGAGGGCAGGGCCGAGGTCGCCGACGTCACTGCCGCGCACCAGGGCCTCGCCGCCGGCTCGGAGACCGAAGACCGCTACCGGGTGGCCGGTCGGATAGCGGCTCGGCGGGGCCACGGAAAGGCAGCCTTCATCGACCTCGTCGATCGCTCGGGCAGGCTCCAGCTCCACGCTCGTGAGGACCTGCTCGGCGAGGAGTCGTTCGAGCGCCTCGTGGGGCTGGACCTCGGCGACATCGTCGGCGCCGAGGGCGTCGCCTTCGCGACCAAGCGCGGCGAGCTGTCCCTGCGCCTCGATGGCTGGACCCTGCTGGCGAAGAGCCTTCGCCCCCCGCCCGACAAGTACCACGGGCTCGAGGACGTCGAGCTCCGCCAGCGGCATCGAGAGCTCGACCTGATCGCGAACCCCGAGACTCGGGACCTGTTCCGCATCCGCGCCGCAGTGATCTCCGCGGTCCGCGAGTGGCTCGACCAGCACGGGTTCCTCGAGGTCGAGACGCCGGTCCTCCAACCGCTCTACGGTGGAGCCCTCGCGCGCCCGTTCATCACCCACCACAACGCCCTCGATCGTGACCTTTACCTGCGGATCGCCACCGAGCTGTATCTGAAGCGCTGCATCGTCGGCGGTCTCGAGCGGGTCTACGAGCTCGGCAAGGACTTTCGCAACGAGGGCGTCTCCTTCAAGCACAACCCCGAGTTCACGATGGTCGAGTGGTATGAGGCCTACGCCGACTACCGTGACGCCGCGGAGCGCGTCGAGCAGCTCGTCTCGCACGTAGCCGAGCGGGTCCTGGGCACCACCAAGATCACGCGGGACGGAGTCGAGATCGACCTGGCGCCTCCCTGGCGCCGGGTGACGCTGAGCGACGCGATCAGGGAGCGAACCGGGCTCGTCCTCGCCGACCGCCCGAGCCGCGAGGAGCTCGCGGGCGCGATGGGGACCGAGGCGGACGCCGCGGAGGGCTGGGGGAAGCTGGTCGACGGAGTGCTCTCGAAGCTGGTCGAGCCGGAGCTGGTTCAGCCCACCTTCGTGCTCGACTACCCGGTCGAGCTGTCACCGTTCGCCAAGCGCCATCGATCAGCCGACGGCCTGGTGGAGCGATTCGAGGCCTTCGTCGCCGGGGTCGAGATCGGCAACGCGTTCACCGAGCTCAATGATCCTGACGAGCAGCGGCGGCGGTTCGAGCAGCAGGCGGAGGAGCTGCGGCGCGGCGACGAGGAAGCGCAGCCCTTCGACGAGGCCTTCCTGGTCGCGCTCGAGTACGGCATGCCCCCGACCGGGGGCGTGGGCTTGGGGATCGACCGGTTGGTGATGGTCCTCACCGGCGCCCCCAACCTGCGCGAGGCGGTTCTGTTCCCCGCGATGCGAAGCTGAGCTCGGGCTGGGTGGGGGTGACGACCCTGGCCGCCATCACAACCGCGTCCCGTCGTGTCCGGAGGACCGACGCTTTGGGACGTGGTTGGCGGTGCGGCCACCGGGTCACGGCGACCCGATGGCGGCCGAACGGCCGCCGATATACTGGGTGCTCGCCGTCAACGAAAACCGGAGGTCTAATCCGTCGGCACCGCGCAGCCGAAAACGTGGATGAGACTCCGGCAGTCTTGCGTCCCCGCGTCGGACTCGCCGGAGGCCGACCACCGAGTAAGCCATACTGAGAACGAAGCGGCACGGGTCGTGGCCGAAACGTCTCGGAGGCGGAACAGACTTAGTCGAAGGCAAAGGCAGACGTAATTGTTCGAGCGATTCACAGAGCGAGCCCGCCAGGTAGTCGTCCTCGCCCAAGAGGAAGCGAGGACCCTGAAGCACAACTACATCGGCACCGAGCACATCCTGCTCGGGCTGCTGCGCGAGGAGGAGGGCCTGGCCGCGCGAGTGCTCGAGTCGCTCGACATCACCGTCGAGCGGGTCCGCGCCCAGGTGGTGCGGATCGTCGGCTCCGGTGAGGAGGTCACCTCGGGCCAGATCCCGTTCACGCCGCGGGCCAAGAAGGTCCTCGAGCTGGCGCTTCGCGAGGCGCTCTCGCTCGGGCACAACTACATCGGCACCGAGCACATCCTGCTGGGCCTGGTGCGCGAGAACGAGGGCGTCGCGGCGCGGATCCTGCTCGACTTCGACGCCGACTCGGAGAAGATTCGCAACGAGGTGATCCGGATGCTGTCCGGGCCGGGCGGACGTCGCCAGGGCGCCGCCGCGGGCGGGGGCGAGGGCAAGAAGTCCTCGAAGCTCCTCGACCAGTTCGGGCGCAACCTGACCAAGCTCGCCGCCGAGTCAAAGCTCGACCCGGTGATCGGGCGTGAGATCGAGATCGAGCGGATCATGCAGATCCTCTCCCGCCGCACCAAGAACAACCCCGTGCTGGTGGGAGAGCCGGGCGTCGGCAAGACCGCGATCGTCGAGGGCCTCGCGTCGCGAATCACCAAGGGCGAGGTTCCGGACCTGCTCAAGAACAAGCAGATCTACACGCTCGACCTGGCGGCGCTGGTCGCCGGATCGAAGTACCGCGGCGAGTTCGAGGAGCGCCTCAAGAAGGTGATGAAGGAGATCACCCAAAGGGGTGACATCGTGCTGTTCATCGACGAGCTCCACAACCTCGTCGGAGCCGGTGCCGCCGAGGGGGCGATCGACGCCGCCTCGATCCTCAAGCCGGCCCTCGCGCGCGGCGAGATTCAGACGATCGGCGCGACGACGATGGACGAGTACCGCAAGTACCTGGAGCGCGACTCGGCGCTCGAGCGCCGGTTCCAGCAGATCAAGGTCGACCAGCCGTCGACCGGGGACACCGTGTCGATCCTCGAGGGGCTGCGCGAGCGCTACGAGGAGCACCACCGCGTCCGGATCAGCGACGAGGCCTTGGCCGCCGCCGCCGAGCTCGCCGACCGCTACATCTCCGACCGGTTCCTGCCCGACAAGGCGATCGACCTGATCGACGAGGCCGCCTCGCGGATGCGGATCAAGTCGATGTCGCAGCCGCCCGTCTACCGCGACCTCGAGGAGGAGATCGAGGAGACGCGGCGCGCCAAGGAGGCCGCGATCGAGGCCCAGGAGTTCGAGAAGGCCGCCAACCTGCGCGACAAGGAGCGGCAGCTCACCAACAGCAAGCGCGAGCTCGAGGACCAGTGGGCCGCCGGCGACGGTGGCGAGCGCCCCGAGGTCGGCGAGGAGGAGATCGCCGACATCGTCTCGATGTGGACCGGGATTCCGGTCTTCAAGCTGACCGAGGCCGAGACCAAGAAGCTCCTGCGCATGGAGGAGGAGCTTCACAAGCGGGTGATCGGTCAGGACGTCGCGATCACCGCCGTCTCGAAGGCGATCCGCCGCGCACGCGCCGGGATCAAGGATCCGAAGCGTCCCGCCGGTTCGTTCATCTTCCTCGGCCCCTCCGGGGTCGGCAAGACCGAGCTCGCGCGGACCCTGGCCGAGTTCCTGTTCGGCGACGAGGACTCGATGGTCAGGATCGACATGTCCGAGTACATGGAGAAGCACGCGGTCTCACGCCTGGTCGGCTCGCCTCCCGGCTACGTCGGCTACGACGAGGGCGGCCAGCTGACCGAGGCGGTGCGCCGCAAGCCCTATTCGGTGCTGCTGCTCGACGAGATCGAGAAGGCGCACCCGGACGTCTTCAACATCCTGCTCCAGATCCTCGAGGACGGGCGGCTGACGGACGCCCAGGGGCGGACCGTCGACTTCCGCAACACGATCGTGATCATGACCTCGAACATCGGCGCCAAGGACATCGCCCGCAACGTCTCGTTCGGCTTCGGGACCTCGGACGAGACCGGTACCTCCTATGACGAGATGAAGGACCGGATCATGGGCGAGCTGAAGAAGGTGTTCCGGCCCGAGTTCCTGAACCGGATCGACGAGGTGATCGTCTTCCACAAGCTGACCCGCGACGAGATCAAGGTGATCATCGACCTGATGATCGGTCGGGTGCGCACCCAGATCGCCGAGCACGAGCTGCAGCTCGAGCTCGACGAGGCGGCGAAGGAGCTGCTGGCCGACCGGGGCTGGGACCCGGCGATGGGCGCGAGGCCGCTGCGCCGCGCGATCCAGCGCTACATCGAGGACCCGCTGGCCGACGAGGTGCTGCGACACGGCGACATCGTCCCCGGCACCACGGTGCTGATCGAGCGCGATCCGTCCGGAGACGAGAACGAGCGACCGCTGAAGATGAAGCTCGTGAAGCCGAAGAAGCGCCCTGCCCGCAAGCGCGAGCCGGTCGGCGTCGCCGCAAAGTCGGGGGGCGAGGGTGCTGACGACGGAGCCCCGGAGCCCGAGCACCTGCCCGAGGACGGCGAGCCGGATGCCCCCGCCCCGGCGGACTCGGCGCCCGACCCGGAGCCCGAGGGCCCGCAGCCCGAACCCGAGTAGCTCGCCAACATCGGCGCAGCGCGGGTGATGCTTCGGGTGAGCGACGCGAGCCGCCCTTGGTGGACGCTGGTCGGCGCCTGCACCGGGTTGTTCGTCCTGATGCTCGACTCGACCATCGTGGCCCTGGCGCTGCCGTCGATCCGGCACGACCTCGGGATGTCGGCCAGCGGCCTGCAGTGGGTGATGAACGGCTACCTGCTGGTGATCGCGGCGCTGGTGGTGACCGGTGGACGGCTCGGCGACATGTTCGGTCGCCGGACCGTGTTCACGCTGGGGCTGGTCGTCTTCGCCGGCGGCTCGGTGCTGTCGGGGGCGGCGTGGAGCGAGGGCGCGATCATCGCCGGCAGGATCGTCCAGGGGATCGGCGCCGCGGCGATGCTGCCGCTGTCGCTGTCGATCGTCTGCGACGCGTTCCCGGCCGAGGGCCAGGCGCGAGCGCTGGGGATCTGGGCGGCGATCTCGGCCCTGGCGCTGGCCATCGGCCCCCTGATCGGGGGCCTGCTCGTCGACCTCGACTGGAGGCTGATCTTCTGGGTCAACGTCCCGGTGCTCGCCCTCGGCGCCGCCGTGATGGTCCTGGTGGTGCCCGAGACGCGAGACGAGACCGCGACCCACCAGCTCGACCTCGCCGGCCTCGTGATCCTCGCCGCGGGGTTGGTCGCGATCGTCCTGCCGCTGGTCGAATCGACCGAGTGGGGCCTGGCGTCGGTTCAAACCCTGGGCGTGCTGGCGATCGGCGTGGCGCTGCTGGTCGCCTTCTGGGTGGTCGAGCACCGCGTCGCCCAGCCGATCGTCGAGTTCCCGCTGTTTCGCAACGGGCCCTACTTCGGCGCCAGCGCCGCCGCCTTCGCGTTGGTCGGGGCTTACTGGAGCCTGATCTTCTTCCAGCCCCAGTACCTGCAGGACGGCCTCGGGTACTCGGCCACCACCACCGGGCTGCTGATCCTCCCCGTCACCGCGCCGATGATCGTCATCTCCCCGCTCGCGGGGAGGCTGATCGCCCGCTTCGGAGCTCGGGTGCTGATGACGGTCGGAATGCTGTGCGGGGTCGCCGGCCTGATCTTCCTGACCCAGATCTCCGACGGCTCGGGCTACGCCCGGGTGCTGCCGGGGTACCTGCTGTTCGGGATCGCCCTGGGGCTGGTCTACGCGCCGATGTCGAGCGCGGCGATGGCCGCGATGCCCGCCGAGAAGACGGGCATCGCCTCGGGGGTGCTGGCGATGGACCGGGTGCTCGCCGGCGCCCTGGGGCTCGCCGCAACGGGGGCGGTGTTCCAGAGCCTGCTCGAGCACCACGGCTTCGCGGTCGCCCTGGGGCGCTCCAATTGGGTCCTGGTGGCGCTGGTGGCGATCGGGACGGCGCTCACCTGGCTGTTCGTGCGCTCGGCGCCGGCCCCGGCATCGAGCGCCGACCCGGCGGTCGCCGGCTCGCCCGTGCCATCCGAGCTCCGCCACCACCAGCACCACCGGCGATTCCACCTCTGACCGGCAACCACGGGCTGGGTGGGGAAGCGTGGGCGTCGCGCGTCTCATGCCCCCGCATCGATTGTCGCCTTACTCGGTCTCAGGCCGAGTAACCCGACAACCGACGCCGATCGACAGAGGCCGGCCCCCTCGCCGCCTCTGTCGTCCTACCCAGCCTGATCCAAGGGGTTACGACGCAACAGCCGACGCCGGATAACGTGCGCTCATGGGGACGAAGCTTGACGAACTGCGGGCCCGGCTCGCCGAGATCAGCGACCTCGGGCGAGCCCGCGCGCTCCTCGACTGGGACCAGCGCACCCAGATGCCGGCGGCCGGCGCCGAGACCAGGGCCGAACAGCTCGCGACGCTCGCCCAGATCCGCCACCGACGGCTGATCGCCGACGAGCTCGGCGCCCTGCTCGACGCGGCCGCCGCCGAGGTCGACGCCGAGCCGTACGACTCCGTCGAGGCGAGTCTGGTCAGGGTGGCGCGCCGGGAGTGGGAGAAGGCGCGGCGGGTTCCGGCCGAGTTGCGAGCGGAGATCACCCGCGTCGCCTCGCTCGCCGAGCACGCGTGGGTCGGGTTCAGGGAGCACTCCGACTTCGCCGGTTTCCTGCCACACCTGGAGCGCATCATCGAGCTGCGACGGCGCTACGCCGAGTGCTTCGACGGCTTCGAGGGCTTCGAGCACGCCTACGACCCGCTGCTGGACGACTTCGAGCCGGGGATGACGACGGCGGAGGTGCACGCCGTCCTCGCTGAGCTTCGCGACGGGGTCCGCCCCCTGGTCGCCGAGGTTGCCGCCCAGCCGGGCTCGGTCGACGACTTCTGCCTGTACGGCGAGTTCGACCTCGATGCCCAGCAGACCCTGGCGCGGGAGGTGGTGGCGGGCCTGCCGCTCCAGGCGGACGCCTGGCGGCTCGACCCCACCGTCCACCCTTTCGCGACCGCGATCTCGCCGGTGGACATCCGGATCACGACCCGGTTCGACCCCGGCTACCTCGGCACCGCGCTGTGGTCGGTGATCCACGAGGCCGGCCACGCCCTGTACGAGAACGGGCTCGCCAGAGAGCTGTGGCGCTCGCCGCTCTGCTCGCCGCCCTCGCTCGCCTTCCACGAGTCGCAGAGCCGCATGTGGGAGATCTGGGTCGGCCGCGGGCGGCCCTACCTCGAGCGCCTCCTTCCGAGGCTTCGCGAGCTGTTCGGCGAAAACTTCGGCGCGGTGGGGGCAGAGGACCTCTATCGAGCCGCGAACCGAATCGAGCCCTCGCTGATCCGCGTCGAGGCGGACCAGGTGACCTACAACCTCCACATCGCGATCCGCTTCGAGCTCGAGGTCGAGCTCTTCGAGGGGCGGTTGGAGCCCGCGGAGCTGCCCGAGGCGTGGAGCTCCCGGACCGCCGAGTACCTGGGGCTCGAAGTGCCGGACGACGCCTCCGGAGTGCTGCAGGACGTCCACTGGGCGGGGGGCGCGTTCGGCTACTTTCCGACCTATTCGCTCGGCAACGTGATCGCGGCGCAGATCTGGGACGTCGCGACCGGGGAGCTGCCGGAGCTCGAGAGCCAGATCTCGGCCGGCGAGCTGGCTCCCCTCGGCGACTGGCTGCGCGATCGCCTCTACCGGCACGGCGCCAAGCTGATGCCCAAGGAGATGCTCGAGAAGCTGGTCGGCGGACCGATCGATGTCGCCCCGTACCTGCGCCAGCTCCGCGAGCGGGCGGCCGAGATCTACGGGATCTGAAGGCGGGTAAGGCCCGGTGACGCGGCCCGGCACCCCGAGATAGGGTCGGGCCGTAAGCGGTAGGCGTGCGAAGGAGGATCCGATGGCAATCGCCGAGGAGATGGCCGCCCTGGAGGATGGGGCGCTCGAGGATCTGGCTGCGTTCCCGCTCACGGCGGCGCTGTTCGGACGGCGTTCGCGCCGGTTCGCGCTTGGCGACGAGATCCCGGACGGGCCGCTGGCCTACAAGTCGAAGCACGATCCGCTGCCGCTGAGCGAGCTGGAGCGGGCCCTCGTACTGTCGGCGATGGGGGGGACCACGGGCTGGCACTACGGGATCACCAGGCACGCCCGCTATGCGCCGCACATCTCCAACTACCCGAACGGTGCCGCCGGGCGCACCTTCCCGTCCGCGGCGGGGTTCCACACCGCGGAGCTCTTCTTCACCGACGACTCCGGCACGTACTTCTTTCCCACTCGTGACGCAGGCGCTCTAGTCGACCCCGCCGCGGAAGAGATCACCCCGGCGCTGATGGTCGAGCGCCACCTGGCCCAGATCCGAAGGCTCTCCGAGGAGCGCATCCACCTGCCCGCCTCAGAGCCCTACATGGAGGGCCACAACACCTGGTGCGCCAACGTCCCCGGGTCGCTGCTCGTGATCCCGGTCGCCGACATCGCCCAGACGTTCCTGTCGATCCTCTGCTTCTTCGTCCAGAACGGCTACTGCGTATACGACGACGTCAACGACCAGCGCATTCCCGGCGTCGAGGAGTTCGCCGGCCTGGTGGACCTCGAGGAGCCCTTCCCGCTCACCTTCGCGGAGCAGTACGCGCTCACCGAGGCGACCGCCGAGCTGGCGACCTGCTGTTACGCGGGGGTGCTTGCCCTGCAGGCGATCGGGCTCGGAGGGTGGATGTTCGACGGCATCGACCGCTTCACGATGCTGGGCGCCTCGGGGGACCCCGACATCCCGGGCCTGGGATTCCGCTACGACGAGGACGAGCGTTGGTCGACGCCGAACCCGACCGGCCTCGAGGGGGTGTTCGAGGCCTTCTGCCGGCCGCATCACGAGGACATGGCTGCCGCGGTCGAGGCGCTGGCCGAGCGGAAGTTCGGCTCCGGGGGGCCCCACAACGATCAGACGCCCGGCGCCTGGAGCGAGAGCGCGGCGATCAGGGGCTCCGCGCAGCGATTCAGCGACGAGTTCAAGGCCTGCGTGGCGCTTCAGGCGCAGTACGTGTTCGACGCCTTCGGCAAGTTCCCGGGCACGGTGCCGAGCGTCTTCCTGCTCAACTACGTGCAGGCGCATCATCTCGACCTCGACTTCTACGACCGCTTCTTCAAGCCGGGGGCCTACCTCGAGACCCACGCCTCGCACATGCGCCGCTGGCACGGCGACGCGTAGCGTCACGAGCCGTTCGCGAGCCGCGCTCAGCTGGTCGAGGAGATCAAGCCGTAGGCACGTCGCGCCACATCGTCGCCACCGTGCGCTCCCCGCCCGGGGTCGTGAATTCGCCGACCTGCCGGAACCCGAGTCGCTCGTAATGGGGGTTGTTCGCCGGATTGCTCGACTCGAGGTAAGCGGGCACGCCCTCGGCATCCATCGTCGCGAGGTTCTCGGCGAGGAGGCTCATCCCCAGGCCCCGTCCTCGGTGGTCCGGGTGGGTCCCGAGCAGGCTCAGGTAGTAGTGCGGCGGCTCGGCGGGGTGGGCGGCATCGAAGCGGTTGACGAGTTCGATCACGCCCGGGGCGCGCGGACCGATCAACTCCGTGATCAGCGGCTCTACGCGCTGCTCCTCGTCGGTGGTCAACTCGGTGCCGTGCGGCGGGATCCAGACCGACGCCGCAGCGCATTCGCCGCTGACCCACACCCACGGGTAGCGCAGGGCGCTGGCGACCGCGAACCGCCACCAGACCGCGAGATCCTCGGGGTCCGGGAACGCCCAGCTCCAAAGCGGATCGGTGGCGAAGGCGGCGGTGAGGGTTGTCGTCAAGCCGGCGAGGTCCGGCGCGGTTGCCACGCGCGGCTTCATCTCCTCATCCATGGTGGCCATCCATACGCATCGCCGGGAAGCGCGATCTTCCCGCATCGTTGGCCGAGTTGCGTCGAAATAGACGTCGCAACTCGGCCATCGGCGGGGGGGGCGGCCCCGCGGCGCGGTTTCGTCCCGCGGGGTTCGTAGTCTCGGAGGATGCCCCGTCGCGACTCCGAGTTCGTCTGCCAGGGCTGTGGCCAGGTGGCGCCGGCCTGGACGGGGCGCTGCCCGGGGTGCGGCGAGTGGAACACGCTGGTCGAGTCGCTGCGCCGCAAGCGCCGGCCGAGCGGCGGCAGGGCCTCGCGCTCGGGCGCCTCGAGCCCAGCGCAGCGGCCGGTGCCGCTGCGCGAGGTGGAGGCGCCGGCGGTCGATCGGCTGGGAACCGGGATCGCGGAACTCGACCGGGTGCTCGGCGGGGGGCTGGTGCCCGGGTCGCTGGTCCTGCTCGGCGGCTCGCCCGGGATCGGCAAGAGCACGCTGACAGGGATGGCGCTCGGAAACCTCGGCGCCGCGGGGCGCCGGGTGCTGTACGTGTCGGGCGAGGAATCGGCGGCCCAGGTTCGGCTTCGAGCCGAGCGGCTCGGCGAGCATGCGCTCGGCGTCCCGGTGCTCGCCGAGACCTCGATCGAGGCGGTGCTCGCGACCCTCGAGGACGAGCCCCCCGATGCCTGCGTGATCGACTCGATGCAGACGCTCCACGCCGAGGGAATGGCCGGCGCCCCCGGTTCGGTGGGGCAGGTGCGGGAGGCGGCCGGCGCGATCATGGAGGCGGCCAAGCGCCTCGGGACCGCGGTCGTCCTGGTCGGGCACGTGACCAAGGACGGGACGGTCGCCGGCCCGCGGGTGGTGGAGCACCTGGTCGACTGCGTGCTCTTGTTCGAGGGCGAGCGCGAGCGAAGCTTTCGCACCCTGCGGGCGCTCAAGAACCGCTTTGGCGCCACCAACGAGGTCGGTGTGTTCGAGATGAGGTCAGGGGGACTGGTCGAGGTGGCCGATCCATCGGCGCGCTTCGTGGGCGAGGCCAGCCGGGCCCCCGGTTCCTGCGTCCTCTGCGCGATGGAGGGGACCCGCCCGCTGCTGGTCGAGGTCCAGGCCCTGGTGGCGCCGACCGAGATCGTCCCGCCGCGCCGCGTCTCGACCGGGATCGACCGTAACCGGCTGGCGATGATCATCGCCGTCCTCTCGCGCCGTGGGGGGCCGTCGCTCGCCGCGGCGGACGTGTTCGTCAACGTCGCCGGCGGCGTCAGGGTCGA
>JAHEXV010000005.1:60484-66090 GCA_023251935.1 bacterium | reverse complement strand
CGGCCGCCGCAACCCGCTCGTCACCGCCGGCGCCGTTCCGCGCCAGCTCTGGCGCGGACGCCCGGACGGCCGCCGCAACCCGCTCGTCGCCGCCGCCGCCGTTCCGCGCCGGCGTTTCATTCGCGCGGGGTGTCGCGCGGAGGGCATCGTAGAGCTCCAGCGCCTCGTCGACGCTGTCCTCGACCGTCCGGAGGCCCTCCGCGTTGGCGCGCAGCCTCGACAGCAGCCGCGCGTCATCGACGACCGACCGCATGCACTCGGCGAGCTGGCCGGCGTCCCCCATCTCGAACAGAAGCGCGTTGTCGCCGTGCCGGACAATCTCGGTGACTCCGGGGACGTCGGAGGCGATCGTCGGGACGCCCGCGGCGAAGGCCAAGAGGATGGTCGTCGGCGAGTTCTCGTACCAGGTTGACGGCACGACGAGGACATCGATCTCGGCCAGCTGCTCCGCCGTTCGTTCGTTGGGGACGATGCCCGTGAAGTTGATCCGACGGTCCTTCCGGGCGTCCTCGTACAGCGACCGTACGTACGGGGGGAAGTCGCCCATGTCCCCGACGATCCGAAGGCTCGCGTCGCAGCTCTCAGGAAGGCGCTTGAAGGCCTCGAGGAGGATCTCAACGCCCTTGGGCTGGCGGAGCGTCCCGACGTAGCCGAACCGCACCGTCGACGATGGCCGCCGGCGCTCGCGGGCCGCGGCGAAGGAGTCGAGCTTGAGTCCGTAGGGGGAATGACGAACCAGCTCGGGGCGGATCCCGTTCTGGGTCAGCATCCTCGCCATCAGCCGCGTCGGAGCCAGGACCGCATCGACCGAGTTGATCCGCTCGCGCACGAAGTCGTTCCGCCCCAGCATCACCCGGATCGCCCGCATGTTCGGATGCTCGCCGGGGCGCTCCGCCAGCGCCCGGCGGGCGAGCTTGCGATACATCGCGCGGCGCCGCGCCGCCCCGGCGGGGACGTTGCGGGACACGAGCCGCTCGCCGTAGTGGCACTCGAGGCAGTTCGAGGAGATCTCGTCGGGCCCCGAGCACATCTCCCCGCTCGGCTTGACGAGGATGCTCCGCGTGCACACCGACCAGAAGTCCGTCGCCGTGTAGAGCAGGGGCACCCGCTGAGGAGCGAGCACGTCGATCACGGAAGCGCCCAGGCCGGCGAGGTGGTAGGCGTGGATGACCTCGGGCCGCAGCCGCTCCACGTGCTCGCGAAGGTGCTCGGCAACGGCGGCGGAGCCGTACTCGCCGCCGTTCACCTCGATGTTCGTCGCCGGCTTCGGCAGCTCGATCGCGTGCACCTTCAGCCCTCGGTAGTCGTAGTCGCGGGCCATGATCCGGCTCGAATCCCGCGGCGGGGTCCGCTCGGCGGTGAGGACATGGACCTCGTGGCCCCGGTGCAGCAGCTCGAGGCTGGCGTCGCGCGTCACCACCTCGGTGCCGGCGTAATGCCGCGGCATGAACTGGTGGACGACGATCAGGATGCGCATGGCACCTCAGGTCCCGGCCGTCGGCGCGACTGCGGAGGACGCCGTCGTCGGAATCGCGAGGCCAGCGGAGTCCCGGCGAGCGAGACGGGCCGGCTCGTGCTGGTCGGACAGCGCCTCGTAGAGCTCCTCCCACCAGCGCTCCCACATGTAGGCGATCTCATCCGCCGGCGGGGCTTCGCGCGCGAACCCGCAGACGAACGTCACGTCGGGCGTGTAGGCGTTTCCCAGGCCGCGCTCGCGGAGGCGCAGGGCGAGGTCGACGTCGTAGAGCGAGCGCGGCAGGCGCGTCGCGTCGAAGCCGCCCACGGCCTCGAACCGGTTGCGGGCGATCACCATGCAGTCGGCGCGAACGATCGCCGGGTTGGACGGGCGATCGTCCCACCGCGGCGCTTGGTCGGCGTCGGGGATCCGCTCGGATGGTCGTTGCGAGAGCGCGCCCAGGTCGATCGACCTGGCGCCCTGCCGAAGCCGGCCGTCGCGGTACAGCAGCCTGCAGCCCACCGCCCCGACGCCGCGACGCTCCGCGTGCGCGAGTAGCTCGCCGATCCACGCGTCGCCGGCGCCCTTGGCGAGGCGGCCGTCGCCGTCGCAAAACAGCAGGTATTCACTCGTCGTCCTCGACACCGCGAGGTTCGCGGCGCGGGCGGGCGAGGGGCCGCGCACGGCCTCGAGGCCATGCGCCGACCCCGATGGGCCGCCGACGACGATCACCTCGTCGATCCGCTCGCAGCTCGTGAGCTCGTCGAGGACCGGGGCCTGGGTCGCGGCGGGGGGAAGGCGGACGAGCGCGGCAACCGTCGAAACGTCGCTGGCCCGGCGGCGGATCAGAAGCGAGCCGTCGCCGTTCACCCGCACCGAGCCATCCTCGCCGCGGCGGGCGAGGGCCGCCTCTGCTGCCTCAGGCGACCGCGCGGGCGTGTCGGCGCCGTGCGGGAGCCGGCGGCGATGATAGAGGATCCCCGGCAGGTGCCGAACGTCCTTCGCGCGCTCGGTCACCCGCAGGAGCAGGTCGTGCTCGGACCCCCCGTCCGGGCCGGAGCCGATCCCCCCTGCGGCGTCGATCGCCCGCCGTCGGATCACGCAGAGGCGGCCGATGTAGTTGGTGGACAGCAGGAGTTCCGACGACCACGACGGCTTGAGGATCGGGTCGCTCAGCTCACCCGCCTCGTCGATCGAGTTCTCGTCCGTGTAGACGACGTCCGCGCCCGAGACCGCCATGAGCTCGACGACGCGGAAGAGGGCGTCCGGGGCGAGCGTGTCCCCGCAGCCGATCACCGCGCAGAACTCGCCTGTGGATGCGTCGAGGGCCCGGGCCAGACCGGCAGTCTCCCCGGCCGGCTCGGGCGCCGTGCGCACCTTGAGGCGTCGGCCGCCGCGCAGGGCCCGCAGGCTCGAGGTGACGTGGGGAAGGGTCGACCCATCGTCGCAGACGCACCACTCCCAGGTCGGATAGGCCTGGCGCCGCAGCGAGTCGAACGTCGCCCGGATCCAGGCCTCGTGGGGATCCCGGAGCGTCGTCAGCAGGCTGATGCGGCGACGCGGCCAGGCCTCCAGCGCCACGCGGCGCATCGCCTTGAGCTCTCGCGCCGACGTGCGCGAGAAGGCCTGCGTCCAGGGCCCGGCGCCGATCATGTTCCTCACAGCGCGCGAATCCGGCACCGAAGCCGCTGCGAGAGGTCCCGTACCAGCCTCACCGGGGCCCTGACGGCGCTGTGCAGGCGGCCGGTGGCGAAATATAGGCGAGCCATGAGCCGCCACAGGCGCGCCTTCTTCATCTCCACGATGTCACGCTCGGAGAGCTCCCTCTCGCCACGCTCGGCCGCCAGGGAGGTGAGGCTGTCGGCGAGCCGATGCGAGAGGTCCTCGATTTGGGCGTCGCGGCGGGCGAGCGTCGCCCGCGCGCTCCTGAGCCGATCCTCCTCGGCCTCGAGGCGGCGGTGCAGCTCGCGGAGCTCATTGCTCAGCGCAACAGTGGCAAGCATCGCGGCGACCGATCCGCCGTCCAGCTGCCGGCTCTCGCCGTCGTGGCCCGCGCCGAGTTCGCGCCGAGTTCGGCTCGCGCCGAGCTTGGCGCCGTTCAGGCTCGAGGCCTCGCGCAGACAGACCAGCAGGCTCCGGTAGCTCGCGAGATCGCCGTTGGAGGACCTGACGTAGAGGCCGTCGTCGAGTTCGCGCAGCTCGCCGTTGAGGTTCGATCCGGCCAGCGACAGGCACCTGGTCGCCGCCCAAAGCGGGAGGCTCTGGTCGGCGTAGACCGCCGTCTGGTCACCGTGCGCCTCGAAGAATCTGCGGGTCTCGTCCAAGCGCGGAAGCTCGGGAGGGGGCGCCGGCCGCTCACCGTTTGCCGGCATCGCGTCGCCGACGATCCGATCGATGCCGCGGACCCACTCGGACTCGAATGGCCCGACGATGACGACCCCACGCCGGCTGACCCGCCGCAGCTCCGACAGGAGGCGGAAGCGCAGCGACGGCTCCATGCGCTCGAGCACATCGACCGCCACGGCGTAATCGAAGGCCCCCGGCTGGAACCCGAGCGAGCCAACGCCCTGCGAAGTCCCGCCCTCATGAAGGGCCGCCGCCGCCGCATCGAGGTCGAGCCGCGTGATCGCGCTGTGGGCGAGCTCATCGCCGAGCGCGGAACCGTTCGCCTGGATCTGGATCACGGCGAGGTGCTGGGTCTCACCGTGGAGACGCTCGAGGAGCGTGGCGACGGCGCGCTCAGCTGAACTCGCACCCATGCCAGTAGGGCTGGGCGTCGAATTTCGGGCTTGCATTTGCCGCGCGCCGATCGGGGTCTCCCTCCGCGTCCGTCGCCGTACCGACTGCACGGCCATTGACCGGAAGCAACTTTATGCCGGAAATTGGGGGCTGGCAAGCGGTTCCCCGATGTGGAGTAATGAAAACCGCTGCTTGAGTAATGAAAACCGCTGCTTCGTTCCGATTCGCGCGAGGCGCTGCGAGAGGAACGCGTCCCCAGCTTCGAGCCAATATCCCGCAACACGAGCTCCACGCAAGGCGTGTTAGCGTTGCGGCCCGGACCGAACCACGCCGTGATTTCTGAATTCGGGAGGCACAATCGATGACCCCTGACAGCCCGCCGGCCGAACAGCCGCCGGACGATTTCCCAAGCGACCTCGACCCGTCTCGTCTCGCCGAGGCGCTGACCCTGACCGATCGTGGGCTCCGTCGGCTGATGCGAGCACTCAACGAGGGACAGGATCAGGACAGCGAGGAGTTCCAGATCGAGGTTCGGCGGGCCAAGCGGCAGCTTCGGGCCAACCGGGAGCTTCGCGACGGCAGCGGCGGGGAGTAGCCGCGCGCGCCGCCGCCCATGAACTTGAGGAGCAGATGCGCGAGGCCCGACGCGAATACACCAGCTCGGCTGATGCCGATGTGGATGTGAGGTGCGAGGTGCCGTTTCCTGCGGCCGTCCTCTGGCAGTACTTCGTCGATACCGACAAGTGATGGCTTCAGGCCCTCCCCGGGCGAGCGGCTTGCTTCAGATAGCAGGCACGTATCGGAGCCTCGCGGCGGTTACGACGGACGCGGCAAGGGGAGTGGGGTGAGGATTGAGGGCAGGTCCTGGTACGTGGTAAAGCTTCGCGACGGGAAACTCTTGCGCTGGGAGCTCTATCCGGAACGGAGCCAAGCCCTCGAAGCCGCCGGGCTACGGGAGTAGGCGATGCCTGAGGAAGATGCGGAGCTTGGAACCGCCCCTCCGCGGGGCTGGTACCCAGACCCCGAGATCGAGGGGTGCCTCCGATGGTGGGATGGGACGGCGTGGACCGAACACCGCGTGTTGGCGGAGCGCAAAACCACGTCGTCACCTGGCCCTGAACCGGCGCCTCCCCCCGGATGGTACGCAGACCCGACGGTCGATGGGTACCTGCGATGGTGGGACGGAACAGCATGGAGCGAGCAGCGCCGCGGGGCGATAACAGAATCGGGCAAGGCACAATCGATGTTCGCACCCCCTGACAGCCCGCCGGCCAAACAGCCGCCGGACGCTTTCCCAAGCGACCTCGACCCGTCTCGTCTCGCCGAGGCGCTGACCCTGACCGATCGTGGGCTCCGTCGGCTGATGCGAGCACTCAACGAGGGACAGGATCAGGACAGCGAGGAGTTCCAG
>JAHEXV010000005.1:0-60474 GCA_023251935.1 bacterium | reverse complement strand
TTTCCCAAGCGACCTCGACCCGTCTCGTCTCGCCGAGGCGCTGACCCTGACCGATCGTGGGCTCCGTCGGCTGATGCGAGCACTCAACGAGGGACAGGATCAGGACAGCGAGGAGTTCCAGATCGAGGTTCGGCGGGCCAAGCGGCAGCTTCGGGCCAACCGGGAGCTTCGCGACGGCAGCGGCGGGGAGTAGCCGCGCGCGCCGCCGCCCTCATCATCGCGGCGGTGGCGTCGCTCTCGCTCCTCGGTGGATGCGGCTCGAGCGGCGGGGGCGGCGGCGGGTCGGGCCAGGCCCAGACCAGCCAACCAGCGAGCGGTGCGCCGGCGCAGCTCGGGCCGGCGAAGCCGAAGGAGTCGATCGACGCGGCGCGGACGCGAATCAACGAGACGCTTAGCTCCGGCGACTGCGACCGGATAGCCAAGCTCAACCCCCTGAGCCGCCCGGCCCTCGACAACCCAAAGCGGTGCGCGGCTCTGAAGCGGCTCGCCTCGCTCAAGGCGACCGGGGTGGCGGCGTATCCCGGCGGGGGCATCATCGACTATGCCGTCGGGCCGAGGACACTGGCGGCGATCCTCGTAGTCGACTCCGACGGCCTCTACCACATCGCCCTCCTTGATCCCTTCGTCGGCAAGCCGAGCGTAGGCACGCCGTTCGCGCCGCAGTTCGACGCCGCCGCGCGCAAGGTGGCGACGGCGCTCGCCCACCGCGACTGCCAGGGGTTCCTCGCGGTCGCCTCCCGCCAGATCGGGCCCGGCACGCTCAACCGCAAGCAGCTCTGCCCGCTTCCGAAGAACCCGTTCTCGGTGATCGGCGACCGGTTCCCCTCCGCGAAGCCGCAGCGGCTCGGCGGCAACGCCGACTTCGCGTTCTACTCCTACGGCACCGCCGGCGTCAACTACACGCTGCTGTTCGCCCGCGAATCGAACGAGGGCTTGCCGCCAACGCTCCCGAAGGTACCGAAGGGCGCGGCCACCTACGCGTACCTGATGGCCTATCCGACGAACACAAAGCAGGCCGGTGGCTCAAGCACGACCCCGGCGCCGGGCACGGCCGGCGGCTGAGGCGCGGGCCTACGACGAGGCGCCGGAGTCGTAGCCGAGTTCGCGCAGGAGGTCCCCGGCCTCCTCCCGGAAGATCGACTCATTTCGGTCGGTGAAGAAGTTCCGCCAGTCGCCGACGATCCCCTTGCGGTAGAAGGAGCTCGAGTCCTCGGTGCCGCGCTTTCGACCCCTCGACCACCGCTCGAACTTCGCCTTGTCGACGCACGGACGCGCGACGGTCGCGCGGGAGTTGACGCCAAGGAAGCCGAACAGCCGGCGCGCCTCGGGCACCGTGCGGCTCGCCAGCGCCTCGAACCGAACCTCCGTGTACCTAGGGCCCAGGAGGCGAGGGCCGTCCGCCATCGCGCGCGAGACGTGGGCTCCCCACGCCTCGGCCAGCAGCGCCACGCGCTCGGGCGTGAAGATCGTTCTGCCGGCCCTTCGAAAGGCGTCCGGATCGGCGCGGTAGGCGTCGCGGATCTCCTTCTCCGCCGCCGTGAGGTCGTGGCCCCCGCCTAGGTCGACGCTGTGATTCCAAAGGTGATGCATCGCCGAGACCGCGACGTCCCGCCCGTCGCGGATCACGTGGATCACCTTCGCGGTCGGGCAGATTGATGCCAGCTCCGCCAGCATGTCTGGGCTCAGGAACGGGGTCTTGTCACCGACCACTCGTGCTTCGGACCCCTCGAGCGCCGCGGTCAGGAAATGGACTGCGGCGGCCTGCGTCAACTCGTTCAGCTGCGAGTTGGTATCGCCGTCGCGGGTCCACACGGAGCGCTCGACCCAACTTCGCAGGTAGTCGGCGTCGAGCAGCGCGCGGTGGAGCGAGCTCGGCTGCAGTGTCTTGCTCTTCATCCACTTGACGTCCGCGCGCTTGTAGCTGCTCCCAAAGAACCGGCCCTCGCCCCTGGCGAGCACCTCGGGATGGGCGTCGAGCATCCTCATCACCCACGATGTCCCGGATTTCGCCTGGCCGACGATGAAGAAGACGGGAGGAGGCGCCGCGGCCGCCGCTCGCACGCGGACCAGCTCCGCGCGCGCGCGGTGGACCGCCGCCTTCTCGTGCTGGACCGAGGCGGTCAGCGAAGCGATCCGCTGCTCGCGCCGACGGAGCCTCTCGGTCGCCTTCGCCAGCTCGGCTCGCGCCGCGTCCCGCTCGGCCTCGACCGATTCGACCTCGCCGCGGCCGCGGGCGACCCGCTCGGGACCGTCGCCGGCCGCGACCGCGCGGTCGGACCGCCCGGCAGATTGGCCTCCTTGCTTGCGTGGAGTCTCGGGCTCCGTTGTCATCGGCCAGATTTGGATGCGCCTCCCAGGCCCAGCTGACGACGTCGAGCTGGCGCAGAGCGCATCAACAACCTTTCGGGCACGATAGTCAATGCCCCGACGGCCCGCTCATCGGGGGGGCCAACGCCGTTTCCCCTGGAATGACCCCTTCCGCGGGGACGGCGGGCTGGTTATGCTTCGGGCCTGTGGCGGTACATCCGGACGCGGTTCAGGTCCGCGACTTGACCAAGACGTTCCGCGTCCCGATTCGGACCGGCGACGGCGTCCGAGGTCGCCTCGCCCGCCGCTTCGAGAGGTCCGGCAAGCGCGAGTTGCGGGCCCTCGACGGCGTCTCGTTCGACGTCCGGAAGGGCGAGTTCTTCGGGGTCGCCGGTCGGAACGGATCGGGCAAGAGCACGGTGCTCAAGCTGATCGCCGGCATCCATGCTGCCGACGGCGGAACCATCAAGGTGGCCGGTCGGGTCGGCCCGTTCCTCGAGCTCGGCGTCGGCTTCAATCCGGAGCTCTCGGCGCGCGAGAACATCGTCATCAACGGGGTAATGCTGGGGCGCACGCCCGAGGAGATGATGGAACGCCTCGCCCCGGTGATGGAGTTCGCCGACCTCGGGGACTTCGCGGAGGCGAAGCTCAAGCACTTCTCCTCGGGGATGCGGCTGCGGCTGGGGTTCTCGGTGATGGTGCAGGCGGACCCCGACGTCTACCTGTTCGACGAGGTGATGTCGGTCGGTGACGCGGCCTACCAGCAGAAGGCGTCGGAGACCTTCTCTGACCTCAAGGACCGAGGAAAGACCGTCATCCTGGTCACCCATTCGATGCCGGCCATCGAGCAGCTTTGCGATCGTGCCATGCTCCTGGAACGGGGCGAGATCGCAGCGATCGGCGCGACCGACGACATCACCGCGCGCTATCTCGAGCTCAACCGCGAGCAGGCCGAGCGCCGACCGGGCGGGAGGATCCGCGCCGACGGCGAGGTGCCGGTCTCGCCGCGTCTTCGCGCCAGGGTGGCGAGTGCGTGCGTGCGGGGCCGTGGCGAGGGCGGCCGCGTCGATCCCGGCGAGCCGATCTCGCTCGAGGGTGTCGTCGTCATCGAGCGGCCGATCCGTGGGACGAGGCTGTGGCTGGAGCTCCGCGACGCGCAAGGGACGAGGCTCTTCGCAGACAGCGCCAGGCTCGACGGGAGCAGGCGCGATCTCGCTCCCGGGGAGCGGCTCCGCGTCCGCGCCGCGGTCGAGAACCGGCTCGCGCCTGGGAGCTACACCCTGAGCTGGGCGATCATGCACACGGCGCCGACCGGCGACCCGGTCGCCGTCTCGGCGATCGACACGCGCGGCTTCCGAGTTGCCGGCAAGCGGGTCCCGCGGGGCGGACCGGTGAGCTTCAAGTACGAGGTCGACGTCGAGTCAGCCGCGGATGAGCCCGCCGCCGCAAGACGATGACGATAGCCGAGGAGACCCTCACCGACGCCCCCCAACCGATCCAAGGCCCATCGGCGCTGGGCGGCGGCCGCCGCCGATTCTGGAACCTCCTCTGGCTCACATCGCTGTCGGACTACAAGGGCCGCTACGCCGACACCACGTTCAGTTACCTGTGGACCATCGCGCGACCTCTGATGCTGTTCGCGATCCTGTACCTGGTGTTCACACGTGTCATCAGGTTCGGAGGCCAGATCCCGGACTATCCGGTGATCCTCCTGCTGAACATCATGTTGTTCACGTTCTTCGCCGAGGCGACGAACCGGTCGGTCCGTTCGATGACGGCCCGGGGGCTGGTGCGCAAGATGGACATTCCGCGGCTCGTCCTGCCGCTGTCGGCCGTGATGACCACAGGGCTGGTTTCGCTCAGCGCGCTTTTGGTCGCGTTCGTATGGATAGTCGCCTACGGGGTCGAGCCGATGTGGACCTGGCTCCTGTTCCCGGTGATCGCTGCCGCGTTGGTGGCGCTGACGGTCGCCACGGCGGCGTTGGTCTCCGCGCTATATGTGACCCATCGTGACGTCGCCCAGGTGTGGCCGGTGTTCACGCGGCTCCTGTTCTACGGCAGCACAGTGATCTATCCGCTCGGCGTCGTGCCGCCCGGGTTTTTGCGCGACGTCGAGGTGGTGAATCCCTTGTCGCCAATCCTGGCGCAGGCGCGCGTGTGGATCATCGATTCGAACGCGCCCGGGTGGATCGAGGCCTCGGGCTCGACGCTCGCCGCGCTCGCTCCGCTGCTCGCCTTCCTCTGCATCTGTTTCGCGGCAGTGGTGTCGTCCCGGCGCGCCGCTCGAGTGGTCGCCGAGGAGCTGTAGCGGACCGGGCGCCCGCTCAGCCCCAGGTCGGCATCCGCTCGCGGTCCCGCGCCAGTCCTGCGAGCAGGCTCGCGAGCCGCGTGGCGAAGCGGTCGGGGTCGTGATGCTCCCGCGCCCGCCGGCTGCCGCTGACGGCGATCCCCCGGAGCTGCTCTTGGTCGAGCCCCAGGACGCGATCAAGGGTGCGAGCGAGATCGTCGATGTCGTTCGGTTCGCACAGGAAGCCGTCGCGGTGATTTCGGATGAGCTCGGCTACGCCGAAGACACCCGTCGCGACCGACGGCGTCTCGAACGCCATCGCCTCGGCGAGGACGACGGGGGCGGACTCTATGTCTGACGACAGCACGAAGAAATCGGCGGCGGCGTGCCAGGCCCAGGGGTCGGAGGTGGGCGGCACCAGGCGGCAGCTGTTCGCGATCCCGGCGGCCGCGACATAGCGCCGCACACCGGTGCAGTACGGGCTGTCGGTGGCGCCCACGAGGGCTAGCTCGGCATTTGGATATCGGCGATTGATCCGGGCCCAGGCCCGGGCCAGAACGCTCTGCCCCTTCCGCGGCTCCATGATCCCGAGCGAGAGGACCAGGGTGGAATCACGATCGACCCCCAGCTGACGGCGCGCGTCGCCGGGGTCGATCTGCCGCTGGTAGGCGTCGAGGTCGGCGAACTCAACGCCGCACGGCGCCGTGAACATCCGCGCCCGATCGATGTACGGCTCGAATAGCACCCGCGTCGCATCGGCCGGGAAGATCGCCGCGTCGGTGGCACGCAACGCCTCGGAGCACCGGCTCCGGATGTAGGCGTCGGGCGTCGTCTCGCCGGCCATCATCTGCCACCACACCGGGAGCTCGTAGCTCTCATGGATGATCCAGGCGCTGGGGACGTCGAGCCGGGTGGCGACGTCGATGCCGATGAACGCTCCCAGGGTGTTGGCCATGATCACGTCCGGCTGCTGGGCGTCAACCCAGGCAGCGGTCTCGCCGAGGCGATCTTCATACTCATCGACGCCCGCGATGGGGAAATGGCCGGTCACGTGGACCAGTATCCCGAGCTCCTCGAACCGAGCCTGAAGGGCGCCGGTGTGCGGCGCGATCACCGTGGCGGCGAACCGCCCCGTCTCCTGTAGTCGCATCAGCTGCTCGAGTAGCGTGCGCTGCGCGCCGCCGGTGTCGAGGCTGTGCGCGAACGCCGCGACCTTGATGACTCCCTCCGCAGAGGCGCCATTCGACCGGCGGCGGCTCGGCCCGAGGCCGACCTCGGCGACCGGCCCCCCGAGGTCGGCCCGCAGCCGCGCCCTCTCCACCTCCTTCTCCGACAGCGCCATGATCGGACTGGTGAGCTCGATCGCGTGCGGCGGCGCCAACCTGAACTGCGAGCCGTTCTCGCCGATGACCACGGCCTCCACTGTCGCGCGGTTGACCCCGGCCGGGATGCTGGACGGGGGAATCCGAAGGTCGAACCCGGCGGTCGCCGCCTCGGGGTTCCCGTCGCCCTCGAGCTTCGGCCGCTGAATGCCGATCCTGGCGTGCCCCACCAGCGACCCGTTCACCAGCACGTCGACTCGGCTGACCGACTCCCTGGCGAGGATCGCCCAGCCCGAGACCCGCAGGGCGTCGCGTGGAATCCGCGAGGCTTCCGGCCGCGCGAGGCCGCCGCGCGCGCCGGCCGGGCCCGCTCGCCGTTCCCTTCCCAGCCGGTACGCCCACGGCAGCGGGGTCCGCTGCCAGCCTAGGACGCGGGTGAGAGGGGCAGCCGCGACAAGATAGCCCAGCCGCGTCGGATCGCGGTAGCCGAGCTCCTCCGCCTCGTTTCTGCGGGTGCTGAGGAGCTGGTCGCCGGTGATCGGATGGATCGCCGAGAACAGCGGTAGCCTCGAGGCGCCGGCCGCAGTGTGCAGATAGCCCACCACCTCCCGGTCCCGCAGCGGCTCGCTGCGACGCTCCGCGGACGCCCTCCCCAGCCACCGCCGTAGCCTGCTCAGGACTCGCCGCACCCGCCCCGGCAACCTGCCCGTGTCGCGCCAGCGCAGCGGCGCGAGGATCCACCGCATCGAGGTAGCCAGGCGTGGCCGGGTCGCCTTGGCGTGGTAGGCCTCGGTCACCACGCGGCCGTCACCCTCGAGCCAGAGCGCAACGCGGTCCGCCCCACTCGTTGCGAGCACAGCCCCGAGCTCGGCGGGCTGGTCGTCACCGTCGCCGGGGAGGTCGCCGAACGCGTAGACGTGACGCCAGCGCCGAGCGTCGACCGCCCGGATCAGGCCGCGCAGCCCGGCGGTCGGCTCCCCCTCACCGTTCGCCGCCGCGGCGCCGGTCGCCTCGTCCGCCCGGGCGTCGGGCGCGCCGGGAACGACGACGGAGGTGATGTCCCGATACCCCAGGTCGGCGAGGACGTCACGGAAGATCTCCGCCGATCTCGAGCGAAGCCCGGGATCCATGTCACGCTCCCACCGCCCGATCGACTCCGACGCCGCCTTGCCGCTGGTCCTGTGCCGCTTGAGCCGGTCCGAGCCCCCCGCCGCCGTGTCGACCATCGCGGCGACGGTCGCGTCGGAGCTTTCGACCTCGAGGTGGTCGAGGATCCCCCTCAGCGTGGGTAGCTGGTCCGTGATCAGGTCCTCGTACCGGACGACGAGCGTCTGCTCCGGGCGCTCGCGACATTCAGCGAGCAGGCCGCGAAATGAGGCGGCCAGCTCTTCGAGGTAATCGTCGTGGGCTCCAGGCTCCGTGCTGACCAGCGCGGCGCGGGGGTTGCGGGCAGAGTAGGCGAGGATCGAGCAGAGGGTGTCGCGGGGATCGCGAAACAGCGCGATCTCCCTCGTCCTCGGCAGGAGGTCACCGAGGAGCTCGAGCCGCAGGCGGCCCATCGGCGCCTTCTCGACGAACACGGCAGCGTCCGCCTTCCCCTGCCCCTCGGCGACCACCCGGTAGAAGTCGATGATCTGCTCTCGGGCCCACGCCGCGATCTCCCTCGAGCGGCGCTCGCCCAGGTAGCGCCGCAGCAGCGGGTCGTCGATCGGGCCGCGGTCGGCGTCCGGCCACTCCCCGAGCCACCAGCGGTCGTGGTCCATGTTCGGCCGCAGCATGCGCTTGTAGCTGCCGGGCTCGGTGAGCGCCATCGCCGCCTCGATCCAGTAGCTGCCCGGCCTCGGCTCGACGCCGAACGGGGGATGGGCGAGGACCTGGGGGTGCTGCCCGAGGAGCTGGACGATCCACGTCGTACCGGTTCGCCCGCTGGGGCTCGACACGAACGCTCCCCGCGGGCCGCCCCATCCGGGTCCGGGTTCTACGCTCGCGCGCCGACCGACGATCTCAGCGACCCGGATGCGAGCGCCGTCCTCGAGGCGGGCGACGAGCGCGAGCCGAAAACGCGGGGGCAACCTCAACGCTCCGACGACGCCGTAGAACCCGCCCCTGGCGACACCCGCGGCCCCTCGTCCCCTGCGCTCGGCGCCCCTCGAGACCTCGACCGCGAGCTCGCGCACCACCTCGCCCCCCCACACCAGCTCGATCGCCTCCGGCCTCGACGCCCGCGTGACGATCGACCCCTTCACCTCCAGGACGAACTCCTCGAAGGCGGCGTCGGAGTCGGGGGAGGCGAGCCGGAAATCGAGGACCGTACCGGGGTCGACCTCGAAGAGCCGCACGTTGGCCACCGTGACCGCCGATCGCTGCACCTGCGAGGCGATTTGGCTGGATGCCATAACGAAGGTTAACGTGCTCGACGAGCAGGGCCTTACGATGGTCCCCGCGCAGCTGATGGACGCCGAGCCTAACGAAGTTAACGTGCTCGACGAGCAGGGCCTTACGATGCTCCCCGTGCAGCTGATGAACGCCGAGCCTAGATCGGCGCTCGCCGCGGCGAGGTCACCCTGAGCGCAAATGACAAGGAGGAACCATGACCAGACGATTCGTTGCCATCCTCGCTTTCGTTGCGGTCCTGGGAGGTACCGCGTTCGCCGCAGCCGACTCCACGCCGCCCACGCCTGGCCAGGAGAAGGCGTGGCTTCAGGGTCTGCACGCGCAGTACCGGAAGGACACCGTCGCCTGGAACGCGGAGCGCGACGCCTTTGACGCCAACACCATCCGGCCACTGCGCCACCGGTTCCGCTCGCTGCTGATCCCGATCATCAACGAGACGACCGGCCAGGCGCGGCGCGACGCCCGGCACGCGCTCCGTGTGCTCGCGGCGCCCGGACCGGCGCCCTCGGTCGCCAAGCGCCTGCACACCAAGACGCGGCAGTTCGGGGACAACGCCCTCCACCTGCTCAACCGGCACATTGGCGACGTCCGGAGGCGGCTCACGCTGTACCCGTAGCGACTGCAAGCCGCGCCGTCGGCGCCCCGCGGAACGCCCCGGGGCCGGCGCGGCGGCGCTGCCGCTGGCGATGCCGGAGTCGCCGCCCGCCCGGGAGGGCGGGCTATATAGTGATCGACTGAATCCTGCTGCGTTCCGCGCAGCGCGGAAATAGCGATCCTGCGGCATGCCACACGGACGATCAGGGGGGGCGTATCCAGTAATCGTTGCCGCGGTCGCCGTCCTCTACGTGGCGCTCGCGGTGGCCAACGGCGGGTACTCGAGCGAGCTCACCGCCGGCGCCACGGTGGGGGTCTGGTGGGCTGTGGCGATCGCGCTGGCCGTGGGAGAGTGGCCGCGCGCGCGGGTCCCCTGGGCGGCCGCGGGCGCGGGTGCGTGCCTCACGGCGCTGGCCGCCTGGACGGCGATCTCGATCGGCTGGGCGAGCGACAACGGCGGCGCCTTCATCGAGGTGGTCCGGGTCCTGGGCTACCTGGGGTTGTTCGTGCTGGTCGTGATCGCCTCTCCTCAGGCGAGCGCCCGGGCGTGGCTCGGCGGCCTCGGGCTTGGACTCCTGGTCGTGGCCGTGATCGCGCTCGCCAGCCGCTTCGAGCCATCGTTAGCCGGCGACGAGGACCTCAGGAGGCTCCTACCGGCGGCCGCCGGCAGGCTCAGCTATCCGATCGGGTATTGGAACGGTCTCGCGGCCGCAATGGCCGCCGGGGTCCTGCTGCTGGTCTGGCTGGGGGGCCACGCGCGGGCTGCGTGGCTGCGCTCGGTCGCGGTGGCGGCGATCCCATTGCCGATCCTGGTCATCTACTTTGCCTCCTCGCGCGGTGGCGTGATTGCCGCGGCGGCGGGGCTCGCGGTGCTGTTGTTCCTCGGCCCGGCCAGGGCACGAATGCTCGCCGGCGCCTTGTTGGGCGGGGTGGGCGGGGTGCTGCTCTGCTGGCTCGCAAGCCGCAAACACGAACTCGTTGACGCCCTGGGTAACTCAACCGCGGCCAGCCAGGGCGACCAGATGCTGGCGCTGACGATCGTCGTGGTCGTGGCCCTCGGGATTCTGCGGTTCCTAATCGATGGTTGGCTCGTGAGGCTCGAGGTTCCTCGCCGGCTGACGCGCGGGGTGATGGCCGCGACACTGGTAGCGGTCATCGCAGGGATATTGGTCGCTGACCCCTCTGCCCGGTGGTCCGAGTTCAAGCAGGTCGGAGCGCTCGAGACCAAGAGCACCTACGTTGCGGCCCACCTGAGCAGCGGCAGCGGGAGCGGTCGGTATCAATTCTGGACGGCTGCGCTCGACGGCTTCGATGACCATCCGCTCGATGGCATCGGCGCCGGCGGCTACGAGGCCTACTGGGACCAGCACGGCACCCTCGCGATGCCCGTGCGCAATGCTCACTCGCTCTTCTTCGAGACGATGGGCGAGCTCGGCGTCATCGGCTTGTTGCTGGTGGTGGCCTTCCTCGTGACCCCGATCGTCGCGGGCTCGCGCCGCGGTCCGACTCGCGTGCCCGGTGCCGCCCTGAGCGCGGCGCTAGCGCTGTTCACGGCGGGGCTGGTCTCGGCTGGGATCGACTGGACCTGGGAGCTGCCCGCCTGCTTCGGCTTGGTCGTGCTGGCCGGCGGGCTGCTTGCCGGACCCGCCACGCTGGGGTTGGAGGCCGCCGCGGGCGCCCAACTCGAGGGGGTGAACGGGTCGCGGACTCCGTCGCCGGCGCCCGCCCCTCGACTGGGGCTCGGGATCGCTACTCTGCTGGTCGCCGGCGCGGCGATCTGGGCCGGCGGCGTCCTCTTCCTCACCGAGACCAAGCTCGGCGACAGCCGCGAGGCGGCGAACGCCGGGGACCTCGAGTCCGCAGCGCAAGACGCGCGCGACGCGATCAAGCTCGAGCCGTGGGCCGCTGGGCCCCGACTCCAGCTCGCCCTGGTGGACGAGCTGGGGGGTGATCTCCGAGCCGCCAAGCGAGACCTGGCCGGAGCGATCGAGCGCGCTCCCGACAACTGGCAGCTGTGGTTTGTGCGCACACGGATCGACGTCAAGTCCGGAAATGTCCGCGAGGCCCGCCATGCGCTGGAGCGTGCGCGGCGCCTCAACCCCCGGGCCCCCTTCTTCGCTCAGTGATCAGGAGTTGAACCCATACGATTGGCCCTCCGCGGAGGAAGATGGACCCTGCCATACACGGCTAGCCTGGTCGCGGGAGTGCCGCGGTCGGCCTCGGGGGCGGCCGGCGACATGACCAGTCCGACATGGCGCGCGCCCCCGCGCCAAGCTGGGCAGGCGGCGCAGCGGAGATTGCATCGTCACGCTTCCCATCAATCGCTTCGCGCGAAGCGCTTGAACGCGTGGTATGAGGGCTTGAGCTCGTGGTTGTGGCGAAGCAGCCCCGAGGAGTCGCAGAAGCCGCAGCCCCCCCGCGTGCCGGGGATGGGATCGCGCCAGTCGAACCAGAAGAGCCGTCCGACATGCCAGCGCCTCCGCTTGTGTAGGACCAGCTTGAACGACCTCTGAAGCATGCGCTTCTGTCCTCGAAGACCCTTGTTGAGTGGCTCGCGCCGTGTGTGATGGGCCGACCCCCATCCCACCTCCGTGAGCCATAGCGCGGTCGCTCCGTCGTGGTGCGCTTTCATTACGCGGCGGACCTTGCTGATGATCGTCCGGAATTGCCCGATGGTGGCCGAGTAGGGATGGACTGAGGCCACGTCGAAGTATCGCTTGATCCCTTTGACGGCGTACAGCTTCCTCAGGAAGGCCCAACCGGTGGGCTGCGCGTAGCCGACCACTCCGGCAAGCACGATCCGCGCGCGAGGATCGACCGCGGCGATCGCGTCGTGCGAAATCTTCACCAGCTTCGCGTATCTCCGGGTGGACCTCCTGTTCTGGGGGAAGAAGGCCCGCAAGTTCGGCTCGTTCCAGATCTGCCAGGCGGTGATCGGCTCGGCCCGAGCACCTGGATGGTCCTGTTTGTAGCCACCGTCCCAATACGCGCCCCCCGGGCCATAGCGGTCGACGAGCTCGGTCAGGAACGTACGCCAAGCTCTCACCTTCGTTCCGCTTCCAAGCGGCGGCCGCTGGAGTTGCTTCGCCACCCACGCTGGCGATCCGTAGACGAATGGAACGGGCCGTATCCCGCGCGCGGCGAGGTCGCCTACGAGCCTGTCGGTGGCCCCCCATTGGAGCGAAGCGCGCCGAGGCTGGATGGTGGCCCAGACGAGCGGGACTCGCAGCATTCGCACTCCCGTCGACCTCATTTTCGGAATGTCTCGGCTGTCGAACGGTGGGGCAGTAGTAAGCCCAAAGAAACCGGTCGAGGCAGCGGCGTCCGGGATGGCGGAGGCCGCGAGCCAGATCCCAGCCGCCGCCAGCAGGGCGGCGGTTGCTTTCAGCATCAGAGAGACGATCGGCGACGGCGGACCAACCGGACCCCGGCCGCAGCGATCCCGATCCCGGCGAGCACACCGAGGAGCGCGAGGCCCGGTCCGCTTCCCGCGGCGTCGGCGACCGCCGTCGTGAGGGCCGGGCTCGGAACGGACGCGCCCTCGACCGCGGCGGCCGTCCCTGCGCTCCCGCCCGACGTCGCCCCGCTGGCGCCGTCCGTCACCGCCGGCGCACCCAACGCCGGGGCCGTTGCGATGAGAGTCAGGAGCTGTCCGTCGGGACCCGACAGGGCGGCCCGAACCTTGGCCGGAAGCTGCCCGGAGTTGGCGACCGGAGCGCTCGCGCTCGCGAAGCCGGAATTGCCGCCGGCCCCCGGAAGGTGCTGTGTATATTGATCGACCGCGGGAGGACTTGCCACCGCGGTCGTCGCGGGCGCCGCGAGCACAGCGACTATGACCGCCACCCACGTCAGGCGATACCGGCGAAGCCCACATCGAACGCTGCTTCGTCCCACGCTGTGTAGAAAATAGCAATCCCCCGGCAGGCGACGCGGATCCTAGGACTAGGCCGCGCCGCCAGGCCGCCAAGGCTGCATCCGGTGATCGTGGTGGAGATTTTCACCGAGCGACATCTCAGCAGTGGCGCTCGGGGTGCATGCTTTGGCCTGTCGCCTCCCGACGCGCCCCGCCAGGTCTTGGACCCCACATCCCGCTGCCCGGTTCTGTGCCTGACCACGCGTGCCGGACCAAGATCTGGGTTTAGGAGCTCTCGGTGCGGGGCGGTGCGTTTGCCCCCGCGTTGCCCCACTGACGGTCCAGGGACATTCCGCCCTGGACGTAAGCGGAGAGCGCAACGCCGGTTGGAAACGCTACGGCAGCTCAAAAAGACCTGGAAATCATCGAGCCACCTTGAAATGCGGGGAAGAGCGCGTTGAACGGTCCTTTACCGGTGCTAGATCAGGGCCGGCGGCGAGTCGCCAACGTTCCCATGCCCAGGGCGAATACGACGCCGAGTGCGGCGAAGAGGATCCGCGCGACGTCCAGGGTCGGTCGCCAGGTCACTCGGTCCTCACGGATCTCGAATGCGCCCGAGGGCCAGGCAATTACTCCGAGCCCCATGCCGGTTCCGGTATCCGGCTCACGCCGCTCAGAATCGCCCTTCCCGGACCCTCGGCTGCCGCCCCCGCCACCTCCCGCGCCGATGACGGTGGCGGCGGGGATCATCGTGACGCCATCGCGCCCTACCGGCTCGCCGAAGACCTGACGGGCGCTGAGCACCTCACGGATCGACTTGAACGCCTCTTTCGGTTCCACCGGGAGCTTGGTTCGCTCGTCAAGCGCGGGATCCTGCGCCTCGAGCGCGGACACCCAGCAACCGTACTACCGCTCGAACGCCCCGATGTCGGGCTGATTGCCTCGCCTGTTGCCGCGCTGATCACGCTGCTCGGCGTTCGCCTTGAGAGCGTGGTTGATCGCAGGGCTGTGGCGGCGTAACGAGATCGTCTCCGTCGGGCCACCGTTGTTTGCGAGCCTGCCGAGTCTGGGGTCGCCGGTGACGATGTTCGGCGGGTCTGGAAAGCCGGAGCACCCGGAGCTGTTCGTCAGTAGGTTGCGGCCGAACGAGTCGTAGGTCCCCGAGCAGTCGCTGACGTTTCCATTTCCGTATCTGTTCAGCGCCACGATCGAGTTGCCCACCTTGAGCATGCCGCCGGCGAGGCCTCCGCCCAAGCCCGTGCCGTCGCTGTCGCTGTCCGCGACGTTGCGGGCGACCGTGAGATTGTTCAGGCGGCCCGCCCCGTCGGTGAGGATCCCGCCTCCACTGCCCTGGGTGCGGTTGTTGGCGACCGTGTCGTTGCGCATCTTCAGGTGGGCGTCGACGGCGTAGAAGTAGATCCCTCCCCCGCCGGCGTAGGGGTTGTTGTAGCTGACGGTGTTGCCGCTGATCGTCGTAGTCCGGATATTGGTCTCGACGTGGCTCGCGACGCCGCCGCCGTCGGCGCCGGCCCGGTTCCCCTTCACCGTGGTCGCGACGAGCTCCAACTCGCCCGCGGGGAGGGCGGCGAAGATCCCGCCGCCTTCGAGGTCGGCACGGTTATCCGTCACCACGCTGTTGGTCAGCCCGATGATCCCGTTCCCGACCATGATGCCCCCGCCCCAGAGGGTCGTCCTCCCGCCGCGAACGACGACCTTCACCAAGTCCGTATAGCGGTCCGCGTTGCTCGTCACGACGTGGAGGACGCGATCGATGTGATTGGCGTCGATGACCGCTCGGCCCTTGCCCATGTGCTTGATGACCACCGGATCGGTGACATCCAGGTCACCCGTGTTCGGGTCGTCCTCGCCCGTGCGCGGGATGCTCAGGTCGTAGGTCTTGCGCGCCAAGAGGATTGTGTCCCGGCCGGGGTGGGCGTTTGCTGTGAGCACGGCCTCCCGCAGCGTGCAGTCCCGGTGTGTGCACCCGTTCGGGGCGTGGTCACCGGTCTTGTTCGGGATGTAGGTCTTGCCGGCCGCGGCCGCCTGTCCGGCTGAGAGCGCGAGCGCTCCCATCATCGCCACCAGCATCAACGAATGCCGCGCGAACCTCGGCGAACTCTCCCTCCTGCCGTATGCCCCCACCGGGCCCAGCATACCCGGTGAGTGGCAATGGCCTTCCATGCTCATTCGGTCTCGGCCTAAGCGCCCTCCCCTCCTCTGCATCGGAACGCAGGCCGCGCCAGGCCCATGTCCATTCGAGCGGACAGCATCCCCCCGTGCCCACCGAGAAGCGGAAGCTGACCTCGTCTCCAAACCCCGCCCGGTGCGACACTTCGCCTGAAACGACAGATCCGGATCCACGAGACCACCGGTCAGTTGATCGCGCTCTGCGCAGTCCCTTAGCGCGGTCTTGTACTGATCGAAGCTGCGGGATTGATCGGATGCTCGGACGGTGGGGCCCGCCTAGGCTGAGCCAATGAGGCGTGTCGTCGTCGATCACTTCGGCGGGCCCGAGGTCTTGAGGGTCGTGGAGGACGGTGATCCCCGACCGGGGGAGGGCGAGGTGCGCGTCAGGGTCCTGGCGGCCGGGGTGTCGTTCACCGACGCGCTCATACGCGCCGGCACGTACCTCGGCGGCCCGAAGCCGCCCTTCACGCCCGGCTACGAGCTCGTCGGCGTCGTCGAGGAGCTCGGCCCGGGCTGCTCCAGGCTGCGAGAGGGAAACCGCGTCGGCGCGCTGACGGTGTGGGGCGCCGACGCGGAGCGCGTCTGCGTGCCGGAGGCGTACGCGGTCGAGGTGCCCGAGGACCTCGACCCGGCGGAGGTCGTCAGCCTCATCTTCCCGTACATGACCGCGTACCAGATGCTTCACCGTACGGCGAGGGTGAAGAGCGGCGAGACGGTGCTCGTGCACGGCGCGGCCGGCAGGGTGGGTACTGCGGTCCTCGAGCTCGGAGCGCTGGCCGGGCTTCGCCTCATCGGGACCGCTTCAGCTCGCGACCGTGCCGCGGTCGAGCGGCTGGGCGCGGTGGCGATCGACTACCGGAACGAGGACTTCCTCGCTCGGGTGCGTGAGCTGACCGGCGACGGTGTGGACGTCGTGCTCGACGGGATCGGTGGCGCCGTGTCGCTGCGCTCCTTCCGCGCGCTGCGGCGCGGCGATCCTCTCGTCGGAGATCCCGGCGGGAGGCTTGTCGTGATCGGCAACTACAACACGATGGCGCACGGGCGCAAGAGCTGGCGAGGGTGGATCGAGTGGTACCCGGCGACCGCGACCGTCTGGCTCTGGGGCCTGCTCTCGCCCCGCCGGCGGGTGATCGCCTACCGGATCCAGAAGCTGCGCATCCGCCACAAGGACTGGTTCCGGGAGGACTTCTTCGCGCTGCTCGAGCTGCTTCGTCGTGGCGAGATCCACCCGGTCGTCGCGGAGCGCCTGCCGCTGTCCGACGCTCGTCGCGCTCACGAGCTGCTCGAGCGCTCGGCGGCGACGGGAAAACTCGTGCTCGTGCCATAAGCCGACGAGGACGCTCGCTGCGCCCACGCCCCCGCTACGACCTGGCGCGGCTCAGCGCCGAAAGCGCTTCTTGGAGAGACGCACCAGGGAGTTGACGGTGTCTTGAGTGAACGCCTGGGCGTAGGCGAAGTGGAAGGCGGCGGAGCCTCGGCTCGGAACCTTCGCGTGCTGGTGGAGGTAGAAGTCGCTGTGAGAGGTCTCGAGTTGGTTGAAGGTGGCGCTCGTGGCGCGGCGGTCGTAGACGATCGCGCCCCGGCCGCTGTTGGGGTCGCCGTCCGGCTGACCGCGCTGCTTGATCAAGATCGAGGCTGGCGCCGTCCTCGGCAGATCGACGACGTCGTCGAGCGCGTGGGTCGAATAGTGGCGCTGCCCGGGGAAGCGGTAGGCGACGGTGGTCGCATCGAACGAGGCTCCGGTGCCGAAGAAGCGTTGGTCGTTCTGCCACAGCAGGTCGAGCCGGTGGGCCTTTCCGTTCGTGCTCTTGAAGCGATCAGTGATCGTCGCCAGGTGACCGGAGTGGTCCTCGACGATCGTGCGCCTGTCGCGCACGCCGGTGGGGACAAAGCGCGGACAACTGGCCGGCGTCGGCGGAAAGGTCTGATCGGGGCACCTGACCAGCTGCTCGGACTCATGGATCGTCGCCTCCCCGCTCACCGGGTCCACCTTGAGCGAGAAATGCACGGTTGGGAAGCCCGGGGAGGCTTGGAGGTTGATCGAGCGCGCCGCATCGGGCGTGTATGCGTTGACTCCATCGATCCTGAGCTCGGAGCGTTTGGAGGCAGAGCTGTTGGCGAAGTTCTCGTAGTAGTAGAGCCAGGCGTTGCAGTAGTAGGTGGTCGTGACGATGTCGAGGGTCGAGCCATTGAGGTAGGCGTCGTCGATCCCGCAGCTGCCGAGCGAGTCGTAGTCGAAGGCGCCTGCTCGCTGCTGGGCCCAGATGTAGAAGTCATAGGGGGCGCCGTCGTTGGGCCCTCCGTTGACCCTGTAGGTCCGGCGAGCATCGCCGCCCACAAGCGGCCCCCTGAAGGGCGCCAGGTTCACCGGGACGCTGCCGGCCGGCACCGCCCGCAGGCGACAGAGCTTGTACTGGATCTTGGACAGGTCGGCGGCCGGCGCCGAGAAGCTTCCGTCGCCGCCAAGCGGAACGACCGAGGCGACGGTCTCATACTGGTGCCGTGGAAGCACAGGAGGTCCACCTTGTCGGTGGCGGGATTGCCGCCTGAGGACGTGCCCTTGACCGCGAAGGTGTTCGGGCTGTCCTGGTTGTAGCTCACCACCCCAGACTCCTCGAGCATCCTCAGATGCCGGGAGGTCGTCGGCTTCGAGACGCCTCGCCGGTCACCTCCGCCACCGTGGCGCTCCCGCCGCTGAGCCTCTCGACGATGTCGCGGCGGAGCGGATGGGCCAGGGCCTTGAACGGATCGTTAGCCAATTTGCTAGCTACATAGTCTGATCACCCCGCAAACCGCGCAACACAGGAGGAAAGGCAATGCCCCAGCACAGGGTCGGCACACAGGAGGAATTCGAGGCTGCTCGCGAGGAGCTGCTCGCGGAGGAGAAGGAACTCACCCGCCGCAACGACGAGCTCGCGCGGAAGCGGCGGGTGCTGCCGTGGGTGCCGGTCGAGAAGGAGTACAGCTTCGAGACCGAGGCGGGGACGAAGTCGCTCGCCGAGCTCTTCGACGGTCGCTCGCAGCTGCTTATCTACCACTTCATGTTCGGCCCGCCGTACGAGGCAGGCTGTCCCGTCTGCTCTTCGATCGCCGACACCATCGATCCGAACGCGGTCCATCTGGCGGCACGAGACGTGACCATGTTGCTCGTCTCCCGGGCCCCGGTCGAGAAGCTCCAGGCCTACGAGAAGCGGATGGGCTGGGGCATCGAGTGGGTCTCAGCCGGCGGCAGCGACTTCAATCGCGACCTCGGATTCACCCACACCGAGGAGGAGCTGCGGCCCTTCCTCGAGGGCGAGATCCCGCCGATCGTGAAGCAGTACGCGGAGTCTTGTGGGACCGACGTCGCCGCCTACGTCGCGGAGGGACCGGGCATGAGCGCGTACGCGCTCTCGGACGGGACGGTCTACCGGACCTACGTCACAACCGCGCGGGGACTCGAGCCGGCGATGGCCTACTACGGGCTCCTCGACCGCACGCCGATGGGTCGCAACGAGGGCGGCGATCAGCCCTTCTGGCTGCGTCGGCACGACGAGTACGAGACGACCTAGGAGTCCGGCGCCGCAGCTCGATCGGCCAGGATCAGCCAGTCGCCGCCCGGCTCGACCCTACCCGAGGGGGTCGACCGGGCGCCTCGATACCTGCCAGCGCATCGGTCGCGCCGGCCGAGATCTGGTTTTCCAGCGCGGCTTGAAGACGCGCGCAGACCGCCATCTGCCCGCCAGCTAGGGGTCCACGTGGACTGGACATCATTCCGCTCTCGTGGGTAATCGGCGATGTTGGCGCGTTTCCCTTGACAATGCGGATTCCGGGTCCTCGGAGACATCGCGGAAGCCTGGTTGCAGCCGAGTACCAGTTCGCCACTCTCCCTACGCGGGTAAGCAGCGTGCGCGGGCGCCTGAGCAGTGGTAGGGTCGCCCTGACGGTCGCTAGGCGCGTGGCATCGCCCGGCGGCCCTCAGACTGGGAGGTCACCAGATGCGCTGCAAGCTGTGTCTGCTTGAACGCCGGAAAGCGCCGAGCGCGTTTCGTTTCGGCCCTGCGCGGGACCAGGCCGAGGAGCCGCGGCGGCTGCCCAGGGGCATCGCGCTGGGAGCGCTCACGGCGACGTTCGTGCTCGTGGCGCTGTTCGGCGCTGGGGCCGCGTCCGCCGCGACCAACCGGGGGGGCGCCGTCACCACGACGATCGACACCAGCGGCAACTATGGCCCCTGTCTCAACGGCCCCGGGTTGATCAACTGCAACCTCTACCAGTCCAAGGGAGACGTCTTCCTCAGCGGCGGACCCGACAACAGCGCGAGCGGACTGCCGAACGGCGACTACTTCTTCGCGATCCTCGACCCGGGCGTCCAGAACGGCGGCGTCAAGGACGGCGCTGCGGGAAACCTCAGCGACACGGTTGCCGATCCCAGCACCGGAACCTACCCGGGAGACCTGGGAAGCGGGGACACGGTCTATGACCGGAAGTTCAACCTCAACAACGGGGTGCTGACCAACCTCGGCACACATGTTCTCGGCACCCACACCAACGGCGGCGTCACCAGGCCCGTGATCCAGGCGACGCCCGACGACGACACGTCGAACCGGGGCGGCGTCTACATCCTCGCCGTCTGCAAGTGGCAGGGCGGCCCGCATCCTTCTGACGCGCCTCCCTCGACGTGCAAGTACGACGCCTTCAAGTGCAAGCCGAAGCCACCTCCGCCGCCGCCCGCTACCCCCCTCATCGTCACCAAGGACGCCAACCCGTCCTTCAAGCGCACCTTCAAGTGGGACATCTCCAAGGCTGTCGACCGGAACCGGATCAATACCCCCTCGGGCACCTCGGCCACGTTCAACTACACGATCGGGGTGACCAAAGACACCGGCACCGACAGCGACTGGGAGATCACTGGGACGATTCAGGTCTTCAACCCGAACGACGGCGCAGTCACCGGCGTCAACGTCAGCGACAAGGTCGAAGTCAACAACCTCGATCCCAACTGCAGCCTCGATGGAAACGCGGGGACGAACGCGACCATCCCGGCCAACTCAGACGTCGATTTCCCCTACACGTGCATTTACCAGAACAAGCCGGATCCGAGTTCCGGAACCAACACGGCCACGGCGACTTGGCCGGCGCAGGCCGTCGGTACCAGCGGGGGGCTGGCCGCAGGAAGCGCCTCTGGCACCTTCAACTTCGTCTTCGACACGGGCGTCGATCCGAACCCGACCCTGGTCGACAGCTGCGTCAGCGTGACCGACACCGTCGACGGAGTGCCGAGCACCCTCGACGACCCGCTCTGCGCTTCGAAGACCTACACCCCGGCGCGGACCTTCGACGATCCGGCCGGGACCTGCACGACCCACAACAACACCGCGTCGTTCGAGACGAAGGCCACCGGGACGACCGGGTCGGCCAGCCGGTCGGTCAAGGTCTGCGTCGGCAAGGACCTTGCGGTCAGCAAGGACGCAACGCCGTCATTTCGTAAGAAGTTCACCTGGGGGATCAACCTGAACGTCGACAAGACGCTCGTCACGCAGGTCGGCGGCAACGCCACCTTCAACTACACGGTCAACGTCACGCGCGACGCCGGCGCGCCCCGCAACTGGCAGGTGGACGGGAAGATCACGGTGAGCAACCCGAACGACTGGGAGGCGGTCACCGTCGACGTCGGCGACGCGATCGACGACCCCAACGCGACCTGCACGGTCACGGGCGGCAATAACGCGACGATCCCGGCCAGCGGCAGCAAGACGTTCGACTACTCCTGCGCCTACAGCGCCGCGCCACAGAGCGGCTCGGAGACGAACACGGCGACCGCGACCTGGGACAAGGGCGCGTTCTACACGCCGCACGGCTCGAAGACGGGCACGGCCCCGGTCGACTGGGCCGGCACGACCCCGACCCTGGTCGACAGCTGCGTCAGCGTGACCGACACCGTCGACGGAGTGCCGAGCACCCTCGACGACCCGCTCTGCGCTTCGAAGACCTACACCCCGGCGCGGACCTTCGACGATCCGGCCGGGACCTGCACGACCCACAACAACACCGCGTCGTTCGAGACGAAGGCCACCGGGACGACCGGGTCGGCCAGCCGGTCGGTCAAGGTCTGCGTCGGCAAGGACCTTGCGGTCAGCAAGGACGCAACGCCGTCATTTCGTAAGAAGTTCACCTGGGGGATCAACCTGAACGTCGACAAGACGCTCGTCACGCAGGTCGGCGGCAACGCCACCTTCAACTACACGGTCAACGTCACGCGCGACGCCGGCGCGCCCCGCAACTGGCAGGTGGACGGGAAGATCACGGTGAGCAACCCGAACGACTGGGAGGCGGTCACCGTCGACGTCGGCGACGCGATCGACGACCCCAACGCGACCTGCACGGTCACGGGCGGCAATAACGCGACGATCCCGGCCAGCGGCAGCAAGACGTTCGACTACTCCTGCGCCTACAGCGCCGCGCCACAGAGCGGCTCGGAGACGAACACGGCGACCGCGACCTGGGACAAGGGCGCGTTCTACACGCCGCACGGCTCGAAGACGGGCACGGCCCCGGTCGACTGGGCCGGCACGACCCCGACCCTGGTCGACGAGTGCGTGAACGTGAGCGACACCTACGCGGGGTCGCTCGGGCAGCCGTGCGTCCTTGGTGCGAACAACCGTGCCCCGAGTAGCCTGACCACGTTCAACTTCTCGCGCACGGTTCCGGTGCCGGCGCTCGGCTGCAAGTCGTACGACAACACGGCAAAGTTCACGACGAACGACAGCAAGACGACCGGGGATGCCAGCCAGTCGGTCAAGGTCTGCACCCCGCCCGCTCCCCCTCCCCCTCCCGGCCTGCAGGGCTGGGAGGGCTGGCACGACAACGTCGGGGCTCATTGCTCCGCCAGGGTTCAGAAGCCGTTCCTGACCCCGAGCCAGCAGGTCGCTGCCTACACCGAGGTGTTCTGCAACCGGCCGTCCGCCGTCACCGTGATGTCGCGTCTGCGGGCGAATTATCAGTTTGCCGATCTGACCGTGGCACAGTCGGGCTGCGCCGCGGGGAGGGCTGAGTGCGTTCAGCACCTGCCGAGAGGATTCACCTACTTCTATCTGCCATGCCCCAAGTCGGTCGTCCAGCAGCACAACGCCCTCTATTACACCGACATCCTGCTCTACCCGGGCACCAAGATCAAGCAATCGTACCCCTTCCCCCAGAGGTCAAGGGACGCGACGCTTTCGCCGTACTGTCTCTCGTAGGTCCTCCCGGCGCGTACCGTGGAACGGAGTGGGGCCGGTATTATGACGGCCGGCCCACACCACTTCAGGTACCGCGCCCATCGGTGAAGGCCCTGCTAGTCGCCGGCGAACGAGCCGTACTTGATGTCGGCGCCGCTTCGGTAGGTGGCCATGATCACTCCGGTGGAGGAGACCTGCGAACTCGTGAGCTCGAGGCCCGCCGGCACCGTGCCGTCAAACAGGCGCTTTCCATTGCCGAGCACGAGCGGGTAAATCTTCAGGCGGAACTCGTCGATGAGTCCGTGCTCGAGCAGCGTCTGGATTAGATTCGCGCTGCCGTGCACCTGAAGCTCGGGGCCGTCCTGCTCCTTGAGCGCGCCGACGCCCTCGGGCACCTCGCCCTCGATCAGCTTCGAGTTCTCCCACTCGAGCTCGTTCCGCGTCGTTGAGGCGACGTGCTTGGTGGCCCTGTTGAGCAGATCGGCGCCGGGATCGTCGCTGTCTGGCCAGTGAGCCGCGAAGATCTCATAGGTCTCGCGGCCGAGGACGAGATCGAAGGGCTTTGACATCGGCTCGCCCATGGCCGTCTCAATCTGCTCGTCCCAGTACCCGACCGACCAGCCGCCATGCTCGAAGTCGCCGCTGGGATCCTCCTCCGGGCCGCCCGGCGCCTGCATGACGCCGTCGAGGGTCAGGAATGTGTAGACGATGAGGTCTCGCATGCGTGAAGTCCTTTCTGCGGGGTTCGATCTCTGCTCACGACCCGGGCTATTGCGTCCCACGCCACGTGAGCCAGGCGAACAGGCCCTGCACGGGCAGTCGCGCGTACAGGAGCGCTGGCTGGACGCGCGGGAACTTGTCGGGCCGTAACGCCATGTGGACGTTGGCCCAGTAGACCGCCAGGAGTGTCGCCAACAGCCACCAGCGGGCGGCCGGGCGGGTGCGGTCGGGCAGCACGGCCAGCCCGCCGACCAGCTCGGCCGCGCCCGAGGCTACGTTGACCTCGCTCTTCCACTGCTCGAACGGCGGCGGCACGATCGCCTTGTAGAACTTCGGGGCCCGGAAGTGGTTCAGGCCGTTCGCGATCCAGAATGCTGCCGCGGCGTATCGCCATCCCCGTGAACCACCCATCGGTGTGAAGGCTAGAACCTTGGGCACCCAAACAGGATCACAGCCCGCGGTATAGGCTCGCTACGGTTGCTAGGGACGGGGGTCTACCGATGACACTCTCCAAGAGAGCCGCACGCGCGGTCCTCGGATTGCTTTCCGCCGCCGGTCTGGCCTTGGCTTTCGTCCTGGCCTCCCAGGCGGCGATCCACGACAAGCTCGTAAGCCGGAACTCGCAAGGGAGAGCCGCCAACGGCGACAGCAACAGTACCCGCGACCGAGCCATCTCCCGTAACGGCCGCTTCGTGGCCTTCGGGTCAAATGCCCCAAACCTGCCGGGGGGTGACGGCGCCACCACCGAGTCATACGTCAGGGACGTGACCAACGGCAAGACCCATCTGATCAGCACCAAGCCCAACGGCGATCCGGCGGACGGCGATGTCTTCGACCCGGCGATCTCGTCGAACGGCCGGCTCGTCGCCTTCGACGGGCCCGGCGACGGGCTGCCGGGGGCGAATGGGCTCTCCCAGGTATGGGTCCACGATCGAAAGTCCGGCAAGACCCGTCTCGTTTCGAAGGCCAAGAGCGGCGATCCCGGCGACGGCGCCAGCTACGGTCCGTCGATCTCCGCAAGCGGGCGCTTCGTCGTCTTCGGCTCGGACTCCAGCAACCTCCCCGGCGGCGACGGGGTCCATTCCTTCGTCTACGTCCGCGACCGCAAGAAGGGAACGACCACCCTGGCCAGCAGGACGAACGGGGGCGCCCCGGCGCCCGGCGGGCTCGACGGTCAGTCGATCTCCTCCGACGGGCGGCGGGTCGTCTTCGAGTCAAGTGACGCGGATCTACCTGGCGGCGACGGCAGTACGGGCCACGTCTACCTGCGCGACCTCCCCCGCCACCGCACCCAGCTCATCGACCGAACGTCGGGCGGGGAGGTGGCGAGCGGTGGAAGCGAGGACCCGTCCATCTCCGGCCCCGGAGGGTTTGTGGCCTTCGAGTCCACCGCCGCCAACCTGCCGGGCGGCGACGGGAGCACCAACCAGGTGTACCTTCGCGACCTGGGCCATGAAGAGACCAAGCTCGTCAGCCGCAACGGGTCCGGGCGGCGGCAGAACGGCCTCGCGCATGAAGCCCAGCCCTCCGGAAACGGCCGCTTCGTGGTGTTCGGGGCGACCGCCGCCAACCTCCCCGGCGGCAACGGCTCCACCCAGCAGATCTACGCCCGCGACATGCGGAGAGGAACGACGCTCCTTATCAGCAAGGCGAACAACGGCGATCCCGGTGACGACTTCAGTTCCGAGCCCTCGATTTCACTCGACGGTCGCTTCGCCGCCTTCTCCAGCGCCGCGGACAACCTGGGCGGAAACGCCGCCTACTCGAACGTGTTCCGGGCGGGGCCAATCGGGTAACCGCCCAGCACGAGCGCCTCTGTGGGGCGTGGCTCTCCGGCACGCCCCCAATCGCTGTCGACGAGGGGCCGGAAGCGACCGACCACCCCGTGCCTGCTCACCGGCGCAGGTCGTCGATCCGGCGCAGGGCCGCGACCCTGGCATCGGCCGAGACGGCGGCCACCTCCTCGGGCACCGACGCAAGGTTGACGCGGCGGAGGAGCTTCGGCTCGCGCCCAAGCGGCGCGAAGAAGTCGTCGTAATGGGTGGGAACGACGATCCTCGGGTCGAGCCGGGGCAGGATTCGCTCCCAGTAGCGGGGGGTGACGCTGCGGCCGGCGACCCCGGCGAGGAACACGTCGACCGATTCGCCGCCGAGCTCGCGGTCGTCGAGGTCGGCGCTGCCCTGGTGGTAGAGGCTGATTCCGGCCACCTCGATCCGGATGCCCCAAACTTGGCCGCACTTGTAGGCGCTCGGCGCCAGGCCATCGAGGTGATCGCAGGTCAGCTCGCCGGCAAACGGCACCCGGCGCCCGAATAGGAGCTTGGAATGCCGGCTGGGGATGAAGCTGACCACGAACGGCCCCAGCTCGAAAGCACGGCGGGGGACCACCTCGACCGCAAGGTCGCCGAGGCCGTGGAGGCGCATCAGGCGCGCGAGTGAAGCCGAGCCGTAGGCCTTGGTCCCGAGCCGCCTGGCGACCGCCGGCGCGTCGACGGCGTGATCGAAGTGGGTGTGGCCGACGAGCACGCCCGCGACCGGCCCCGGAGCCGAGATGTACCGGTCCAGCATGGCCGGGTCTGGGATCGCGGCGCGACGCAGAAGCAGCGAGCGAAGCGGCACCCGCGAGACATAGGGATCGACGAACAGGGAGACGTTCTCGTAGGTCAGCCGGTAGCCGGAGACGCCCAGCCATTGGATCTCGAGCCCCGGGGGGAGCTCGAGCGACCGCGCCTCCAGCTCTCCCGAAGCCGGCGCATCGGTTGGCATCTCAGCCGGCTCGCCCGTTCCGCTCAGGTTCGCAGGATATGGCGGCGCCAGTGCCTCGTTGCCTGAACGGTGGACACGGCCCCGGCCAGGATTCTTGCCCGATGCTTGGAGAGCCTTTACGGGGCCCTTGCCATGTGCGGTCTAACTTGGCGGTGACAGACGCTTGGAGGGCAGGATGTCCACGAAGACGCTTCCACCACGGACCCCGATCACCGCCAAGGCGGATCGCTCGGACCGGCAGGTTCGTCTGCTCGAGGAGGCGATAGTGATGCTGAGAGGCCACTGGCCCGGCGCCGCCACCGGCCTTGCATGAGCGTCAACAGCCTCTACGGGTTCACGCTGACCGGCAAGCACGCCCGCCGCAGACTGATCAGCGACTCGGTGGATGAGGCTCTGCGGCTCGTCGAGGCGCTATACGGCCCAAGCGCGACGAGCGAGGTCTATCGCCGCGCCGGCGAGTACTGACCGCCAGCGCGGTCGTAGGACCAAAGTCCTCTTGTGAACGCGACCGTGACCGCTGCATGCTGGTAGCCAGGCTGAACCCCTACCGGCAACAGACGAGGAAGGAGCGCAGATGACTCGTCGATTTCCCAAGATGATCGCGGTCGCCGGCGTGGCGGCGGCCGCCGGCGACGTGAACGGCCCCGCCCAGCGCGGGGCCGTTTCAGTTCTCCGGCGAGGGAGGACTCGGCCCGAGGCCGTGGCGCTGAGCCCACAGCGCCGCCTGGGTGCGGTCGGTGACCCCGATTCGCTCGAAGACCCTGGTCAGGTGCGACTTCACCGTCTTCTCGCTGATCTCCAAACGCCGCGCGATCAGCTTGTTCGGCATTCCCTCGGCCACCAGCGAGAGCACCTCGCGCTCGCGACGGGTCAGCTCCACGGCTCGCTGCTCGGCCCGATCCGATAGCACCGCTCGTGCCGCCTTGGGCGCCAGTGGCGCCTCGCCGCGCGCTGCCGCGTGCACCGCCTCGAGCAGCTCCTCCGGGTCGGCGTCCTTCAACAGGTAGCCGATCGCGCCCGCGTCCAGCGCTCCGAGAATCCGGTCGCGCTCCGAGAACGCCGTCAGGACCACCACCCGCGCCTCGGGATTGTCGGCGACGATCCGCCGGGTCGCCTCGATGCCGTCGATGACCGGCATCGAGAGGTCACAGAGGACGACGTCCGGGCGCTTCGCGTCGGCTATCGCCACCGCCTCCTCGCCGTCCGATGCGGCGCCGACGACCTCGATGCCATCGGCGCCGGACAGCAATCTCTCGAGGCCGGCGCGAACGACGGCGTGGTCCTCGGCCACGAGCACGCTGATCACGGGCGGCCCACCTCGATGCTGATTGTGGTGCCCCGCCCCGGCTCCGAGTCGATCTCGAGGGTGGCGCCCGCATCCTCGGCAAGGTCACGCAGCAACTGGAGGCCGAGGTGCCCTCGGCCGGCGGCCAGGACGGCCTCGTCGACGGTGAACCCTCTGCCGTCGTCCTTCACGCTCAGCCTCGCGCGCTCCGGGGTCTCGGATACGACCAGATCGACCCGGGCGGCGTCGGCGTGTGAGGCAGCGTTCCGGGTCGCCTCCTGGGCCACCCGGAACAGGAGCGCCTCCGTTTTCGAAGGCAATTCGAGGTCCTCGGGGACATCGACGCGAGTATGCACGCCACGCCCCGCGAGGGGAGCCACGAGGTCCGAGAGCGCCGCGGCAAGGCCCGCCTCCCGAAGGCGGGGCGGATGGAGCTCGACCAACAGGCTCCGCAGCTCGCGAACGCTCTGGCGCGTCTGTTTCGCGCCGCGGCGGAGGGCGTTTGCAGCATCGGGCGCTCCCTCCGAATCAAGCTGCTGTGCATCAGCCGAGAGTGAAAAGGAGATCCCGGCCAACTCCTGCACGATGCCGTCGTGGAGGTCGCCGGCGATCCGGCGCCGCTCGTCCTCGGAGGCATCCACCGCCCGTTTCAGCAGGGCCTCGCGCTCCTCGTTTCCCCGCCGCATGCGGCGGGCCATCGACGATGCGAGCGGGAGTTGAACGAGCTCCAACACCACCAGGGCGATGACCAGCGCGGGCGCGAAGGCAAGCCAGATTTCGCGTCCGCTGGAGGCCACCGAGCTGAATCGCTGGTAGGCCTCGAACAGAAGCGGGGTGCCCGCCGTCGTGCGGACCGGCAGGTAGACCTCGAGCAGCTTCCCCTGTCCCGACTCATAGCGGTTCTCTGGCAGCGAGAGGTCCGTGACCCCGGAGTCGACCTCGCCGGTTCGCAGCGATGCGACCTCGTCCGCGCCGAGCTTGAAGCGGCGGCCGATCAGCCGGCGGGCATCCGAGTAGACGACGCGACCGGACGGAGTCCAGAGCTTGACGCGGACGATCGGATCTCCCACCACGTGCCGACGCATGATGCGGTCGAAGCGACTGATCGCCGCCGGGTTCCCCTTGAGGAGACCCTCGGTCAGGTTCGGCTCGGCGATTCCCCGTCCGACGACCCGGGTCAGGCCGCGGGCGTTGTGCAGCGCCTCGTTGGTGCCGATGTGTCGCATCACGATGAAGCTGATGACACCCACCACGGCGAGGGCGATCACCCCGGCCAAGGCGAACCGGGTGACGGCCCCGCCGACCGACGGACCGGCGCGCGAACGGGGGCTGCCCCGACGCCATCGGAGCCTTCGATCGGTCAAGCTTGTTCAACCACGGCCACAGACCGCCGCGGTACGAGGCAGCGCGGCGCGAGTCCGGCTACTCCGCGCCGGTGACGTGGTCGTGCCTCGCAGCTTCCTCCATCGCCTCGAGGCGGGTGTAGTAGTCCGGAAACTCGTTCAGGTGCGCGAGCGCGATCCTCCCCGTCACCTCGGGGTCGTCATCGGTGACGTTGGTGGCCGGATCATGGGACCCGTGCTCGAGCTCTACGTCGAGCCCGGCGCGGAACTGTTCGACGTCGAATGGCGCTCGCGACCACTCGATGCCGATCCGTTCGCCGATCCGGTGTGCCTCGTCGGCCGTGAAGCTCATGCGATCGTTCACCGTGCTCGCAATCGTCGTTGTTGGGGGCGCAGTCCGCATCAGGACAGTTCCGTGAAGTCGTTGCGGGCAAGTACGGTGAGCCGCTCGCCCCGCGCGGAGCTGGCCCGCAGGTCCTAAGACCAATGTCCACTTGAGATTGCGACCGGCTCGCTGGAACCCTCCTGGCGATACCCCCTACCCCAACTGGAGGCAATCATGCGAGCACGAATCAGCATCACATTGGTCGGCCTGCTGGCCGCCCTGGCGCTGGCCGCCATGCCGGCCTCGGCGGCGACGAACGTCCATCGCGCAACGCTCAAGGGCTCGGCGTCCTACCCCAACGTCAAGGGCAGCGCCAAGGCCCAGCGCGACAACGGCGTCCGCGAGCTCGAAGCCGAGATCGAGCACGCGAAGGCGCTGGCCGGCAGCAAGGTGAGGTTCAGCGTCGACGGCAACGCCGTGGGCACCGCGACCGTCAACTCACTCGGCAAGGCGCAGATCAACCGCAGGGGAGGCGCCGTTCCGGCCGTCTCCACCGGCTCGAAGATCAACGTCCGCAAGCTGGGCGGCGCCTTGGTGGCCTCCGGCCGCTTCTCCTAGCGCGCCGGGGTAGTGGGAAAGGGCGCCGGGCACTCCGTTTGCGCCCGGCGCCCTTTCCTTCCCTTTCCTTGCAAGGCCCCGGATGCGAAACTGCCGTCGCGCCGATGAAGCCCGTCACCGTTTCCGTCACCGTGCCGAACAGCCCGGGGAACGTCTACGCGTTCCTCGACGTGCTCGCCAACCACGAGTCCTTCACCGACCACCTGATGGTCGATTGGGAGTGCTCGGGCCCGCCGGCGGGCGTCGGCGCCAAGGCGCGCGCCCGGGTCAGAGCGCCGGGGTCGAACGAGATCATCTCGATCGAGGTCCTCGAGGCCGATCCACCCCGGCGGATCGTCGAGGAAAACGTCGGCGCACGCGGGCAACGGCGCGCCCGGGGCACCTACACGCTGGAGGAGCTCTCCGACGGTGGCACGAGGATCGCGTTCGAGTTCGCATGGCTCGAGGCCCCGCGCCTCGAGCGGCTCGGCGCGCCGCTCACCCGGGCGTTCATGAAGCGCGCCAACGGCAAGTCGATGCGAAGGCTGGCGCGGGCGCTCGCTCGTTCGGCCGCCTGAGCCGTCGGCGCCGGCCGCCGCGACGGTAACCGGGCACCCGAGCGAAAGATAGGGTCGCAGCTGATGAGCACCGATCGCGGGCGCCAACCAGCGAGACCGATCGCCTCGGTTCGGACCCGCCTCGCGATCCTGGCGGTGGCCGCGCTGACCCTCGCCGCGGCGCTGGCGCTCGCCGGCCCCGGGACGCACTCACCCGCTCTCGGCAGGGCCGCCGCCGCCCAGGCGCCGCCGAACGTACTGGTGATCGAAACCGACGACCAGACGCTCGAGTCGATGAGGGTGATGAAGAACGTCAACTCGCTGATCGGCGATCAGGGGGCGACCTTCGCCAACAGCCTCGTCAACTACTCGCTCTGCTGCCCCTCCCGCGCCACCTTCCTGACCGGCCAGTACGCCCACAACCACGGGGTTTGGACGAACACGGCTCCCGACGGCGGCTTCGGCCGCTTCGAGTCCCTGCACGCTCACGACAACCTCGCCGTCTGGCTACAGGACGCCGGCTATTACACGGCGATGATCGGCAAGTACCTGAACCAGTACGAGAACCAACCCCTCGTGCCGCCGGGCTGGTCCGAATGGCACGCGGTGGCCCCGGAGCCCTACCGGCCCTACAACTACACCCTCAACGATGACGGCACCCTGGTCAACTACGGCCAGCGCCCGGCCGACTACGAGCAGGACGTGCTGACCCGAAGGGCGGTCGACTTCGTCGACCGGCGGACGCCGGAGGCGCAGCCGTTCTTCCTCTGGCTCACCTACACGGTGCCGCACAGCGGCGGCCCCTACCACGACCCGAACCGGCCGACGAACTGCAACAACGCCCCGAAGCCGCCGACGCGCTACGCGCACGCGTTCGACTCCGAGCCGCTGCCAAGGCCGCCGAGCTTCGATGAGCCCAACGTGGGCGACAAGCCGGCGGCGATCCGCAAGCGAGCCCGTTTCGCCCCCAGCACGGTCGCCTACATCGAGCGCAACTACCGCTGCGAGCTGGAGTCGCTGCTCGCTGTCGACGACGGCGTCCGAAAGCTAATCGCCGCCCTGAAGGCCAAGGGAGCGCTCGCCAACACGCTGATCGTCTACACCTCCGACAACGGGTTCTTCCACGGCGAGCATCGGATCGCCCAGGGCAAGATGCGCCCCTACGAGGAGTCGATCCGGGTGCCGCTCGAGATGCGCGGTCCCGGGATCCCGCAGGGAGTGACGATCAGCCCGCTGGCGATCAACGCCGACCTGGCGCCGACGATCGTCGACGCGGCGAACGCCCATCCGGGCCTGGTCATGGACGGGCGCTCGCTGCTTCCGGTGACCCGGAAGCCGAAGGTGGACAAGGGACGCCAGATGCTGATCGAGCAACCGGGCTTCGAGGCGATCCGCACCCGGCGCTACATGTACGTGGAGTACGAGAACGGAGAGCGGGAGCTCTACGACCTGAAGCGCGACCCCTACGAGCTCGAGAGCCGGCACAGGGACTCCGCCTACGCCTCGGTCGAGCGTGAGCTCGCGGCTCGCCTCGACCTGCTCCGCGGCTGCGCCGGCTCCTCCTGTCGCATCCAGCGGGCCGACCCTCCGGCGCCGCCGTGATGCGGGACTCGGCCGCCGGCTTCCCCGCCTGAACCGCAAACGGCCGCCTACCGGATCTCCGTCCCTGGAGAAGGCGATGGGCGGCCGCCCAGCGCAGTCGATCAGCTTCGTGGCTGATCAGGCTGCGCGTGGTCTGCGCTCCCGAGGCAAGGGCTAGGGCGCGGCGGTCGCCACCACCCCATAGGGCTCGAAGTTGTAGACCTTGCTGTTGATCCGCAGGTCGTCCACTGCCCCCGCCCATGCGTTGTCGCGACCCTTGGAGACCGCGATCGTGTCGATGGTTGCGGGGCCGGACCCGTCGTTCTGGTCGACCAGGGCCTGCTTGGCGTCCGCCAGCGAGCAGGTCAGCGCCTGGGTGCATCCCGTCGCCGTGGCGACGGCGGAATTGGTGAAGTACCAATCCCCGGTGGTCGCGGCGTTCATGTAGCCGCTCCACTTGTTGACCGGAGCCGCGCCTGGCACCCAGACCATCTGGGTGTAGTTGACGCTGGCCACGTTGGGGTTGATCTCCAAGGAGATGTTCGGCAGGTTCCGCAGGCCGATCGTCGCGTTCTCACCCGTCTGGAAGACGCGGAACCCGGCGTCCGACAGGCCGCTGACCGGGTCGCCGTAGAAGTCGACCTCGTTGCCGAACGAGACCTTCTCGGAGGCCGGGGACTGGCTGGTCGCCTGATCGGAGACCTGGATCCCGAGGCTGCCGACTCCGTGCGGTGGCGACGTGCCGGGGCCGGTCAGGCCATAGGAGCCGTACGGGCCCGCCCTGAGGTCGGCGACTCCCGAGCCGATCGTGTTTCGGTCGATGACGCCCCAGTGCTGGCCGACCGCGTGGTAGAGCCTGTTCCTGGCCAGCTTGTTCAGCTTCGCCGGGGTGATCGTGCCGTTCTGGATGCTGTGGCCGTTGATCTGGGTGGCGGCATACGCACCACCGGACGCTGCCACGCACAGCGCCGCCACGGCTACGACCATGCTGGGAGAGGGCCACCTCAGTCGCTTTCTGAGAACGCCACGGATTCCTTGCACACCCACTCCTTCATTCGCGGTTTCGACGGCGCGCGCAGGTGATCCGAGCTACGGCACCCTCCCGAGGTCCGCTCTACCAAGCGCGCCAACCCTATGGGCGCCACGCCTTGACGGTCAAGGCCGCCCCCAAGAACCAAGTACTGAAGGTCAGGGGATAACGGTGAAGGCGCGCTTCGCCGCCGTGGGGTCGGCGTTACCCGCTTGGTCCGTGGCCCGGACCGCGAAGCTGTGGAGGCCGAGCGCAAGCTGGACGTAGGGGGTGTGGCTCGCCCCCGGGCCCGAGCAGCGCCCGAGCGGCTGGGCATCGAAGCGGCACCGGAAGGTCGAGCTCATCTCGCTCGACTCGAAGCGGAAGGTCGGCCTGCGGCTGGTGGTCTGGCTCGGGGGCCCGAAGGTGATCGAGGTCTGCGGTGAGACCGAGTCCTCGACATACCTCCACGGCCCCGAGCACGGCGACGTGTTGCCGGCCAGATCGGTCGCCGTGGCTCGGAACGTGGTGGTGGCGTTGTCGGGCACCGAGACCTGCAAGCCCGGAGAGTGGAACGGCGAGGCCGGGCCCGAGGCCACCGGCGACCCTGAGCAGCCGGCGGTGGAATAGAGATTGACCGTGGACGGAGCCGCGACGAAGCCCCTCACCAGCGGCTGATTGTCGTTCGCCGGCGAGTTCGGACTCGTGCCCTTGATCGCCGGGGCGGGGGGCGCCTTGGAGTCCTCCACGTACTCGCGCACCGCCGAGCAGGACGAGGTGTTGCCGGCGAGATCGGTCGCCGTGGCTCGGAGCTTGGTGGTCGTATTGTCCGGCACCGAGACCCGCAGACCCGCCGAATGGAACCGGCCCACGCCGCCCGTGGCCAGGGGAGATGCGGCGCAGCCGGGTGTCTTGTAGATCCGCACCGTCGAGCCGGCCTGGGCGTTGCCCTTGACCAGCGGGTTGTTGAAGTTGGCGGGCGAGGTCGGGTTGGTGGCGGTGATACGAGGCGTAGATGGAGCCTGGGTGTCGATCGCGAAGCTTCGGGAGGCTGGGGTTGGATCGGTGTTGCCAAGCGGATCGGTGGCCCGGACGTCGAAGCTGTGGGAGCCGTCGGCGAGCGAGCCATAGTCCTTGGGCGAGTCGCAGGACTGCCAGTCCGAGGGCTGGCTGGAGTCGAGGCGACACTCGAAGGTCGACCCCGGCTCCGAGGCGGAGAAGCTGAACGAGCTAGAGGGGTTGTTTGTGGTGCCCGACGGGCCGGAGTCGATGGTCGTCTGGGGGCCAGTGGTGTCGATCGCGAAGCTTCGGGAGGCGGGAGTTGGGTCGACGTTGCCCGCCGGATCTGTGGCCCGGACGTCGAACGTGTGTGAGCCGTCGCTCAGCGAGCCATGGGACTTCGGCGAGGTGCAGCTCTGCCAGTCCGAGGCCTGGTTGGAGTCGAGCCGGCACTCGAAGCTCGACCCCCCCTCCGAGGAGGAGAACCCGAACGAGGGCGAGGGGTCGTTGGTGAGGCCCGAGGGACCGGAGTCGATCGTCGTCTGGGGCGCGGTGGCGTCGACTGTGAACCCTCGTGAGGCGGGGGTCTGGTCGGTGTTGCCGACCGAATCCGTTGCCCGGACCTCGAAGGTGTGTGAGCCGTCGCCCAGCGAGCTATAGGACTTCGGCGAGGTGCAGCTCTGCCAGTCCGATGCCTGGTTGGAGTCGAGCCGGCACTCGAAGCTCGATCCCCCCTCCGAGGAGGAGAACCCGAACGAGGGCGAGGCGTCGTTGGTGAGGCCCGAGGGACCGGAGTCGATCGTCGTCTGGGGAGGCGTCGCGTCCACGGTCCACGAACGGGTCGAGGGGCTCGGATCCGGATTGCCCGCGGCGTCGACGGCTCGCACGTCGAAGGTGTGACCGCCGGTAGAGAGATTCGAATAGGCTCGGGGCGAGCTGCAGCTCTGCCAGTCGGATTCCTGGCTGGAGTCCAGGCGGCACTCGAAGCCCAGCAGCGGCGCCTCGGTGGAGGAAAAGGCGAAGCTGACATTGCCCCCGGTGGTGCCCGAGGGCCCGGAATCGAGCGCCGTGTCGGGCGCCGTGACATCGGTCTCGTGGAAACGTTGCACCCGGTTGTTTCCCTGATCAACGACGTAGACGCTGCCCGAGGAGGCGGTCGCAACGCCCGAGGGTGAGGTGAACTGGCCGTCGCCGCTGCCCAGGCTCCCCCATGTGTCGATGAAGGTGCCTATCGGCCGGAACTTCTCGACCCGGTCGTTGACTGGGTCGACGACCAGAACGTTGTCGGAGGAGCCGATGGCCAGGTCGAGGGAGGGCGTGGTGGCGGCGCCAAACTGGCCGTCGCCGACGCCCAGGCTCCCCCACTGGGCGATGAAGTTGCCCGAGGAGTCGAACTTCTGAATCCGGGTGTTGCCGGTGTCGGCGACGTAGACGTAGCCGTGGGAGTCGACGGCGACGCCGGACGGGAGGTCGAACTGGCCGTCCCCCGTGCCGAGGCCGCCCCACTGGGTGATGTAGGCGCCCGCCGAGTTGAACTTCTGAATCCGGTCGTTGCCCGTGTCGGCGACGTAGACGTTGTCCGCGGAGTCGATCGCGATGCCGGAGGGCGTTGTGAACTGGGCGTTCCCGGTTCCCAGCGTCCCGAATGCGGATTGGAAGGTGCCCGCCGGGTTGAATTTCTGGACCCGGCTCCCGAGCCTGTCGACCACGTAGACGTCGCCGGACGAGTCGGTGGCGACGCCCAGTGCCGCTCCGACCAGGAACTGGCCGTCTCCCGCGCCCAGGCTTCCAAACGCGAATGGCGAGCCGCCGGTCGCGGTGAACCTCTGGACCCTGCTGTTGCCGCTATCCGTGACGAAGACGTTGCCGGACGAGTTGGTCGCAGCTCTGCTTGGGGCCGAGAAGGAGCCCGGCAGGATCCCGAGGCTTCCCCACTGGCCATCGAACTGGACCGAGGCCGATGACGGCGCCGCTTGAACCAGGAGGGCGACGACCAGCGCCAACGCTCCCGCCAAGATCCGAATCCGAGGCACGCCACCTCCCTCTTCCCGCGCGCCCGCCACACTGCAAGAGGCGTCGACGAGCGCGCCTATCTCTACCCGAGGTTACGTCGTCCCAGCGCCGGCTGTCAACCGGCAACCCTCGCGGCTTCGGCCGCCGGCAACGCGGTTACCCAAGAGCCTTACTCAGGCCAGCGCTTCGAACAGCTCCTGGAGGACGTCGTGGCGATAGACCAGGCGCTCGATCAAGGCTCGCGGGAAGTGGCCCCCGGCGCCGAACATCTCGTCCATGCAGCGATCCCGGCCATAGTCCCGCCACTCGACCTCGACCGAGGTGGCGCCAATGCGGGTCAGCTCGTACCAGGCGGCACCGTCGGCGCCCTCGACCTTGAACGACTTTCCGACCCTGAGGCCACGGCCGAGGACCCGGTTTCGCTCCATCGCGCACCTCACCTTGCGCTCGGACTCCTCGGTCTGATCGACGATCCGGACCGACTCGGTGACGATCTCGAGGAGCGCCCCCCTTGCCGACGGCGAGCCTCGTTCCCTGGCTCGCGGCACGAGGCTCGAGGCCGCCCGCGGCAGCCCGTCACCGCGGATCCGGCCGGGCCTCCGTGGCTCCCCGAGCCACGAGCAGTCCGGGCCTCGTTTCCTCAGTTTCCTAACCAAGTTAGTCAAAATACTAGTCCACCCCGAGGATGCACATAGGCTCACACCGCCGCCGGATGGTGCGCAAGGGCCGCCCGCGAAACGAATCCGCAAGCACGGCTAACTCTGGTGGTGATTGGGCGTTCACGCGCCTACAACCGCTTCAACACAGCAGCGGCAGGTTCGATTCGGTCCCCGAAACCGGTCGTCTGAGCCCGCTCGCGCCCCGAAACGCCCTCGGCGGGGGGGCCCGCCCTTCACTAAGCTGCGCCGCGGATGACCGCCGCCGACGCGCCCGTCTTGATCGCCTACGACGGCTCGGACACGGCGCGCCGGGCGGTTCGCGAGGCAGCGGGGCTGTTCGGCGCGCGCCAGGTCCTCGTGGTCACGGTATGGGAGCCGGCGCTCGCCTACGAGAGCTCGATGCCGACTGCCGGTCTGGAGATGCCGCCGGTGCCGGTCGACGTCGAGGGGGCGCGGGAGGTCGAGGAGGAGCTGCACCAGAACGCCCGAGGCACCGCGCAGGAGGGAGCCGAGCTGGCGCAGTCAGTCGGACTCCAGGCCAAGGGGCTTGCGGTGGCGGACGAGGTCCACGTGGCCGACGCGATCATCGACGTCGCTCGCAAGCGTGGCGCGGCCGCGATCGTGGTCGGCTCGCGCGGGCTCAAGGGCCTTCGCGCGAGGCTCGAGGGCAGCACCTCGAACGCCGTGGTCAAGCACGCCCCCTGCCCGGTCGTCGTCGTTCACGACGACTGAGGCGCGGCGCCCGCGCGATCAGCGACGCTGGTCGCGAAACATCGCCAGGGCGTAGGCGCCGGCCGGGTGGGCGCGTAGCTCGCGGACCACAGATGCCATGGCCGCGGGCAGCTCCTCCGGCTGAGGGAGCGGCACCCCGTACTCGGGCGGCATCAGCACCGATGCGGCCAGCGCGGCGAAGGTGAGGTCGGCGGCGGTGAAGCGCTCGCCGCAGAGGTGCGGGCGGCCGTCGTCGAGGCGCGCGGCGACCGCGTCGAAGGTGGCGCGCACCTCGGCCTCGGACTGGGCGGCGGTCGCGGGCGTGATGTCGAGGTAGCGATCGATCCCGCGGATGAGCGCGGGGTAGGCGAACGAGAGGACGCGGCGCTCCCAGGGGGGGACGCCCGTGCACCCGTAATCGATCGCCAGATCGCGGCGATCGTGGAGCCCGTGGTAGGTCCATCTCCTGCCGTGCGGCCCGAGGCGCGAGTCGAAGTCTCGCTCCAGCCCCCGGACCTCGGCGGCGGCCACCGGATCGTCCGGGTAGAGCCGCCGGTCAGGCGGCGCCAGCGCGTCCGCCCAATCGACGATCTCGGCCGAGTCGGCCAGCACGCGATCGCCGCAGACCAGCACGGGCACCGTCCTTCCGCCCCCGGCGCGACGCACCGCCACCCGGTGGATGAGCTGCAGGTGCGCGCGCTCCCGGTAGGCGATTCCGGCGCGCTCGAGGGCCCAGCGAGCCTTCTCGCAGTAGTGGCTGATCGGAATCGTGATCAATACGCACGGCGGCCCGCTGGCGCCCATCGGCTGATGATCCCGGTTTGGGGGGCCGGGAGGAGCCGACCCGTCTGCCTCGCGGGCCACCGCTCGGTGGCCGCCCGGGCGCGGGGTTGCGCCAGCAGGAGCGCATCGGCCGGCCCCGAACCCCTCCGCGGGCAATTCGGCCGCCTGTATTTCGAGGGCCGACTACAGAAGGGAGTACCACATGAGAGGTGCCGGACGCGTCGTATTCGCAGCGGTCCTGCTTTTGATCGCGGGCACGCTCAACGTCATCTACGGCATCGGTGCGATCTCCGATGCGAACTTCTACACGAGCAACGGAACGCACTACGTGTTCGGGGACCTCCATACCTGGGGCTGGATCACCCTGATCCTGGGCGTCATCCAGCTCACCGCCGGGTTCTCGCTGTTCGGCGGCGGAGCCTATGGCCGCGTGATCGGGATCATCGCCGCGAGCCTCGGCGCACTCGGCGCGCTGCTGGCGATCGGGACTGTCCCGTTCTGGTCGCTGGGCGTCTTCGCGATCTGCCTCTGGGTCGCCCACGGCCTGATCATCTACGGCGAGCCCGAGCAGGTCTAGCGGGAGCGGCGGGAGCCCGGCGACGTCGGGCTCCCGCAACTCCATCCTCTGAGGGGTGTTGAAAACCGCGAGCAGGGTGGCGGGACGCCCCCTGCGTCCCCGTTCAACAAGGAGGAACGCATGAATCGCATCACCCGCAGGGTGGGGTTCTCTCGCAGGGCTCTACTAGTGGCGGTCGCGGCGCTGTCGGTGCTCGCGCTCGCGGCGACGACGGCCCAGGCGAAGGTCGTCAAGGTGACCGGCGGCCAGGCGACGTTCACGCCCTCGAGCGAGCTCACCCAGGCACTGTCGAGCCACGGGATCACCACCGCGGCGATCGCCCCGGCGACGCTCGGAAGCGACGGCGTGCTGTCGATGCCAATCATCGGTGGCCAGGTCGAGAGGTCCCATCTGTACGGCTATCTCGCCCTCGGCGGCGGCGTCGAGTTCAGCAAGGGAACGCACTCGGTGGCGTTGCGCCGAATGGCGGCGGTCCACCGCGCCAAAGGCTCCTTCCTCACCGCCAACGTTCGCGGCGAGCGGAGGGTGATCGCCCGCTTCACCCACATCACCAAGAGCATCTCGGGCAACACGGCGACGCTAAGCGCCAACGTCGTGCTGAGCGCCGAGGCGGCGGCTCTGATCAACGCCCTGGCCCACCACCATGTGGTCAACCGCGGCGCCCCGCTGGGGACCGCGAACGCCACGGTCAGTCTCGGCTGAACCGATCCTAGGCCAAGTCGGCGAGCGAGACGGCGGGCGACCCTCGAGTCACCCGCCGTCTCGCCGCCGCGTCCTGGCATCATCGCCGTGGTGGTAGCGACCCCATCAAGCTTCAGCCCGGCCGCCGACTCCCGCGCGCAAGCCGTCCGCTGGCTGCGACGCAGCTATCGCGCCGGGGCCCTGGTCGACGCGCTCGCGGCAGTCGGGATGGCGGTGCCGAAGCTCTATGGGCCCACGCTGCGGTTCGAGCCGGGCTTCCGCCGCAGCCGGCCGGAGTTCGCCTACGCGATGCGCACCGGCGCGCCGTTGATGCTGGGGTGGAGCGCCCTGCTGCTCTGGGCGGATCGGCGACCGCTCGAGCGCCGGGGCGTCCTCGCGATCACGGTCGCGCCGGTGATCGCCGGGCTGGCGGCAAACGACACCCAGGCCGTGCGCGCGGGGCATCTGTCGGGCTCCAGCCTGGCGCCGGTCCGGCTGCTCCAGCTGGCGCTCGCCGGGATGTTCGGCTACAGCGCCTTCAAGGCACGGGTGGCAACGCGAGAGGGCTCGCCGATCAGGCGAGCGCCTTGCGCTTGATCTGGTCGAACTCCTCCTGGCTGATCGAGCCGCTGTCCAGCAGCTCCTTCGCCTTGGCGATCTCGCCGGCCGAGCCGCCCGCGGTCTCGCGCACGTACTCGTCGAACTGGGCCTTCTGGGCTTCGGCCTGTTTCACGTTGCGCTTCGCCATCCCCTCGTGATTGGCGAGCAGATAGATCAAGACGCCGAGGAACGGCACCACGATCACCAGGATCACCCAGCCGGCCTTCGAGAAGCCCCCGATGTCATGGCGACGAAAGACGTCGACCAGGACGGTGATCGCGATCCAGATCCAGATCACCCAGGCGAAGAAGATGATCATCGTCCAGAGGATGTTGAGGAACGGATAGTCGGTTGCCAGCACCACTCGGGAGCTCCCCTCTCGTGACTCGATTACTCGATCGCGAACCCTCCCACATTCGCGGCCCGGAGGCCATGACGCCGAGGGCTCGCGGGACATAGACTGCGCGTCGCGGAGAGGGGCGAGGAGCGATGAACGAGACCCAGACCGCTTCCCGCGTCCGGGCGCGATGGGCGCTGCCGATGGCGCTGGTCATCCTGGCGACGGTGCTCGCGTTCTTCGCTGTGTTCGCGGTCTGGGCGAAGCGTCAGCTGCTGGAGACCGACACCTGGACCCACACCAGCAGCAGGCTGCTCGAGAACCAGGAGATCCGCGACGCGGTGGCCGACTTCCTGGTCACCGAGCTGTATGCGAACGTCGACGTCCAGGGCCAGCTGTCGAAGTCCCTCCCGAACGACCTGAAGCCGCTCGCGGGCCCGGCCTCCGGCGGACTCCGCGAGCTCGCCCTGAACCTCTCTCAGCGGGCGCTCGCCCAGCCGAAGGTCCAGGGGCTGTGGGAGGACGCCAACCGAACCGCCCACAAGGAGTTCCTGGCGGTGGTCGACAACAAGAACGAGGCGGTCTCGACCACGGGTGGGAACGTGGTCCTCGACCTGGGCACGATCCTGACCAAGGTCGCGAACCAGGTGGGGGTCGGCGGGGACCTGGCCTCCAAGCTGCCTCCCGACGCGGCCCAGATCACGATCATGCGCTCGGATCAGCTCGAGGCGGTCCAGACCGGGGTCCGCCTGCTTCGCACCCTGGCCTGGCTCCTGGCCGCGATCGCGATCGCCCTCTACGCGCTGGCGATCTACCTCGCCGGCGCGAGGCGGCGCGAGACTTTGCGAGCGGTCGGGATCGCCTTCCTCTCGGTGGGGGTGTCGGTGCTGTTCATACGCGGGCTGACCGGCAACTACGTGGTTGGAGCGCTGACCACGACGGCGGCCTCGGAGCCGGCGGCCAACGCCGCCTGGTCGATCGGGACCTCACAGCTGGTGGAGATCGCCCAGGGAATGGTCCTCTACGGGCTGGTGGTCATCCTGGCGGCGTGGCTGGCCGGGCCGAGCGCCTTGGCGACCTGGATCCGCAGCAGCGTGACGCCTTACCTCCGCCAGCCCCGGATCGCCTATGGCGCGCTCGCCGTGGTTCTGGTGCTGATCTTCTGGTGGGGGCCGACCTCGGGGACCAGGCGATTGGTTCCATCCCTGATCCTGATCGCCGTGCTGGCGCTCGGCGTCGAGGTCCTGCGACGGCAGGTGATCCGCGAGTTCCCGGATCGGGTCACAACCGGGTCGGCAGAGGGCGTCGCCCAGCGGATCGCCGCCCGGATGCGCGACGCTCGCGAGCGGCGGCTCGCCTCGAGGGGAGCCGGCCCGCCGCCGTCGCCCGGCGAGGAGCGGGTGTCCCAGCTCGAACGCCTTGGGCAGCTGCGCGACTCGGGGGTCCTGTCGGCGGACGAGTTCGCCGCCGAGAAGAAGCGGATCCTCGAGGCGTCCTGAGCCGCCGCGCGCGACGGGTCGCCGCGACTCAAGCCCGCGGCGCCCGAGCCGATAACTTGATCCCATGGAGACGCGTACCGAACGGGTCGTGGTGGAGACCGACCGCCACCGGATCGTCGGCGACGTGACCCTCCCCCGCGAGGGCTACCGCAGCCGGCTGTCCGAGTACCTGAATCACGGCGACCTCGACTTCATCCCGATGGTCGACGTGGAGCTGACGCCGCTGAACGGCGGCTCACCCGAGACGCGCTCGTTCATGGCGGTCGCCCGCTCCCACGTCCAGCTCGCCTTTCCCTTCGAGGACGACGGCTAGCAGCAGCGCTACGGGCGCAGGACGATCTTCAGCGCCTCGCGCCGGTCGTAGAGCGCGTATGCCTCGGGGGCCTCGTCGAGGCTCATCCGGTGGGTGACGAGCGGGCTCGGGTCCAGCACCCCGCCGGAGAGCATGGCCAGCACCCGGTCGAGGTGGCCGATCACGTTGGCGTGCCCGGTTCGCCAGCTGAGCGCCTTGATCCAGACCACGCCCATGTGCACCTCGGCCCGCTCGGCATAGACCCCGGTCACCGAGACGGTGCCCGCCTTGCGGGCGAGCCTGCAGGCGAGGTCCAGCGCCTCCGGATGGCCGACCGCCTCGACCGAGAGGTCGACGCCGCGCCCGCCGGTGAGCTCCTTGACCCTGGCCCGCGGATCCTCCTCGGTCAGGTGGACCGGGACGGCGCCGAACGACCCCGCCATTCGCAGCCGGTCCTCGACCGAATCGACCGCGACGACGAGCGACGCGCCCGACGCTCTGGCGACCTGAACCGCGCAGAGGCCGACCGGTCCCAGACCGAGCACCGCCACCGAGCTGCCCGGCTCGAGCGGTTCGGGGCGCGCCGCGTCGCCGCAGACGGCGTGGTAGCCGGTCCCGGCCACGTCGCCCGCGAACAGGGCCACCTCGTCCGTCAGCCCCTCGGGCACCCGCCGCAGGGTCAGGTTGGCATTCGGGACCGCGACCTGCTCGGCTTGGGCGCCGGGCAGCGACCCAAGCGTCGCCCCGTGCCCGAAGACCCTCCCGGCGTCGCACTTGTGGTACTCGCCGCGGCGGCAGAAGAAGCAGCGCCCGCAGGCGGTGCAGTAGGTGCCGAGAACGCGATCGCCCACCGCGACCTCGCTGACGGCGTCGCCCGCGGCGACGACCGTTCCCACGTACTCGTGACCGATCACGAACCCAGGCTCGATCGCGACCCTGCCGTGATAGATGTGGAGGTCGGATCCGCAGATCCCGGTCGCCTCGACCCGAACGACCGCGTCATCCGGGGCCACGGGCTCGGGCTCGGGCCGCTCCTCGACCCGCACATCGCCCGGACCCTGGAAGGTGACCACGCGCACGGCGCCGGAGGATAGAGTCGATGGACGCGTGACGGCACCAGGCCCAGATCCGTCGCCGAGGCCGCTCCGCTGATGGGCGAGATCTCGCGCGCCGTGTTGATCACCGGCTGCTCGTCCGGGATCGGCCGAGCGACGGCGGAGCGCCTGGCCGCCGCCGGGTGGCGCGTCTACGCCACGGCCCGCGATCCCGACTCGATCGCCGACCTGGCCGAGCGGGGCTGCGAGACGCTCGCCCTCGACGTCACCGACGAGGAGTCGATGCGCGCCGCGGTCGCCGCGGTCGAGGAGGCCGAAGGCGCGGTCGGCGTGCTCGTCAACAACGCCGGATACAGCCAGTCGGGGGCGCTCGAGGCGCTGTCGATGGAGCGGATCCGGGCCCAGTTCGAGACCAACGTCTTCGGCCTCGTGCGCATGTGCCAGCTCGCGCTTCCGGCGATGCGCCGCCAGGGCTGGGGGCGGATCGTCAACGTCAGCTCAATGGGCGGCCGGCTGACCTTCCCGGGCGGCGGCGCCTACCACGCCACCAAGCACGCGGTGGAGGCCCTTTCGGACGCCCTGCGCTTCGAGCTGCGGGGGTTCGGGGTCGATGTGGTCGTGATCGAGCCCGGGCTGATCAGGACCCGGTTCGGCGAGACCGCCGCCGGCTCGATCGCCGACGTCGACGAGGCGGGCGACGATCCCTATGGACCGTTCAACGCCGCCGTCGGCGCGGCGACGGCTGACGTCTACGAGGGGCCGCTGGGGCGACTCGGCGGCGGGCCGGAGAAGGTCGCCCGGGCGATCGAGCGCGCGCTCTCGGCGCGGCGGCCGAAGACCCGCTACAAGGTCACCCCGTCGGCGCATCTGATCATGGCTCAGCGGCGCCTGCTCTCCGACCGCGCCTGGGACGCCTTCATCCGCTCCCAGTTTCCCAGCCCGGGGGGGTCCGGTTAGGCGCGAGGCGCTGCGAATCGCGTCCGCTGGCGCGCGCCATGCTCCTGATTGGTGGGGCCCGAGCGTGCCACGGCGACCGGCAACGCGCCGCCCGTTGTCGGGTGTGACACTTGACTCCTACTGCAACATGTGATGGATTTCAATGACTGCACACGGGCAATGCCGGCCGACAGGCCGGGGAGGTCAATCGCGGTGATGAGCTGGTTGAGGGGCGTTTGCAGCCGCACGGGAATCGGTGCCGTGGCGGCGGTTGCGGGGCTGGCGTTCGTGGCCGTTGGCCTGACGTCCTGCGGCGGCGGCAGCAGCAGCACCTCCGGAACGCAGGGAGGCGACCTGAACTTCGACGAGACGTCCTACCCGGACTACCTCGACCCGCAGCTCTCGTACACCGTCGACGGCTGGGAGGCGGAATACAACACCTACATCCCGCTGCTGACCTTCAAACATGCCGCCGGCAGCGCCGGCACCGAGGTGGTCCCCGGCCTGGCCAAGGACCTGCCCACGATCTCCACGGACGGGAAGACCTACACCTTCCAGCTCCAGCAGGGGCTCAAGTACTCGGACGGCACTCCCGTGAAGGCCTCTGACTTCCAGAGCACCGTCCAGCGCATGTTCGACGTCGACTCGGGCGGATCCCCGTTCTACACCGGGATCGTCGGCGCCGCCGACTACCAGAGCGGCAAGGCGAGCTCGATCTCAGGGATCAAGACCGACGACAGCACCGGCAAGATCACGATCCAGCTCACCAAGCCCGATGGCCAGTTCGAAGACGAGCTGGCGATCCCGTTCACGGCCCTCGTCCCGCCGGATACCCCAGCCAAGGACCAGACGCCTAACCCGCCTCCCTCGACGGGGCCGTACATGATCTCCAAGTCGGACCCTGGGCACCAGTTCGTGCTCGAGCGGAACCCCGAGTGGGCGAAGACGAACGAGAAGCTGGTCCCCGACGTCCCCACTCCGCATGCCGACAAGATCACCGAGACGGTGGTCAAGAACCTGTCCTCTCAGACCACTCAGGTCGAGCAGAACAGCGCCGACTTCATGATCGACCCGCCACCGACGGATCGAATCCCGGAGGTGGAGTCGAAGTACCCGGACCGCTTCCGCAAGGAGACGACGGTGAGCACGTACTACTTCTGGATGAACGTGACGACGCCGCCGTTCGACGACCTCAAGGTCCGCCAGGCGGTCAACTATGCGATCGACCCGGCCGCGCTGCAGCGGGTCTACGGCAGCCTGCTGTCGCCGACCCAGCAGGTGCTGCCGCCGAACATGCCGGGCTACTCGAAGTTCGAGCTGTACCCGCACGACATCAACAAGGCGAAGCAGCTGCTCCAGCAGGCGAACCCCAGCGACAAGGACATCACGGTCTGGACCGACGACGAGGAGCCGAACGACCGGGCTGGCGCGTACCTCCAAGACGTCCTCAAGCAGCTCGGGTTCAACGCGAAGCTGAAGATCGTCAACGGGGCGACGTACTTCACCACGCTGGGCGACCTGAAGACGCCCAACCTGGACATCGGGTTCTCCGACTGGTTCCAGGACTTCCCGCACCCGAACGACTTCTTCGGGATCCTGCTGAACGGGGCGGCCATTCACCCGACGAACAACAACAACTTCTCCCAGTTCGACGACAAGGCGTTGAACAAGGAGATGGACACCCTGGCGCAGCAGCAGCTCAACTCGAGCACCGAGGCCGGCTACGCCGCGGTTGACAAGAAGGTGATGGAGCAGGCCCCGTGGGCTCCCTATGGGAACCGCGAGGTGACGACGTTCACGTCGGATCGGATCAATTTCGACGGAGTCATATTCAGCCCGGTCATGCAGCAGGACTTCGGGAGCTTCTCGGTCAAGTAGTCGGTTGCAGGACGGGTCGAGCGACTGGCGGGAGGGGCCCTCGCGGCCCCTCCCTTTCACGCCCGCTCACCGTCGGGGCACACAGCCCGAAAGCGGCGATAGCCTCTTGATGTCGTGAGACCCGGGGTCGGGACGTGAGGAAGCCCAGGGAAGACCACCTCCGGATGGCCACGGACCCGTGGGCGCCGCCGTACGCCGATCCGACGTTGCCCGGGGAGGTCGAGCAGGACACCGGCATCCCACCTGCTCCTGCGGGGGTTCCCGTCGAGGGCCGCAGCCCGTGGTACCTCGCCTACCGGCGCCTGCGCCGCAACCGGGTGGCGCTCTTCTTCGGCGCCCTGTTCATCGTCATCGTCCTCTTCTGCCTAGCCGCACCCCTCTGGGCCCACCTCGTGGCCCACACGGGGCCGGACACCAACCACCTCACCGAGAAGATCGACATCAACGGCCAGCCGACGGACGTGGTGAACGTGGACGGAATCCCGATCGGGCCCGGGCTTCACGGCAAGTTCCTGCTCGGAGCCGACGCGAACGGGCGCGACGTGATGGTGCGCCTCATGTACGGGGGGCGGACGTCGATCTTCATCGGCGTCATGGCCGCGTTCGTGACCACGATCCTCGCCGTGATCTTCGGCATCCTCGCGGCCTACTACCGCGGCTGGACCGACGCGGTGATCTCGCGGGCGATGGACGTGATCTGGGCGTTCCCGGTGCTGCTGCTGGGGATCGCACTCGGCACCGCGCTCTCGGTCAGCGGCAGCGGCTTGGTGCTCGGCCCCATCCACATCGCCGATGACTCGATCTGGATCCCGATCCTGATTATCGGCTTCGTTTACGTGCCCTACATGGCGAGGCCGATCCGCGGCGAGGTGCTGGCCCTGCGCGAGAAGGAGTTCGTCGAGGCGGCGATCGCCCAGGGCGCCGGGACGATGCGGATCATGTTCTCGGAGATCCTGCCGAATCTCGTCTCGACGATCATCGTCTTCTTCACCCTCAACATCGCCAACAACATGTTGCTCGAGTCGGCGCTCTCGTTCCTGGGCGCCGGCGTGCGACCGCCGCACTCCTCCTGGGGGAGCATGGTCTCGGATGGCTACGAGTTCCTCTACAGCGCACCCCATCTGACGATCATCCCCGGGCTGATGATCGTACTCACCGTGCTGTCCCTGAACGTGTTCGGCGACGGCCTGCGGGACGCACTCGACCCGCGCGCCAAGGTGCGGCTCGAGGCGGCGGCCCTCGAGGAAAGCCACTAGCGATGAGCTACGGCGCGACCCGGGGGATCAGCTGATGGCCCGGTTCGTCACCAGGCGACTGGTTGGAATGGTCGTGGTCCTGTTTGCGATCTCGGTGCTCGTCTTCCTGATCTTCAACGTGATCCCGGGCGGCGACCCCGGGAAGCGGATCTGCGGCAAGAACTGCAACAACGCCCTGCTCACGCAGATCAACAAGGACTGGGGGTTCAACGACTCGCTCCCGGTCCAGTACGTGACCATGATGAAGAAGGTCTTCACCGGCGAGCTGGTCTCGTACTCGAGCCAGCTCAACGTCGACCAGCAGATCAAGAAGGGGATCCCGATCACCTTCTCGCTGTGCATCGGGGCGGCGGTGATCTGGATGGCGTTCGCGATCGTCTTCGGCTACTTATCCGCCGTCAAGGCAGGTGGTTTCACCGACAGGGCGTTGACCATCCTCGCCTTGGTGGGCATATCCATGCCCGTCTTCTTCCTGGGCGCGATCCTGTTGCTCTACCTGACCTCGAAGATCCAGCTCTTCCCCACCGCCGGCTATGTCAGCCTCACCTCCGATCCCGTGCAGTGGGCGTACCACCTGTTCCTCCCGTGGATCACGCTCGCGGTGCTGTTCGTCGGCTTCTACAGCAGGGTGCTGCGCTCGAACATGCTCGACGTCATGAACGAGGACTACGTGCGCACCGCGCGCGCCAAGGGGCTCAGCGAGCGCCAGGTGAGGATCCACCACGTGCTCCGCAACTCGATGATCCCGGTGATCACCCTGTTCGGCCTCGACTTCGGCGCCGTGATCGGCGGCGGGGCGATCATCACCGAGTCGATCTTCAGCCTCAACGGCGTCGGCCAGTACGCGGCCGACGCGATCACCAACGTCGACCTTCCCCCGATCATGGGCGTGACTCTGTTCGGGGCCTTCTTCATCGTCTTCTTCAACGCCCTGGTCGACATCACCTACGCGTGGCTCGATCCACGGATCAGGCTCGGCACGGAGGCGCGGTGAGCGAGCAACTGCTGAGCGTCCGCGATCTGCGGGTCCGCTTCACGACCGAGGACGGGATCGTCCACGCGGTGGACGGGGTCTCCTTCGACCTTGCCGCAGGCGAGGTCCTGGCGATCGTCGGCGAGTCGGGCTCGGGGAAGAGCGTCACCGCGCAGACGATCATGGGCCTCACCCGTTCGCCGAACGCGAGGATCGAGGGCTCGGTCGCGTACCGTGGACGGGAGCTACTGACCGCCGACGACGAGGAGCTGATGCGGGTCCGCGGCGAGGAGATCGCGATGATCTTCCAGGACCCGATGACATCCCTGAACCCGGTGTACAAGGTGGGCGACCAGATCGGCGAGGCGATCCAGGCGCATCGGCACGAGTCGGACCACAAGGCGCGCGAGCAGACAATCGAGCTTCTGGCCGCGGTGGGGATCCCGGACCCCAGCAAGCGGGTGGACAATTACCCGCACGAGTACTCGGGCGGGATGCGCCAGCGGGCGATGATCGCCATGGGCTTGGCGCTCGAGCCCACCGTGCTGATCGCCGACGAGCCGTCGACCGCCCTCGACGTGACGATCCAGGCCCAGATCCTGCGGCTGCTCGAGCAGCTCAACCGCGACCGCGACTTGGCCGTGATCATCATCACCCACGACCTCGGCGTGGTGGCCGAGATCGCCGACCGCGTCCTGGTCATGTACGGAGGGCGAATCATCGAGTCAGGAAGCCTCGAGCAGATCTTCTACGACCCCCAGCACCCCTACACCTGGGGGTTGCTGGGCTCGCTGGCCAGACCTGATCGGCCCCGGACGATGCGCCTGTCCCAGATCACGGGCCAGCCGCCGTCGCTCCTGGCCCCGCCGGCGGGGTGCCACTTCCGCCCCCGCTGCCCGCATGCGTTCGACCGCTGCACACGGGTGCCGCCGCTCGAGACCAGGGTGGGGGAGAACCATGCCGACCGCTGCTGGCTGTCGGTCGAGCAGAAGAAGACCCTTCGCGTAGTGAAGACCGGCGAGATCGGCCTGGAGGCGCCGGCCGCATGAGCGAGAACAGCCCGGGGCCATCCCCCGCCGCGGACTCGGCGGACGGCAGCGCGAATCTGCTGGAGGTCCGCAACCTCGTCAAGCACTTCCCGATCAAGTCGGGAATCCTGGTCGACCGCCAGGTCGGGGCGGTGCGCGCGGTCGACGACGTCAGCTTCGACGTCGCCAGGGGAGAGACGCTCGGCCTGGTCGGTGAGTCGGGCTGCGGGAAGTCGACACTGTGCCGCACCGTGCTCAAGCTGCTCGAGCCCACGTCAGGCTCGGTCAGGTTCGAGGGCACTGAGATCAGCCACATGGGGCGGCGCGGGCTGCAGCCGCTGCGACGCGAGATGCAGATGATCTTCCAGGACCCGTTTGCGTCGCTCAACCCGCGCAGGCGCGTGGGCCAAATCGTGGGCGGCCCGCTGAAGCTGCACGGGATCGCCTCCGGCTCGACCCTGAAGCGACAGGTCCAGGACCTGCTCGAGCGCGTCGGCCTCAACCCCGAGCACTACAACCGCTTCCCGCACGAGTTCTCCGGCGGCCAGCGGCAGCGGATCGGAATCGCCCGCGCCCTCGCCCTGCGGCCGAAGCTGATCGTCGCCGACGAGCCAGTCTCCGCGCTGGACGTCTCGATTCAGGCTCAGATCATCAACCTGCTCGAGGACCTGCAGGACGAGTTCAAGCTCACCTACATCTTCGTCGCCCACGACCTCGGCGTCATCCGCCACGTCTCCGACCGGATCGCGGTCATGTACCTCGGCAAGATCGTCGAGCTCGGGCCCGCCGACGAGGTCTACTCGAACCCCATCCACCCCTACACACTGTCGCTGCTCTCCGCCCTGCCGATCCCGGACCCGAGGGCGAACGCCGAGCGCGAGCCGATCGTGCTCGAAGGCGACGTGCCCAGTCCCGCGGACCCCCCCGCGGCCTGCCGCTTTCACACCCGATGCCCGTATGCGACCGAGATCTGCTCCGAGGTCGAGCCCGAGCTCGTCCTCCACGACCGCGAGCACTGGGCTGCCTGCCACCATCCGCTGAATCGCGGGGATCCGCACGCCGCCCAGGAAGCGCTCGCGAAGCCCGATCGCGACTCGGCCTGAGCCGCGACTCGTTGGGCCCCACCCTGATCCTCGTCCTGATCATGGCCGGAGCGGCGCTGACCTCCCCTCGCCGGTCCGCTCAGGCGGCCCTCGGGCGCCGGCCTGCCCGCGATACCGTCCCGCGGATGCCGAGCGAGAAACCGCCGCGAGCAGCCGCGGCAGCCGTCATCGGCCTGGCGCTCGTGGCTCTCGGGCTGACCTCCTGCGGGGGCGGCGCCACCGCAGAGCAGGGAGGCGACCTGAGGTTCGACGCCGGCTCCTTCCCGGACCATCTCGACCCCCAGCTCTCGACCGGCGTCGAGGGCTGGGAGGCCGAGTACAACACCTACATCCCGCTGCTCACCTTCCAGCACGCCACCGGCCGGGACGGCTCCAATGTCGTCCCCGGGCTCGCCAAGGATCTGCCAGCGATCTCCGCCGACGGCAGGACCTACAGCCTCCAGCTCCAGCAGGGGCTGAGGTACTCCGACGGGACTCCGGTCAAGGCCTCCGACTTCCGGCGCGCCGTCGAGCGGCTGTTCGACCTCGACTCGGGCGGGGCCCCGCTCTATGCGGGCATCGTCGGCGCGGCCCAGTACCGGGCCGGCGAGGCGAGCTCGATCTCGGGGATCGAGGCCGACGATGCGACCGGCGCGATCACGATCCGGCTGACCCGGCCCGACGGCGAGTTCGAGGACAAGCTGGCGCTCCCCTTCACGGCGCCGGTGCCGCCGGACACCCCGGCCAAGGACCAGACGGCGGATCCGCCCCCCTCCACGGGGCCGTACACGATCTCCGCGTCCGATCCTCCGCACCGGTTCGTGCTGGAGCGAAACCCCGAGTGGGAGAGCGCCAACCAGGGGCTGGTTCCCGACGTCCCCACCCCGCACGCGGACCGGATCACCGAGACGGTGGTCAAGAGCCGGTCCGCCCAGACGACCCAGGTCGAGCACAACCAAGCCGACTTCATGGTCGACCCCCCGCCACCGGATCGCCTGCTGGAAGTGGCGTGGAAGTACACGGACCGCTTCCGGACCGAGGTGACGCTGAGCGCCTACTACTTCTGGATGAACACCGCGAAGCCGCCGTTCGACGACCTCGAGGTCCGACAGGCGGTCAACTACGCGGTCAACCTGAGCGCGTTGGAGCGGGTCTACGACACCCTGATGTCGCCGACCCAGCAGGTGCTGGCACCGGGCGCGCCGGGCTACGTGAAGTTCACGCCCTACCCGCACGACTTCGCGACCGCAAGAGCGCTGATCGAGGAGGCGAAGCCGAGCGACCTGGCGATCACCGTCTGGACCGACGACCGGGGACCGGACCAGCGCGCCGGCGCCTACCTGCAGTCCGTGCTCGACCGGCTCGGATTCAAAGCGAAGCTGAGGACGGTCGACCGAGCGAGATACTTCAGCGTGATCGGCGACCGCAGGACGCCGAACCTCGACGCCGGGCTCGGGTATCGGATCCAGGAGCTCCCGCACCCCAACGACCTCTTCGGGCCGCTCCTGAACGGGGACGCGATTCGCCGTACCGACAGCACCAACCTCGCCCGGTTCGACGACCAGGCATTGAACGAGGAGATGGACCGGCTGGCCCAGCAGCCGCTCGACTCGAGCACCGAGGGTGACTACGGCGCCCTGGACCAGAGCGTCATGGAGCAGGCGCCGTGGGCGCCGTTCGGGAACCGCGAGGCGACGACCTTCACCTCGGACCGGATCGACTTCGACGCGGTGATCTTCAACCCGGTCATGCACCACGACTTCGGCAGCTTCGCGCTCGATTAGCCGGCGGCCCCCTCGCGATACCGTCCCTTGGTGCCCCGCGAGCAAACACTCCGAGTCGCCGCGATCGCGATCGCGATCGTCGGGATCGGGGTGGCCACCTACATCACGATCGCCGACTCGGGCGGCGGCGCGCCTGCCTGCCTGGCCGGTGGGCACGGCTGCGCCACGGTGGCCAAGAGCCAGTACTCCCACGTCGCCGGGGTCAACGTCGCGGTGTTCGGGATCGTCGGCTACGTGCTGCTCGCGATCGCGGCGGCGACGCCGGGGGACGCGGGGCGATTCGGCGGCCTCGTCCTCTCGCTGGTCGGGTTCGGGTTCAGCGCCTATCTGACCTATCTCGAGCTGTTCGTGATCGACGCGATCTGCCAATGGTGCGTGGCGAGCGCCGGCCTGATGACGCTGCTCTTGATCGTCAACGCCACGCGAGCGTTGGGCTACGCGGGGGCCGAGCTGACCGCCCGTCCGGCGACGCCACCATCCGCCGACCAGGTATAGGTTCCGGGCTGAAGCATGGCGAGTCGCAGGGAGCAGAAGGAGCTGTTGCGGGCCGAGCGCCTCGCCCGCGAGTCCGGAGAGCAGGTGAAGGAGCGCCGCCGGCGCCTGGTCCAGTACGGGAGCGCCGCGGCGTTCCTGGCGATCTGCGCGGTCGCGGTGCTGATCATCATCAGCCAGTCGGGCGGCGGCTCGGCGGGCAGCGGCACCCAGGACTCCGCGGTGATCCAGAAGCAGCTGCAGGGGATACCGCAGCACGGCACGGTGCTCGGCGATCCGAAGGCGAAGGTGAGCGTGATCGAGTTCGGCGACCTCCAGTGCCCGGCCTGTCAGCAGTTCTCGACCGACACCGCGCCTGGCCTGATCTCGGGCCCGGTCAGCGACGGAGACGTCAACTACGAGTTCCGCCAGTACCTGATCATCGGCCCCGACTCAAAGACGGCGGCCGAGGCCGCCCTGGCCGCCGGAGAGCAGAACCGCTATTGGAACTACATCGAGCTCTTCTACCGCAACCAGGGCGTCGAGAACTCCGGCTACGTGACCGACGACTTCCTCGAGAGCGTCGCCAAGGGGGCGGGCGTCCCCGACATCGAGAAGTGGAACAAGGACCGTCACGACCCGAAGTGGGACAAGGTGTTAGCGAAGGTCCAGACGGAGGCCCAGACCCTCGGCTTCAGCTCCACCCCCTCCTTCCTGGTCGAGGGGCCAGGCGGCAAGAACACGGCGAGCGGAGTCCTGTCGCTGTCCGAGATCGAGAGCTTGATCAAGTCGGTGGAGTAACGAGGGCGGGACCGACCGCGGCCGTGTAGCGCGGCGCCATGCTCGCGCAACGGGCACCATGGACGGACCACGGTCTGGTGGAATGGCGGTGTGGATTGGTGCCGACTCCCCAGTCGTCGGGCGCAGGCGGCGTGCGCGGCTGCTGCGGCCTTGCTGGCGCTGGCCCCAGCGATTGCGGGTGAACCAGCGCGAGCCGCGAAGCGCCCCGGTCCTTACCTCTCCGCTCCTTTTCGGGTCCACAGGAACTCGTTCGATTTCGGACAGACGCCCTCGTGGACGCGCGACGGTCGCGTGCTCTCGAACGAGCCCGATCGCTTCGGAACGGAGCAGGCGTACATCTCGAAGTTGAACGGCGCCAAGCGGCGCTGCCTGACCTGCGGACGACTCCCCGGGCCGAATGGCTTTCCGGAGCAGCGCCCCGAGGGCGACTGGATCCTGTTCTGCTCGATGGGCGCCCAGCCCGAGAACTTCGGGGCGCCGTGCCTGGGCGGATACGGCTCCGATCTCTACGTGATGCGCCCAGACGGCTCGCGCGTGACGCGACTGACGAGAAAGAGCGACCCGGACGACGGGGCCCGGTACGACAACCGGGCAGACGGCGTCCCCTACGACAACTACCACCCCTACTGGTCACCGGACGGCCGTCACATCGTCTGGACTCGGGCCGAGGCACATCCGCTCGACGAGGGGGGCCAACGCTGGGAGATGATGCTCGCCGACTTCGTCACCCCCAGGCACGGAAAGCCGCATCTCGCCCACGTGCGCGTCGTCGGCCCTGCCTTCGGCGTCTACGAGACCCAGGCCTGGGCTCCGGACGGCAGCGGTTTCCTGTTCACGGCGTTCGGTCCGCGAAGGTCGCCGTTCCAGTCGAGCCCGCCCGGGTGGATGAATCTCGAGCTCTACTACATGCGGCTATACGGACGCGGGGCATCGCCCAGGCATCCGCGGGTCACCCACCTGACCGACAACGACCCCACCTACGAGGAGCAGGCCGTATTCACCCCCGACATGCGCGACGTCATCGTGATGACCAGTCGCGGCAGGCCCGGCACGTGGTACCAGACGATCGCCACCGCCGCTCAGTGGCTCGACTTCGACGCGCCCGATCCAGGCTCCGCCGGCACGCCGATGTTCCTGCTCGACTTCTCCGACCCCAAGTTCACGAGCGACCTCTACATGGTCGATGTCGCAACCGGCGCCGTGCGTCGCCTGACGAGCTTTCACCACATCATTCCCGAGTTCAGCTGGAACGCGAGCAACACCCGGCTCCTGTGGACAGAGGCGGCGCGGGCCAGCGATCAGATCAGCCCCCTCAAGAGGATCACCCGGGTCGGAGGGTTCGCCGGCATCACGAGGGCGCAGCGGCGAATCCCCCACCGTCCGCCGGCGCCTGGCCTCTTCGGCCGGCCGATCGACATGTCCCGGGTCGAGCGCGTGCGGCCGAGAAACGAGCTTCCTTCGGCGGCGGTCTCACCGTCCCCGCCGGCTCCCTCCCCCACCGCCCGCGCGGCTGGAGCCGCCCGGCAGACGGTTCCGCCCGTCACGATCAGCTACGTCACGCTCCTCTTCCAGGAGCTTCACGATCTGGCCGTGCTGGCTGGAGGCGGGATCGATCAACCGCCTCACTGAGGCGGCGAAGTGTCTGGCCGCCGCGCCTCCTCCCACCGCGGACGTCCGAGCTGAGCAGCGCGAGCTACGGCGCTGCCGGCGATGCGGCGGGAACCGCTGCGCGGCGCGCGCGCACCTCGGACCAGGTAAGCAGGCGACCGGCATCCGGGTCGATCACCTTGAGCCGGACCGCGACGGCGCCGTCCCGTGCGGTCAGCACCGGGACGTCGCGGAAGATCGGATTCTCGTCGTGGGCGCGCTGCAGGTTGTAGTTCGGGACCTTGGCGCTCAAGTGGTGGACGTGGTGGAGGCCGATGTTGCCGGTGAAGAACTGGAGGGGCTGCGGCAGCTTCAGGTAGGAGCTCCCGCGCAGCGCCGCGTCCGCGTAGCCCCAGCTCTCTCCACTCTCCCAGTAGACATCCTCGAACTGGTGCTGGACGTAGAACAGCCACACGCCTGCCGTGCCGGCGAGGATCGCGCTCGGCATCTGGACGAGCAGCCACTCCTGCCAGCCGACCAGCCACCAGATCGCACCCAGCAGCACTGCGAGGACGAGGTCGGTGATGACCACGCTCCGCCGCTGGCGCGGGCGCATCGAGCGCGACCACAGACGAGGCCCGAACATCAGCGACCACAGCGGCCCGAGCCCGAACATGACGAGCGGGTTGCGGAAGAGGCGGTAGCCGAGCCGCTTCCTCCACGGGCTGGCGACGTACTCATCGAAGGTCAGGGTCGGGACGTCCCCGGTGCCGCGGCGGTCGAGATCGCCGGCCGTCCCGTGATGGACGGCGTGGGTGTGGCGCCAGTTCGCGAACGGCTGGAAGACGAGCAGCCCGCTCAGCCGGCCGACCCAGAGGTTGGCCCGCCGCGAGGGCAGAAACGACCCGTGGGTGCAGTCGTGGAAGACGATGAAGGTTCGAAGCAGGAAACCGGCGGTCGGGATCGCGAGCGCGAAGGTGGCCCAGTAGGTGACCTCGTGGAGGCTGGCGTACATGAGCACCGACAGCGCTACGTAGGGCACGATCGAGGTCGCGAGGTCGAGCAGGCCCCGGCCCCAGGACGGGCGCTCGTATGGGGCAATCGCGTCGCGCCACACGGGCCGGTTCGAACCGGAACCGGCCTTCGATGCGACCTGTGAGGCGGTGTCGATCATTGCTATCTGAACCCAGGCTACCCCGTGTTCGCCCCCTTCACCGGGGCGACTAGGAGGTCGGGGCGAAACGACTAGCGAAACTCGCCGGCCAGCGTGGGAGAGTATGGTGGTTCGCGCTGGCCCTGCGGCTAGAGCTGGCCACAGCCCAATTGGCCGCCGAAAGCGCCCACGGCGCGGACGAGGCGAGGAGCTGAGGCAAACGGTGATTTCCTGCGGGGCCAGTCGCTACTGGGAGGCTGGGAAGGATGCTGGGCCGGCAGCAACGCCGCTCGCATCCGCGCGAGTCGGGACGTCGCCTTCCGGGAATCACAGCCGACCAGGCCCCCGACCACGGCACGATCGCGCGCTTTCGCGTCCGCCACCAGGAGGCATTGGCGGATCTCTTGGGCAAGGGCGCTTTCTGGCACCCGAAGGGTGAGCCCTCGTCACCTTGACTCGTGGGAGCTGTCCGAATAGAGTCGCGCCGGTTCGGCATTGGGCCGCTCCACCTCACAGGAGATGAAGATGCGCTTACCGAGCCCCCGGAAACCGTCACGTACCACCGTCATCTCGCTTGCCTCGCTGCTCGTTGCTGCCGCGGCGCTCTTCGCGTCGCTGTCGCTGACGGCGCTGGCGGGCGGTGGCTCGTCGAGGGATGCAGTGGCGAAGGGCGTGACGAAGGACCCACCCAACTTCACGGTCTCCGGCACAGGGGAGGGATCGCCGGTGCTCTCCACCAAGGTGAGGCTGCCGTTCCGGGGACGCATTCAGGTGGATGCCGTCGCCAACTTCGAGTCGACGGGAGGCGCCTCTTTCGGGGGCTGCACCGCCTTCATCGATGGAGCGCGGGCGAGCGAGAGCACCACCGAGAGCAATTTCTACAGCCCCTCATATTCGGTTGTGGGTGGCAACACCGAGGCAGCCGGCAGGCACAAGATCCAGATCAAGTGCATCTGGGAGGGCGGGGGAAGCCCGATGAACTTTGACCAGGGCAGCCTGAACGTGACTGCGGTCAAGCGATAGTCGGATAGAGGGCGATCAAGCGGTTGCGGGGGCCGGTCCTGGAGTTCCTCGCTTTCTAGCGGACCCCCGGGGCACCGATGGATGACTTCCGCAAGGCTCGCTGGTACGCGGTGCGCCCCGCCGGCAATCGCAAACCCGCCACCTACCGCTGCCCGCTGTGCGGCGACCTGCTCCCCGCCCTCAGCGACCATGTCCTGGTGCTGCCGGACGGCGACCCCTCGCGGCGGCGTCACGCGCATACGAACTGCGTGGTCAGCGCCCGACGAGCCGGGCGCCTGCCGCTGCGCGAGGACGTGGAGCCGCGCCGTCCGGGCCCACTGGCCCGCCTGCTGCGCCGGAAATGAGCAAAAACGGCGCCGCCCTTCGGGGCGCCAGCCGCTGCCGCGCCAGGCTTGTTGCGGAAGGCGTGCGATCGAGGTGCGATCGGCTCGTTGGGCGACAGCGGGCGAAATCGGCGCTATCGCGCACCACTGCGGCGCGGACATGCCCACCTTGAGGGGAAGGCTGATCGGGGGAAAGGCCCGCGCTTTGCAGGCGCTTCGCCCTTAGGAGCGGAGGGGGAGGGATTCGAACCCTCGTCACGCCCTTAAGACGTGAAACGGTTTTCGAGGGTGCGACACGCGAAGGGCTGAACGGCTTGATCAAGGAGTTCGGAGAGCCTGCGATTCGGCCATGGGATAGCAGGTGGGATAGGCAGCGAAACCGCAACCCGGGGCCCTCTACCGAACGTTCGGCCAGAGTCGCCGTCCCCGAGCGAGGAAGGCTCTCAACGCTCCGAAAGGGTCTTTGTAGGCCCGTTTTGGGCTGCAAATCAGGCTCCCGTAACAGAGCGACGGCAATCAGCCCCAACCTGCGATCTAGGCGATGGCAGCTGCTTCACGTTTTCAAGCGCTAACTGCGCTCAGCCTTTCCTGCCTGGTCTTCATGGCCGGCCTGCAATCGACCAGCCCGAGCCAGGCCGGCACGCTGCCGCCCCCGACCTGCTTTGACAAGAGCTTCACCACCCGCTCTGACCGGCCGGTCAGCGGCAGCATCCACTGCTTCGCACCGGTCGTTGACTCCTACAAGATCGTGCAACAGCCGCGTCACGGCTCGCTTCACGTCGACTACAACGCCGAGACCTTCACTTACACCCCGAATAGCAACTATGACGGCACCGACTACTTCACCTGGAAGGCCTCGAACTCCTCCGGCGACTCGAACACGGCGCGGGTCGACTTCACGGTCATCCCTCACTCGCCCACTTGCCACAAGGTCGAGCTCTCCACCGAGCAAGGCCACAATCTGGCCGTCAGCCTAGATTGCGCCGGCACCGGACCGCTGACCTACGAGATCGTGGAGCAGCCGACGCACGGGTCGATCGTCAACTTCGACTCACGGACCGGGGAGTTGAGCTATCACCCCGACCCACGCTACTTCGGCCGTGACGGCTTTACCTATCGCGCCAGCAACGCCGGCGGCAACTCGGCGATCGCCTCGGTCCACATGACGATGACCATTCCGATTCGCTGCTTCGGCCGCGGCGTCTCAACCTTTGCCAACACTCCAGTGGCCTCGAGCTTCCCCTGCAAGGGACTGCCTCCGTCGGGGCAGAAGTACGTGATCACCGATCGCCCCAACCACGGCTCGCTAGCCGGCGTCAACACCTCCAACACTCCTGAGCGCTTCGTCTACAAGCCCGACCGCAACTTCCACGGAGTCGACTCCCTGAGCTACAAGGTTCGCACCGATCGCGGCTCCTCACCATCGGTCAAGATGCCGATCTACGTCGCGGCCTCTCGCAGGACCGTCGCCAGCAAGAGCACCAGCAGCAAGACCTGCTTCGACAAGACGGCGAACGTGACCGCATCGCCCCCTGGACATCGAATCCAGGGCCCGGGCGGAAGCGTTGTCATCGTCGGCACACAGAGATCCGACGTGATAGTCGGCACCGGCGGTGACGACTGGATCATCGGCAATGGCGGAGCCGACGTGATCTGCGGCGGCGGCGGCAACGACTTCATCTACGCCGGCAAAGATTCGCTGAAGAATGACCGCCCCTCGACCCTGATCGGCGGCCCGGGGAACGACAGCCTCGATGGCAGTTACGCCGACGACCTGATCATCGGGGACAAGGTCGGCCTCGGCGCTGACGTCGATGGGTCCGCAGGCAGGGACCTGATCGCTGGTCAGTTCGGGGATGACCTGGCCGTCGGCGACAACTACGCTACCGGTGGCTTCAGCGCCAGCGGTGGAGGTGACGACTACCTCCAGGGCCAAGACGACAATGACACGCTGATTGGTGACAGCTACGCGCTCGGAACCGGATCGGCGACCGGCGGCGGCAACGACGTCTTTACCAGCTCCTCCGGAAAGGACTTCGAGGTCGGAGACAGCTACTCAGAGCAGGGCACGGCCACTGGCGGCGGCAACGACATCATCAGCTCCGGACCGAGCAATGACCTGGCCGTCGGCGACAGCGCCACCAAGACCGGCACGGCCGAGGGCTACGGAACCGATCAGGTTTACATGCTCGACGGCGCCGACGTCGGCTACGGCGACAACTACGCCGCACATGGGACAACAATCGGCGGCGGCGAGGACTTCGTCGGTGGCGGCGAGGGCAATGACCATCTCTTCGGCGGTCCCGAGTACGACATCTGCGGCGGCTCGGGCGGAACCGACACGGCCACGGACTGCGAGTTCACCGACCAGGTGCCCTAAGCCGACTCCCCCTGAGGGCAGGTGAACAGAACGTCACAGAGCCTCGGCGTAGGTGGCCAGGCAACCCAAGACCACAGGCGGTCGGCATGCGGCTTCAGGAAGGTGTCCCGTGCAGGCACTGTTTCGACGACGACGGAAGATCAGCGGAGGGGGAGGGATTCGAACCCGCGTCACGCCCTTAAGACGTGAAACGGTTTTCGAGATCTTCGCAATGGTCTTGCACAGCGCCGCTACACGAGACAAGACCACACCCTCGTCGACCTTCTGCGGGCCGGGGCGGCCATCGGACCTCGGATCGTCAGCGGGACGGCCCTAGGTGGCCGCCGCCTCAAGCATCCGTCCAGGCCCATTGGCCGGAACCGTGATCGTCCTTTCCCCGGCGGGTTTCCTTCCGATGAAGGCATCGATAGGCCCGCGAGGGGCCCGGAAGGGAATCGATGATGTTCAGAATTTGGTGGGAAGCCTGTCCGTTGACTTTGCGGCTCCCGTCGCCTAGGCTCCCAGGTGGGGCGGAGGTCGCCCGTGGCGATTAGGCGGCACACTCAATCTTCTTCGGTGTTTTCCTGTGCGCGCCTCAGGTGTGTCGCGGTCGTTTCGGTGCTCGTCATGGCCCTATCGGCCGCTCTCGCTGGAGCGCCAGCCGCGCAGGCACTAAGCGCCACGCCGGCCAAGACCTTCGTCGCCAACGGGCCGGTCTACGCAGTCGTGCCGACCGCTGGAGCTACCTACATCGGCGGCGACTTCACCCAGGTCGGCCCGCGAACCGGCCCCGGGGTCGGCATCAACGCCTCGACCGGTAACAGCAAGGGGTTGCCCGAGGTGGTGGGTGGGGCGCAGCAGGTCTATGCGGTCGCGCCCGATGGGTCTGGCGGCTTCTACATCGGCGGCAGCTTCACCCGGGTCGGCACCGTGGCCCGACGGAACCTCGCCCACATTCGCGCCAACGGAAGCGTCGATACGAGCTTTAACCCGAGCCCCAACGACCGCGTGCTCGCCCTCCGCGTCTTCGGCTCGACCGTCTACGCCGGCGGCGACTTCACCTCGATCGCCGGTCACGTCCGCAATCACATCGCCGCCCTCACCGCGACCACCGGAGTGGCGAAGAGCTGGAACGCGAACGCGAACGGCTCGGTCCGGGCCCTGGCAGTCTCGAGCTCGACCGTCTACGCCGGCGGCGACTTCGGCTCGGTCGGAGGCCACGTCCGCAACCACATCGCCGCCCTCAACACGACCACCGGCGCCGCGACGAGCTGGAACCCGAACGCCGACG
>JAHEXV010000048.1 GCA_023251935.1 bacterium | reverse complement strand
CGCCGCGCTCGAGGGCTGGCTATGGCACTACAACTTCAGACGACCACACGGCGCCCTGGGCCGAAGACCGCCCGCAGCTCGGCTCGCCGAGCTGAACAAGGCGCTCGGGTCTTACAGCTAGGGCTGCCGACCGGCCCGGGTCAGGCGCTGGAGGAGAGCTGGTTCGGGAGCTCCAGCGCCCCCAGCTCGTCGTCGAGTCGGCGCTCGCTCAGCTTCCGCAGGTAGCCGCGCCACTGGCGCTCGATCTCGCGGGAGCGGGCGTCGAAGGCGAGCTCGAGGGCGGCGCCCGGCCCGTCGCGCCGAAGCCGTGAGGCGAGCACGTCGCAGGCGTCCGGCCCCCGCTCGCGCTCGAGCAGGTCGAACACCGTCCCTCCGAGGATGATCGCGTCACGCGCCGAGGGTGGAAAGGCGGGCGGCTTTCGCTCCCGTAGACGGGTGCTGACGGCGGCGCGGAACAGCGGCACCTGGCCCGAGTAGTACTGCGCGGCGCCCTCGATCAGCCATGTCCATTGCAGATAGCGCAGGAAGCGGCGCGGGCCCCAGGGCGGGGGCAGGCGGTCGATGTTGGCGCCGACCACGACCTGGACGTAGAGGCGCTCGGCGGTTCCCCGCAGCGCCGCCATCGAGTCCTCGCCGGCGGCGCGACGGTCGAGGTAGTGGTCGTTGAGCACGTGCAGCTCGCTCGCCATCGCCCAGCCGGCCAGGTACCGGCGCCCCGCCGGGGCGGCGGCGAGCCGGGCGGCGGGGAGGAACGGGTGGGCCGCGGCCAGCCAGCCCGGGGTCGGGTGCACGATCACGGTGATCTCGCCGGGCACCTCGTCGAATCGCTCCTCGAGGCGCAGGCGCAGGTCCTCGAGCGCGTCGAGGGTTCGCTGGGCGCAGTCGGTGTCCTCGGCTTCGTGGCGGGCGATGAAGCTGAGCGACTCTGTCTCGATCCACGCCATCCCCCAACGAGGTTAGTTCACCTTCCGGCCGGGGCCCGGTGGGGCGGGCGCGAACTTCCGGTGGATGCGGGATCTCCGACCGACATCCGGGGTTTGTTGGTCGTATCTAGGCGTTCTCGGCGGCTTGGTCGCGCTCGTAGTCGAGCTCGGTGCGGACGCCGAGCGCGGCGAGGGCGGCGCGCCCCTCCTCGATGTCGCCGGCCTCGGCGACCGCGCGCACCAGCGGCAGCTCGCCGGACGCGGCGGCGACGGCCGGGTCGAAGAGGAGGATCAGCGCCCCGACCGGGCCGAGCTCGACCCGTCGCCGACCGCCCCGAATGTGGGTCTCGCCGATCTCCCCGCGGGCGCAGCGGGCGACCTGGAGGCTCGCCTCGGTTGGCACCACCACCGCCGCCTCGACCAGCTCCTCGGCGATCCCGGGCGTCACCCCCCAGGTGCCCAGCCAGGCGCCGGCTCGACCGAGTGAGGCGGTGCGCTCGAGGACCTCGGCGATGCTGAGCTCGCCGTCGCAGCCGGGCCCGACGACGGCCAGCACGGGCCTCAACCGGTCGGAGGCGCGAAGCGCGGCGGCGACCATGATCGCGTCGCACAAGGGGCTCGCCAGCCCGGGCTCGTTGCCGTGGGCCAGCACGTCCCCGCCCACGTCGACCCCCAACAGCAGGTCGCAGCCGAGCGCGTCCGCCGCCGCGACGATGCCCGCGGCGGCGCCCACCGTCCCGGCGCTCGGATCCACCAGCACCGTCTCGGTGCCCAGGTGGGTGGCCATCCGCGCCTCCGAGAACGCCAGCCCCTCCGGCGTCGAGGTCGCCGGGCCGGCGAGCACCACCGCCTCCCCGAGCGGTCGGGCGTGGCAAATCTCCGCCACGGACCGGGGCCCAGGATGCGGGTCGATGGCGGCTCGCTCCCAGGAGACTCCCCCGAGCACGGTTGGGGTGCCGAGCGCCTCGCAGATCCTCGCCACCGCCAGCGCCCCGACCACGTCGCCGCCTCCCCCGATCCCGAGGACCAGCGCCTTCTGCGCCGACTGGACGACGGCGAAAAGGTCGTTGGAGCTAGGGAAAGAGTCCCGGTTCACGCGCTTACGGCCTGCCGCCTGGTAACGCGGCCGAACCCGGCGACAGCGGACGCGAAGCGGAGCATGTCGCCGGAGTCATTCCGGGACGCGAAGCGGAGGATGCCGGCGGAGTTATTCCGGGACGCGAAGCCGAGCATGTCGCCGGAGTGGTTATTCAGGCGGGGACCGCGGCGCCCTCGGCCTCGGCGCCCTCGGCCTCGGCGCAGATCGAGCGGATCTCAGCCGTCGCCCGATCGAATTCCTCGTCCGCCATCACGGGCGTCCCCTCGAAGGGCAGCTCGCGGTCGATCTCGACCCAGGAGCGGCAGCCGTGGTACTCGTCCCGAACCCGCACCGTGACCGGGCGCGGGATCCGGTGCACCCGCAGCAGCAGCACGTGAAGGGGGTGGCGCCGCTTCCACTGCAGGCGCTTGTGCGCGTAGTCCTGGGTCCAGACGTGAAACGGCGAGAGGCTGTCGACGATCCGCGGGTCGCTGGTCTCGAAGTGATCGGCGACCTCGGCCCAGGAGCGAATCCGCACCCGATCGGGCTGGGCGATGCCGCCGTCCTCGAGCAGCGCCCGCGGTGGCGGCTCCTCGTCCGGCCAGACACCCTCCTCGAGCGCCCGCCGAAGCTCGGGATGGTGGGACTCGCGCACCAGGTCGTTTCGCTGGTGGTCGAAGGTCGGATAGAGGAAGAAGCGGTCGTACTCGAGCTCGAAGTGCTTGTTCTCCTCGCGAATTCCGCCCTTGCGGAGGGTGACGAGCTGCTCCCCCTCGGCCAGGGCGCGCACCGTCACGGCCCACTCTTTAAAGGCAATAGGCATCGCGTAGTTCAGGTCAGATCGTGTAGCGAACGCGGGAGGCCGGGGGTGCCCTCCTAGGCGCTCCCTACCGGCTCAGAGCGGGGCAATTCTAGAGCAGGCGCCTAAATTCGCCAAGTTTGTGTCTTATGTCGCTAGCTCGTCGAGAAATCGCAGCATCAGGTCGCTCACCGCCGCCGGAGCCTCGAGTTGGCACCAGTGCGCCGCGCCTTCGATCACCGCCGTGCGGCCGTTCGGGATCGCGGCGGCGATCGCCTCGGCGAACGCGGGCGGCGTCACCGGGTCGAGCTCGCCGCAGGCGGCGAGCGCGGGGCAGGCCAGGCGCTCCGGCTCGGTCATCTCCGCGCTGGCCGTGGCGGCCGACCAGTCGGCGTACGCCCGCGGCTCGTTGGCGGCGATCAGCTCGCGGAACAGGCCCCAGAGCGCCGGGTTCGCCTTCCGGCAACCCTCGCTGAGCCCCGTCTGAGCGACCGTCGCGGCGATCTCGTCCATCTGTCCCTCGCGGGCGAGCCTGACGCGCTCCTCGAACACGGGGCCCGCCTCGGGGCGCCATCGAAGCGCCCCGCCCAGCATCATCAGCCCGCGCACCCGGTCGCCGAGTCGGAGCGCCGCGTGCTCGACGATCATGCAGCCGACCGAGTGTCCGACCAGGGTCGCCCGCTCGACCCCGAGCCGGTCGAGCACCCGCTCGACGTCCTCCGCCCAGAGCTCGACCGAGTACGGGCCGGAAGGCTTCGAGCTTCGCCCCGCTCCACGCTGGTCGTAGGCGATCGCCCGGTGACCGTGCGCCTCGCAGGCCGCCAGCTGCGCCCACCAGGAGTGCGAGGAGCCGCCGAGGCCGTGGACGAAGACGACCGCGCCATCCCCCGCCTCCGAGCTCGAGCCGCGCTCCTCGACCGCGAGCGTCACGCCGTCGAGCTCGATCCGCTTCGACATGCCCCCAGCCTATTTGCGCCGCCGCGGCGGTGACAGAATGGCGCGATGCCGGAGCAGCAGGCCTCGCCGGGCGGCGACCCCGACAGCGCGAGAAGGCCGGGCCGAGACGAGGAGCTGCTCGCGGCGCTGCGGCGCAGCGACGAGGACGCGTTCCGGATGCTCGTCCGGGAGCACGGGCCGTTCCTCCTGCGACTTGCGCTGATGCACGTCCCGAGCCGGGCGATCGCGGAGGAGGTGGTTCAGGACACCTGGCTCGCAGCCCTGGACGGGATCGACCGTTTCGAGGGGCGCTCCTCGTTTCGCACCTGGCTGGCGAGCATCGTCCTCAACAAGGCTCGGACCCAGGGCCGGCGCGAGCGCCGCGTGTTGCCCTTTTCGTTCCTGGGTCGCCGGCGAGCCGAGGGCCGCGACGAGCCCGCCGTCGACGCCGACCGGTTTCAATCGGCGCGCGATCAGCAGCCGGGAGCCTGGGCGCGGCCGCCCGTCGATTGGGACTCACCCGTGGAGCGCCTCAGCTCGGACGAGGCGCGGCGGGTGCTGTTCGAGGCGATCGCGATTCTGCCGCCGCGCCAGCGCGAGGTGATCACGATGCGCGACATCAGCGGCCTGTCGGCCGCCGAGACGTGCAACGCCCTGGGGCTGACGGCGACTAATCAGAGAGTGCTCCTTCACCGGGCGAGGTCGAAGGTGCGTGCCGCGCTGGAGCACCATTTTCAAGCCGAGGAGCCTTCGCGATGACCCAGGGCCGGATCGCACAGCTGAGCTGCCAGGAGCTGGTCGAGCTGATCACCGAGTACCTGGAGGGAACGCTTGCCCCGGCGGATCTCGCTCGCCTCGAGCGCCACCTGGACGGGTGCGACGGCTGCCGGGCCTATCTCGACCAGATGCGCGAGACGATCGCCGCCCTCGGTCGCCTGCCCGCCGAGTCGCTCTCGCCGCAGGCCGAGGAGAAGCTGCTGGTGGCGTTCGAGGGCTGGCGCAAGGGCTCGCGCGGCTGATCAGGCCGAGGTCCAAGGCAGCCGCTCGACGAGAGGAACGTTGAGCACGCATGCGGTGCAGAACGTTCCGCTCGATCGAGGGTCGCGCCCCTACGGCCGCCCCAAGCCGCCGCCCCCCGGCGTCTCGATTCGGAGCCGGTCGCCCGGGCGAAGCTTGCCGGCGGCCTTCGACGCAAGCGGCTCGCCGTTGAGGAGGTTGCGTCCCGGCCGCCCGTCCGCGCCGCCGTCGCGGCCGCGCGGAGGGTGGCGGCGGCGCTCGGTGATCAGGGTGAAGCCCATCGGCTCGAGCGCCTCGAGCTCGCGGACGACGCCGTCGCCGCCGCTCTGGCGCCCGCGGCCCCCGCTGCCGCGGCGGACCGACAGCTCGCGGACCCGCAGCGGGAAGTCGGTCTCCAGCACCTCCACCGGCGTGTTGAGGGTGTTCGACATCGCCACGTGCACGGCGCTGGGCCCGTTCGCCTCGGGGCAGGCGCCCTGGCCGCCCCCGAGCGTCTCGTAGTAGGTCCAGCCCCCCGACCCCGCCTCGTCGTCGCGGCGCTCGAATCCCTCGCTCGCCAGGGTCAGGTTGTTCATCGTCCCCTGGCCCTGGGCCGGAGCGGGCGTGGCCGCGGAGAGCGCCTCGATCACCAGGTCGGCGACCCGGCTCGAGGTCTCGACGTTGCCGGCGGCGACGGCCGCCGGCGGGCGGGCGTTGAGCAGGCAGCCCGCGGGCGCGATCAGCTCGATCGGGCGGAAGGCGCCGGCCGAGGGCGGGGCGTCGGGATCGGTGAGCACCCGAACCGCGAAGAAGGCGGCCGACTTGGTCACCGAGAGCGGGCAGTTCAGGTTGCCCTCCACCTGGGGGTCCGTCCCCGTGAAGTCGAGCGTCAGGCGGTCGCCCTCGATCCGGGCCGTGACCTGCAGGCGGACGTCGCGGGCGCCGCCACCGGCGTCGTCCTCCAGCACGTCCTCGGCCTGGTGGGCTCCGTCGGGAAGCTCGGCGAGACTGACCCGGGTGCGGCGCTCCGCGTAGTCGAGGATCTCCGACATCCCGGCGCGGAGGCCGTCCGCGCCGTGCCTCGCTGCCAGCTCGAGCAGGCGACGCTCACCGGTCAGGTTGGCCGCCCGTTGAGCGCGGAGATCGGCGAGGCGCTGGGGCGGGTCGCGCATCTCGCCGGCCAGGCGCGCCAGGTCGTCGTCGCCGGCTCGGGTCGGCGGGATCACCACGCCCTCCTGCTCGAGGCGGGTCGAGTGCACCGGCATGCCCGCCGGGGTCGGGCCGCCGACGTCGGCATGGTGGGCGCGGCTGGCCGCGAAGCCGAGCAGGTCGCCGCCGGTGAAGATCGGCGAGATCAGGGTGATGTCCGGCAGGTGGGTCCCGCCGCGGTAGGGGTCGTTGAGAATCCAGAGGACCCCCGAAGCCTGCTCCGAGTCGAGCACCGCCGCGACGGCGTCGGGCATCGAGCCCAGGTGGACCGGGATGTGCTCGGCCTGCATGACGAGCTCCCCGGTCGCATCGAACAGGGCGGTGGAGCAATCGCGGCGCTCCTTGATGTTCGCCGAGTGTGCCGCGCGCACCAGGACCGCGCCCATCTCCTCGCACGCGGAGCGAAGGGCGCCCACCAGGACCTGGAGCGTGACCGGGTCGAGTCTCACCGGTCGCGCATCCCCGCGATCGTCCCGTGGTCATCGACCGTCGCCCGCCATCCCGGCGGCAGCACCAGGGTCGACTCGGGGAGCTCGAGCACGCACGGTCCCTCGGCCGTGGTGCCGGACGGCGGCTCGCCGCGAAGCACCTGAGCCTCGAGCCATCGGCCACCGAACCGCGCCCGCCTGACGGTGCGCGCGAGCCCGCCCTTCGGGGCGGCCCGGGGCTCGGGGGTGGGGGCGGCGACGACCAGCGCGAGACGGATGTTGACCAGCTCGATCTCGGCGTCCGTGTCGCGGTAGCCGTAGCGGCGCTCGTGCTCGGCGGCGAACCGCTCGGCGAGCTCGGACGGATCCGGTCGAAGCGCGCCGGCGACCGCGAGCTCGAACGCCTGCCCCCGATAGCGGAGCTCGTAGATGGCCTCGGCCGTCGCCTCCTCGATCCCGGCGCCGATCGACTCCCGCAGCGCCTCGACCTCGGCAACGATCCGCTCGCGAGTCAGCTCCTCGCCGCTCAGCAGCACCGTTCGAGCCGTGTCACGGCGGCGCTCGGACGCGATCAGGCCGAGCGCCGAGAGCACCCCGCTGGCCCGGGGACAGAGGATCCGCCCCATCCCGAGCTCCTCGGCGAGGGCGGCGGCGTGCATCGGCCCCGCGCCGCCGAATGGCAGCAGCGCGAACCGGCGCGGGTCGACGCCGCGCTCCACGGTGACGACCCGCAGGGCCCGAACCATCTCCTGATTGGCGACCCGGACGATCCCCTCGGCGGTGTCGAGCTCGCCGAGCCCGAGCTCGGAGCCCAGGCGGCCGACGGCGTCTCGGGCCGCCGCGGGGTCCAGCCGGACCCCGCCCGCGAGGGTGGAGGAGGCGTCGAGGTAGCCGAGCAGGAGATTGGCGTCGGTGACCGTCGGCTCGGTGCCGCCGCGCCCGTAGCAGGCGGGTCCGGGGTCGGCGCCCGCGGAGTGCGGCCCGGCGCGAAGTGCCCCCCCGGCGTCGCGCCAGCCGATCGAGCCGCCCCCGGCGCCGACCGTGTGGACGTCGATCATCGGCAGCTGGATCACCCGGCCCGCGATCTGCCGCGAATCCGTTCGCCGCACCCGGCCGTCCTCGACCACGCAGACGTCGCACGAGGTGCCGCCCATGTCGATGCCGACCGCGTTTCCATCGCCCGACTGGGTGGCCAGCAGGCCGGCGCCGATCGCGCCGCCGGCCGGCCCGGAGAGGACGCTCCAGGCTCCGGCGCGGGCTGCCTCGCCGGCCGGGGCGACGCCCCCCGACGACTTCATCACCAGCGGCTCCGGGAGCCCGCGCTCGGCGGCCGCCGCCCCGAGCCGCTCGAGGTAGTGCCCGAGGAGGGGCGACAGGTAGGCGTCGATGACGGTGGTCGAGCAGCGCTCGTACTCGCGAAACTGGGGCAGGATCTCGTGCGATGGGGACACATGGACGCCGGGGAGCTCGTCCCGCAGGCGGGTTGCGATCGCACGCTCGTGCGCCGCGTCCAGGTAGGAGAACAGCAGACACACCGCGACCGACTCGGCGCCGCTGTCGCGAACCGCGCGGGCCAGACGATCCAGCTCGGCGGCGGCGAGCGGCTCGATCACCCCGCCCGGAGCGATCCGCTCCCGGGCGCCGAAGCGGAGCCCCTCGGCTACCAGCGGGGTAGGCTTCGGCGCGCAGAGCCGGTACAGGTCGGGGCGGTTCTGACGGGCGATGTCGAGCAGGTCCGTGAACCCCTCGGTGGCGATCAGCGCCGTGCGCGCCCCCCGCCCCTCGAGCAGGGCGTTGGTCCCGACCGTCATCCCATGGGCGAAGGCCTCGATCCGATCGCGGTCAGCCCCGGCCCGCTCGAGCGCCGCCTCGACCGCCGCGAGCACCCCTCGCGACTGATCGTCGGCCGTGCTAGGCGCCTTCGCCGTGTGCAGGGCCCGCCCGTCGAACAGGACCGCGTCCGTGAAGGTCCCGCCGACGTCGACGCCGAGCAACATGCCGCGGAACCTAGAACAGTCGCCCTGAATGCGAAAGGCCCCGGCAGGGACCGGGGCCTTTCGCCACTTGCCTCCTCAGCCTCAGGCGGCCAAAGGTTCGAGCTCGCCGTGGAGCGCTCCGAGCGGCAGCTCCGCCCCGTCGAGCGCCTCCTCCAGGTGCTTGTGGGAGGGGCAGTACTCTCGACCGGGGATCGGATCTCGCCGGCAGGGCGTTCCCTTTCGAGTGTGGGCGTTGCACTGCCGGGGCAGCCCGTCGAGGCCGGCGTCATCGGGGAGCCGGGACAGGAACTCGACCATCAGCCTGATGTTGGTCTCGACCACCCGCCAGACGAAGAGCTGGTCCATGATCGAGAAATGCGGCCTGATCTCGCCGAACAGCGAGCGAGCGGGCCTCGCGAAGTATCGACGGTCGTAGGTGAGGCGGCGGATCGTCTCCTCGCAGGCCTCGAGCACCAGCTGCTTGTTCTGGCATCCGCCTGCGTCCCAGTCGTCCTCTCTCACCCGTGGGGCGAGCTCCCGGTAGATCGAGCGACTGAAGTGGTACATGGCCGTGCTCCTTCGGTCTCCGTTCCCAGCGCCTCCGGGCACCCCATGCTGCATGCGTGCGGGAGGAGCGGCGCGACTCTCTCAGGAGCCGTTTAAGGGCAAAGAGCCTCCGATTAAGCTCGTGTTAAGCGCACGAGATGCGATAGCGTGCGCTCGAAGGGGGACCGAGGAGGATCGGATGGGCTTCAGCTTCGGGACAGGGACGACTAGATCGCTCCGCGTGGGGCGATCGGCGGCGATCGCGTTCCTCGTCCTTGCCGGGTTCGGCACCACCGCCGCCCAGGGCGCGTCGCTTCCCTCGTTCTCGACCACCCCGGCGCTGGATCCGGCCTTCGCGTGGGAGGCCCACGACTACGTCATTCGATGCGATGCGAACCCGGTCAGCGTGCAGGTCAAGACCCCGGGGACCTGGCAGGGGAAGGTGGGGGTCGGCGAGTTCAGCTCGCAGGACTTCGTCGCCCAGCGTTCGCTGACCGCGGGCGGTGCCCTCCGGGTGACCTTCCACCGCCCCGGCGATCCCTCCTATTACTACTTCCACGTTCGCTGCCTGCCGGCGGACTTCCCCGTCTACCGCTTCGGGCGCAGCGGCCCCGGCGGACCCCAGTTCTTCATCATCCAGATGAACAACAACTACGCGGCGATCTTCAACGGTGACGGCGTCCCGGTGTGGTGGTACCAGGCGTCGACCGCGCCCCTCGACGCGGAGCTCCTCCCCGACGGGACCATCGCCTGGCAGCGCTATACCGGCGGGGGTACCGCGGGTGGCGACTTCGAGATCCACAGCCTGGACGGACAGCTGGTTCACACCGTGGGGGCGGCAGGCGGCCTGGCGACCGACATTCACGAGCTCCAGCTGCTCCCGAACGGGAACTACCTGCTCGGCGCGATCATCCGCAAGCCGCACCAGGACGCGAGCCCGTACGGGGGCTCATCGGATGCGACGGTGAACACCTACGAGATCCAGGAGCTGACGCCGAGCGGGCAGCTGGTCTGGAAGTGGGACTCCCTCAAACACATCGGGCTCGACCAGACCCCCCAACGGTGGTGGGATCAGGTCCTCGCAGGCGGCCAGCCGGGGCTGGACATCCAGCACTTCAACGCGGCGGAGCCGGATGGGAAGTACCTCCTGTTGTCCTTCCGCCAGCTGGACGCCGTCTACGAGATCAACCGAAACACGGGCGCCGTCGTCTGGAAGCTGGGCGGGATTCACACCCCGAAGAGCCTCAAGGTCCTCAACGACCCCGAGGGCTCCTACCCGCTCGGCGGCCAGCACGATCCACGCCTGTTGCCGGACGGCACGATCTCGATCTACGACAACTTCACCGGTCTGGGCAAGGCGCCCAGGGTGGTGCGCTACCGGATCGACCTGAAGTCGAAGACGGCGAGGCTGGTCGAGTCGTTCGAGGATCCAACCGCCGCCGGATCGATCTGCTGCGGCTCGGCGCGGAAGCTTCCCTCGGGCGGCTGGCTGGTCGGCTGGGGCGGACTCAAGTTCACCGGTGGCTACAACTCCAAGGGACGGACCATCTTCAGGCTCCAGTACCCGGGTGGATTCAGCTACCGGTCGTTCCCGGTGCCGCCGGGCGCGCTCACCGCACCGCAGCTGCGGCAGGCGATGACCGCGATGAGCCACTGAGGGTTGCGGACCGACGCCAGGCTCGCTCCACCGCGCTGCGGCGGTAGCGCCCGCCCGGGCTGTCGCCCAGGGCGCATCGGTCCAGCCGGGGGCGGATACGGTTGCCGCGATGGGGCTCTACCTCGCTCATCCGTCGTCGCTCGAGCACGACACGGGCGCTCACCCCGAGAACGCGGCCCGTCTGCGGGCGATCGAGTCGACGCTCGACGACGCGGGCTGGCCGGGGCTTGAGCGACTCGAGGCCCCCGCAGCAACGCGCGAGCAACTGCGCCGGGTGCACACGGACCAGCACATCGACGCGATCGAGGAGTTCTGCGCCAAGGGCGGCGGGCTGATCGAGATCGACACCGTGGCCAGCGAGGGCTCCTTCGAGGCCGCGCTGCACGCCGCCGGCGGCGCCGCCAGCGCCGCCGAGCGGCTGCTGGCCGGCGAGGACGGGTTCGCGTTCTGCGGCCTGCGCCCGCCCGGCCATCACGCCGAGGCGGCGCGGGCGATGGGCTTCTGCCTGTTCAACAACGTCGCGGTCGCCGCCGCACACGCGGTCGCCGAGGGGGGCATCGAGCGGGTCCTAGTGGTGGACTGGGACGTCCATCACGGCAACGGGACCGAGGCGATCTTCGCCGCCTCCGATCGGGTGCTGTACGCGAGCATCCACCAGTGGCCGCTCTACCCGGGCACGGGCAGCGCGGACTACTGCGGCGAGGGGGTGGGAGAGGGGTACACGGTCAACCTGCCGGTTTCGCCCGGCGCGGGCTCGGACGAGTTCCTGTCGCTGGTGCAGAACGTCGTCGCCCCGATCGCCCGGGCGTTCGAGCCGGGGCTGGTGGCGATCTCGGCCGGCTACGACGCGCATCGCGACGACCCGCTCGCCGACTGCGCCGTCGAGACCGAGGCCTACGGCGAGATGGCGGCGACGATCGGCGGCCTCGCCTCGGAGCTCGAGGTCCCGGTCCTCATCTGCCTCGAGGGCGGCTACAGCCGCGACGCGCTGGCGTCATCGGTTCTGGCCACGATCGACGCGCTCGCGCGGGGAGGGGACCCCCGAAGCGCTCCGATCGAGCCGGCGGAGCCGCATCTGGAGCGCCAGCGCGCGCACTGGCCGCAGATTTGACCAGGCCCGTCGCCGCCGCGGCGCCGGCTCGCCGTCGGCGAGGCTGGCCTCGAGCGCCTCGAGCGGGTCGTGGCGAAGCTCGTCTCGAGCCTCGCCCCGCCTCGGGAGCTCGGCCTCCATGGTGCGCTGCTCGGCGGCCAACGCCCGCTGGCGCGCTTCCGCGAACTGGCGCCGGGCGGCGGCGAGCTCGATCTCCATCGCGGCCTTCGCGCTCCCGGCCTCCTCGGCGATCCGTCGCTCGAGCTCGCCCTGCAGGCGCTCCGCCTCTCGGGCGAGGTCCCGCTCCGCGGCCGCCACTCGCTCGGCCGCGGCCGCGGCGCCCTCGCCGATCGCCCGCAACCGTCGATCGGAGCGCTCGATCACCCGGGTCGCCTCCTCACGTAGGCGCTCGAGCGCCTCGCCGCGACGCCGCAGCGGGGCGCCGTTGGTCTCCGCGGCGTGCCTCTCGGCCTCGCGCGCCCCGTCGCCGACCCTGGCGCGAAGCCTCTCGAGGCGGCCTCTCTGCTCGGCGCACTCGAGCTCCAGTCGCCGTTCCGCTTGCTCGTGAAGGCGGCGTTGGGCGTCGACGTCAGCGAGTCTGTGGGAGATCGGCCCGATGTCGCGCCTCGCCTGCTTCGCCTCGGCGCGGGCCTCGGCGGCGCGCTCGAGCGCGTCGGCGACTCGGGCCCGCGCGTGCTCGGCCCGACTCTCCGCGGCGCGCGCCCTGGACTCGATCTCGGCCAGGCGCGCCTGGTGGTCCTCGAGCGTCGCCGCGGCCTGCTCCTCGGCGCGGTCCAGGTCCGCCGCGACGGCCAGAATGCGCTCCGTGGCTTCCCGCGCCGCCGCCTCGGCCGATCGTTGTGCCTCGAGCTCGGCATCGGCTGCCCGGCGGGCCCGCTCGGAGGCATCGTGTGCGGCTACCCTGGCACGCTTGGCCTCTTCACCGGACCTCCGCTTGGCCTCCCGCCTCTCCCGGCGCTCAGCCTTTCGCGCTGCCCTGCGCTCGGCCGCCTCGACCTGCCGCCGGGCCCGATCGGGGTCGCGGCCCGCTTGCTCGGTGAGCTGGCTCTCCGGCCCGAAGCCGAGCCAGGCCATGAACCAGCGGATGCGTCCAGGTCGTTTGGTCGCCTGCGCCGGCGCCTCTCGTCCCATGCCGACTCCACTCTACGAAAGACCCGGTGGAGTGCGACGGCTGAACCGAGGCCCGCGCACGTCCGGGACCATCTCGATCGTTGGGTGGCGAGCATGAGCATCTCGAGGGGCAGAGCCCCGCGATGCGCCGTGCCGTGGCGGGGGCGGGCTTGGGCGGTGGCCCTTGCCGTGTCGGCGGCCGCCGGCGCCGCCGGCGTCCTGTCTCGGCCGCTCCCGCAGGCGGCCGAGGCCGCCGGGCTTCAGCCACGCCCCAACGTGGTCGTGATCGAGACCGACGACCAGACGGTCGAGTCGATGAAGGTGATGAAGACGGTCGAGGAGCGGATCGGCGACCGGGGCGTGACGTTTCCGTTCAGCTTCGTCAACTTCTCGAAGTGCTGCCCCTCCCGCGCCACCTTCCTGACCGGCCAATACGCGCAGAACCACCGCGTGCTCGGGAACGTGCCTCCCCTCGGAGGCTTCGCCAAGTTCGAGCGGCTGCACGCGCACAACAACCTCGCCGTCTGGCTTCGGAGCGCCGGCTACCGGACCGCCCTGATCGGCAAGTACCTGAACGGATACCTCTCGCACCCCGTGGTGCCTCCCGGTTGGTCGGAGTGGGACGGCGGGCTGGGCGGATCCGTCTACGACTACGAGATCAACGAGAACGGGAAGATCGTCCACTACGGCACCGAGCCCGGCGACTTCAAGCAGGACGTGCTCACCGGTAGGGCGCTCCGCTTCATCGGCGGCAGCGCCGCGGCGCAGAAGCCGTTCTTCCTCTGGCTCACCTACAGCGCCCCCCACACCAACCCTCCCGATCCGAACCCACAGCCGCCCAGCGACTGCGACGAGGCGGCCAAGCCGGCGCCTCGCGACGCCGACGCCTTCGACACCGAGCCGCTGCCGGCCCCGCCCAGCTTCAACGAGGCCGACGTGTCGGACAAGCCGCGGGCTGTCCGACGCCTTCCGCTGCTCAGCGACTCCGAGGTCGCCGACGTCACTCGCAAATACCGGTGCGCTCTTGAATCGCTGCTCTCGGTGGACGACGGCGTGAACCGGATTCTCAACCGACTGAAGCAGCAGGGCGACCTCGCCGACACCTACGTCATCTACACCTCCGACAACGGCTTCTTGAACGGCGAGCACCGCCTGCCCGAGGGCAAGGTGAAGCCCTACGAGGAGTCGATCCGCGTCCCGCTGTTGATCCGGGGCCCGGGCATCCCCCGCGGAAAGACCGCCCACGACCTGGCGATCAACGCCGACCTGGCGCCGACGATCACCCAGCTCACGGGGGCGACCCCGGGGCTGGCAATGGACGGCCAGTCGCTGCTGCCCGCCGCCCTGCGCCCACGGATGGAGTCGGGGAGGGGGCTGTCGATCGAGGCCGGGGACTTCCACGGGATCCGGACCGAGCGCTACGTCTACGTCGACTACAACTCCGGAGCGCGCGAGCTGTACGACCTGCGCCGCGATCCGCACCAGCTCGAAAACGTCGCCAGCGATCCGGCATACGGCGAGGTGAGGTCGAAGCTCGCCCACCAGCTTCACAACGTGGAGAGCTGCCAGGGACCCGGCTGCCGGGCCCGCCCCCGGGTCACGCTCCAGCTCGGCCACCGATCCGCGCGCCGCAGCGGCCGGCGGTGCGCCAGCAACCCGATTCGGGCCAGCGTCACGGGCGCCGGAGTCGGCGGGGTGGTGAAGACGGAGTACTTCCTCGCGGGGCGGCTCCTGGGCGACGACTCGCGGCCCCCGTTCGTGCGGGTGATGCCTCCGAGCCACGGCCCGACCGCGGTCGGGATCAGGGTCAGCATGCTCGACGGCCGGCGGATGACGATCAATCGCACAATCCGCGCCTGCGGCTGAGCCGATGGCGGCGGTCCGGCGTCGGCTGGAAGGTCGGTCTCGCAGGCGGGCGACCCGATTCGCCGCGGCCGGATTGACCGCTGCCCTGCTCGGCGCCTCGTTGGCGGCCGTCGCGGGGAGCGCCCCGAGGGCGGCCGCCGAGGGGGAGGGCGCAAGCGGCTCCTCCACCCCGCAGGGGCGGCCGAACGTGGTGGTGATCGAGACCGACGACCAGACGCTGGAGTCGCTGCGGGTGATGAGCACGGTGGAGAGCCGGATCGGCGCCAGGGGAGCGACCTTCGACAACAGCTTCGTCAACTTCTCGCTCTGCTGTCCCTCCCGCACGACCTTTCTGACCGGCCAGTACGCCCACAATCACCGCGTGCTCGGCAACTCGCCACGGACCGGCGGCTTCTCGACCTTCGAGCGCCTTCACGCCCACGACAACCTCGCGGTCTGGCTGAAGAAGGCGGGCTACCGGACCGCCCTGATCGGCAAGTACCTGAACGGCTACGGCAAGCCGGACCCCACGCTGGTTCCTCCCGGGTGGACGGAGTGGAACGCGGCGATCGGCTCCGACACCACGGCCCAGGCCGTCTACGACTACAGCCTCAACGAGAACGGGAGCCTGGTCCAGTATGGGCACGACCCCGCCGACTTCAAGCAGGACGTGTTCACCGCTCACGCGGTGGACTTCATCGATCGCCGGGCGCCGAAGCAGCGCCCGTTCTTCCTCTGGCTCACCTACACGGCGCCGCACACGACCGGGAGCGATTCGCCCAGTCCGCAGCCTCCCTTCGACTGCCAGAACGCCGCCCAGCCCGCCGTCCGCGACGCCGACGCCTTCGACGGCGAGCCGCTGCCGATGCCCCCCGACTTCAACGAGGCCGATGTCTCCGACAAGCCCGCGTGGCTTCGGACCAAGCCCCTGCTGGACCCGGGCCGGATCGACGACATCGCCCGCCGGTACCGCTGCCAGCTCGAATCGCTGCGGGCGGTGGATCGGGGGGCCGGCGAGGTGATCGACGCGCTGCAGCGGTCCGGGGAGCTCGCGAACACCTACGTTGTGTTCACGTCCGACAACGGCTTCTTCCACGGCGAGCACCGGCGGGCCACCGACAAGAGCACCCCCTACGAGGAATCGATCCGGGTGCCGCTGTTGATCCGCGGCCCGGGGATCCCGGCGGGGGGGCATGTGCGCGACCTGGCGATCAACGCCGACCTCGCCCCGACGATCGTCCAGGCGACCGGCGCGGCGCCGGGCCCGAGCATCGACGGGCGCTCGCTCCTGGACGCCGCCCGGCACCCGAACCGGGAGACCGGCCGCGAGCTCGTGCTCGAGGCCTACCCCTATCACCAGATTCCCGGCTTCAAGGGGGTGCGCACGGAGCGCTATCTCTACGCTCGCTACCGGACCGGGGAGGAGGAGCTCTACGATCTGGCGGACGATCCCTACGAGCTTCAGAACGTCGCCTACGACCCCGCCTACGGCGAGGTCCGATCGACGCTCGCCCGCCAGCTTCAGCGGCTGGAGCGCTGCAGGGGGAGTGGCTGCCGGACGACCCCGCGGGTCAGCCTTCAGCTCGACTACCGGACCCGGCGCCAGAACGGGCGCCGGTGCGCCGCCAACCCGATCCGAGCGCGGATCGGCGGAGCTCAGGCCGGTGACGTGATCGAGACCGAGTTCCGCCTCGGCGGCGTGCCGGTCGCCGACGACACCGAGGCGCCGTTCGAGCAGGCGATGCCTCCCGTGCACGGCCCGACCGGGGTCGGGGTCAGGGTGAGCCTGCTCGACGGGCGCCAGCTGACGATCGCCCGCCGCGTCCGAGCCTGCGGCTGAGCCGGCCGGCGCCGGGGGCCGCCCTAGCCCGGATGAGCGAGCAGCTCCCGGTAGGCGATCAGGACCCGCTCGGCCATCAGCTCGGCGGAGAACCAGCCGGCGCGGTCGCGGCCCGCGACCCGCGGGTCCGAGGCGTCGAGGTGGGCCCCGGCCACGGTCGCCCAGCGGCTGGCGTCGAACGGCTCCACCAGACAGCCGTCGATTTCCGCCAGCAGCGTCGGGGCGACGCCGACCGGCGTCGACAGCACCGGCACGTCGCAGGCGAGCGCCTCCACCGCCGCGAGGCCGAAGCCCTCGTTGTCGGAGGTGACGAGGACGGCGTTGGCGGCGTTGATCCAGTCCACCATCCGCCCCGCCTCGATGCCGCCGCCGCAAAGGAGCTCGGCTTCGGCGAGCCGGGCGAGCTCGGCGGCGAGGTCGTGGCGCTTCACGGGCCGCGAGGCCGAGGCGGGGAAGAGCAGGTAGCGCCCGTCGGGGTCGAGCCCCAGCCGGCGGCGGGCCTCGACCCGCGAGTGTGGCGCGAAGCCCTCGAGATCGGCGCCGCACGGAAGCACCGCGCTGGCGCCGGCGACCCGCGGCAGCCCGGCTCTTCCGGACTCGGGCGCGAACAGGGCCCGGGAGGCCCCGGCGACCAGGTCGAGTCGCGGCGCCAGGCGGCGCGATAGCGGGCCAACCACCGGGTGTCGAACATCGGTGCCGTGGAAGGTGACGATCAGCGGCCGCGCGCCGGCGAGCAGCGCGCACCACCCGGCGAGCCCGTAGTGCGCGTGCACGAGGTCGAAGCCGTCGGCGCGCAGCAGCCGTCGGATCGCCCGGGTCGCGCGCGGGTACTGGCGCGACCCGACCCGGAACGAGTAGAGCTCGACCTCGACCCCGGCTCGCCGCAGGGCTTCGACCTGATCGCGCACGAACCGGCCGCGCGCCGGGGCGCCCGCGTCCGGGGTCATGTTGGTCACTACCAGCACCCGCATCGGATCGTCGGCGAGGAGCGTATGCGCTGATCGCCAGGCGGATACATTCCGCCGGATGTCGCGGCGCAGCCCGCATGCGAGGGTGGCCTCGATCGTGGCCAGGATCCCCCGGGCCGAGGCGGGCCGGGAGATGGCCGGCGCGTTCGGATCCGAGATCGCGGCCTTCGAGCGGCTCCCGGCGGGGTCGCGCGATGACGTCGTCGAGGGCGTGGAGCGCAACCTGCAGCGCTGGTGGCGGTGGCTGTCGACGGGGGCCACTCCGACCGAGGGCGACTTCGACCCGTTGCGCGAGTGGGCTCGCGCCCGGGCGAGCGAGGGAGTGCGGCTCGAGGACCTCCTGCGGGCGATCTGGTTGGGGGGCCGGGTGGGGTGGGAGCTGATCCGCCGTCACGCCCGAGCCGAGGAGACCGAGGAGCTGCTCGAGGCGGCCGGGCTGCTGATGCGATACGTCGATCAGATCTCGACCGTGGTCGCCCACACCTATCTCGCCGAGCGCGAGGTGCTGGTCTCGGAGGAGGAGCGGCGGACGCGAAGCCTCCTCGACCGGCTCAGCGGGGGCGAGCCCCTCGACCCCGCCGATCTCGAGCTCGCCCAGCGGCTCGGCGTTCCGGTCCAGCCCGCCTACGCCCCGTTCGCGATCGTGATGCCCGGGCGCCCGCCGGGGCGCCACGCGGCTCTCGCCGCCCGCCTGCGAGGCCGGGGCTTGACCCTCGCCGTGACGGAGGGGGATCGGGTCGTCGGGCTGACCTGGGGGCCGCTCGAGCTGGCCGAGCTCGACGAGGGCCCGGACGTGCTGATGGCGATCGCCGAGCCGACCGCCCGCGGCGAGCTCGCGGATGCCCGCGATGAGCTGGTGCTGCTGGCCGAGCACGGACGCCGGCTCGGCTGGCGCGGCGTCGTCGAGGCCAAAGACCACCTGCCCGAGATCCTCATGCTTCGCTCGCCGGCTGTGGCGGCTCGGCTCCGCGCCGGAGTGCTCGCTGCCCTCGACGATCCCGAGCACGCGGAGCTTCGCCGCACCCTCGACGCGCTTCTGCGCGCTCGCTTCGACCGCGCCGCGAGCAGCGCCGCCTTGCACATCCACCGCAACACCCTGGCCTACCGCCTGCGGCGAATCGAGGAGATCACCGGGCTCGACCTGGCGAGCCCCCGCGACCTGGCGCGGATCTACCTCGCCAGCGGGATGGACGCCGACGAGACGGCTGGAGCGTGAGCAGGTAGCCTTTTGTGCAGGTGCACAAAGAAGCCGTGCGAAGTTCGTCGAATCGTGCTTGAAAGCGGCATCGCCGAGCGCGTTTAATCCCGGTTGGACGATCGGGTCCGACGAGGAGATTTCGGGAGGTTCGAGGATGGGCCGTGTGAGCAGCAGATTCCCCGTGTTGGCGATCACGATGCTCGCGCTCGGGGTCACCTGCGCGCTCGCGGCCTCATCGGCCAGCGCCGGCGACAGGGTCCAGTGGATGCAGGGATACGACGCCCCGGGCACCCCGAGCAAGTACGACAAGGTCGGGGTGCTGAAGACCGGCCCGCACGACGCCAGGAACATCCTCGTCTTCAACCCCGGGACCTCGGCGGGCTCCGCCTACATCGCGCCGCTCGCGAGGACGCTGGTCCAGAAGGTCAAGGGCTGGCAGGTCTGGTCGGTCGAGCGGCGCGAGAACCTGCTCGAGGACCAGTCGGTGGCCGAGCAGGCGAAGGAGGGGACGGCGACTCCCAAGCGGCTGTTCGACTATTACCTCGGCTGGCTCGTGGACTCGGGCGTCACCGACCACTTCCAGCTGATCCCTGACTCAGAGGTCGAGTTCGCCAAGCAGTGGGGGATGCGCACCGAGGTCAACGATCTGAGGAAGGTGGTCGTGGCCGCGGAGCAGCGCGGTGGCCACGTGGTGGTGATGGGCCACTCGCTGGGGGGGTCGATCACCACCGCGTACGCCACCTGGGACTTCAACGGAAAGCCCGGAGCCCAGGGCCTCTCGGGCCTCGTCTACGACGACGGGGGCAGCAGCCCCACGCCGATCACCAAGGTTGAGGCCGAGCAGAAGCTCTCGGACCTGGAGTCGGGCTCCCCCTGGCTCTCCTTCGGCGGGATCCCGGCGCCGTACGCGGGCCTGTTCGCCGAGGGGGGATCGACCTCGGCGCTGATCGCCCCGGGCGCGCCTTCACTGGGCCAGCAGTTCCCGCTGTTGCCCGCCAACCTGAAGCCCCCGGTGCCGGCGACGAACCTCGCCCAGTGGGGGTACGCGGCCGACACCCAGACGTCGCCGCCCAACCTGTTCGCGTTCCAGGGCCACGTCGGGCATCTCGCGGCCAGCGGCAATCCGCGCGGCTGGGACCAGGCGGGGGACATCACCCCGATCAAGCGCTACGCGAAGATGTTCGCCGGCTGGAAGCTCAAGGACGTCGACGGCGTCGCCTGGTACCACCCGATGCGGCTGACGATCGACGCGGGGGCGGTCGCCGACGGCAGCCAGAACCCCGCTCAGTCGGTGATGGGCGTGAAGGCGATCCACGGCGACGACGTGAACGTGCCGATCTACGCCTTCGGGGCGTTCGGCGGCGAGAGCGTCCTCGACGATGCGCGGGCGCTCGCCCAGCAATCCGACCTCCCGAGCAGCGACCTGACCCTGGTCAACCGCCACAACACCTACGCGCACAACGATCCGGCCGGGGCGTACCCGAACAACGCCTTCATGAACCACCTGGTGCCGTTCCTGAACAAGGCCGCGGGGCACTAGGTAGGGCGCCATCGCAGGGCGGCTCCGCGGCCCCCCGAAAACCGTCGCTGGGAGAGTTGCGTCGAAATAGACGTCGCAACTCGCCCATCGACGCCCGGGGGCCGCCCGGCGCTCCTCCCGGGCGGTCGGGGCGGGCGCCCCCGAGCGCACTTGCGGCACTCGGTTGCTCCGCACTCGGCTCGGTCGCGTCTGGATCGATGACGCGATCGGGGCCAGCATCGGCCCAAACCCGAACCAGGAGGTCCGATGCTCTACAGACTCGCCGCGTACATTCAGGCGTCCTTCGCACGCCGCGCCAGGCGGATCGTCGCCGCCCTCGAGGGCTCCGGCGGCCAGGGAACGGTCGAGTACGTCGGCCTGATCCTGCTCGTCTCGCTGCTGATGGTCGGCATGGTCGCCGCGATGAAGGGGTTCAACGGCAAGCAGGGGACCGAGCTCGCCGACGTGATCGTCAACAAGATCAAGCAGGCGGTGAACGCGATCACCTTCCGCTGAGTACACCGATGCGAGCGCCGTCGCCCGCCCCGGTCGCCCGCGACTCGCGGGGGAGGAGAGCGGGCGGCGGGCCGCTCGCTGCCCGTTCCGGGCCGCCGACGCTCGGCGCCTCGCGGAGTCGGGCGAGTAGCGTTTCCTCGCTCGCTCCCCGTGGCTTCTGATCACCACACCGATCCGTTGACCGGCGCGGGCCGCTCGCGGGCCCTGGCGGCCGGGATCGAGATGCCGCTGCTCGGGATCGGCGTCTGGGAGATCCCCGACGGCCGGCCGGCCGAGGACTCGGTGCGGTGGGCGCTCGAGGCCGGATACCGCCACGTGGACACGGCGCAGGGCTACGGCAACGAGGCGAGCGTCGGTCGTGCGCTTCGCTCCAGCGGCGTATCCAGGGACGAGGTCTTCGTGACCACCAAGTTCTTCCCGGGTTCGCGCGACCCCGTGCGGGAGGTCGAGCGCAGCCTCGAGCACCTCGGCATCGACGAGCTTGACCTCTACCTCGTCCATTGGCCGCAGGGCGGGCCGACGCGGGCCTGGCGGGGCATGGAGCGGGCGCTGGAGCGCGGGTTGACCCGGGCGATCGGGGTCAGCAACTACGACCGCCGGGAGCTTGCGAGGGTGATCGCCGCCGCGGATGTTCCTCCGGCGGTGAACCAGGTCCTCTTCAACCCCTTTAACTTCCGCCGCCGGCTGCTCGCCGCCTGTGACGAGCAGGGGGTGGTGCTCGAGGCCTACAGCCCGCTGACCCACGGCAGGGATCTCGCGCACGAGGCGGTCGTCCAGGTCGCCCGGCGAACCGGGCGCACGCCCGCGCAGGTGATGCTCCGCTGGGCCGTCCAACGGCAGGTGCCGGTGATCCCCAAGTCGACTCGGTGCGAGCGGATCGTCGAGAACTCGCGCGTCTTCGACTTCTCGCTCGACGAGCGCGACATGGCGGCGCTCGACCGGCTCGACCGGACCGGTGGCACCGGCCGGGCAACCGAGGGCAAGTGGTGGACGGTGGGCGGCCGGGCGCGAAACCTCGCCGCCCGCCTGGCCAGGCCGCTTCGCGGCTAGGTTGTGTCGACCAGCCCGGCTGGGGCGCTGCGCCGAGCACGCACTGCGACCCCCCGGCGACAGTCCGAGCAAAAGGAGAATCGAATGCTTCGGCGGCTCATTTCGCATCTCAGCTACGCGAACCTGATGGCGACGGCGGCCGTGTTCCTGGCGCTCGCCGGCGGCGGATACGCTCTGGC
>JAHEXV010000047.1 GCA_023251935.1 bacterium | reverse complement strand
CGACCCTCGTATCGCACCGTCGTCGAGACCTCGGGGTAGTGGGAGCGGGCGGTCTCGACGTTGTGGTGGACGCGCTGGATCCCAGCCTCCGCGAGGCGCCTCGCGCGCTCGGGCGAGATGTGCCCGATCGAGGCGCAGCGCTTCAAGTTGGTGTGCTCGGCGACCAGCTTCGCGCCCTCGACGACCCGCTCGAAGTCGCGCTTCGAGAGCCCCTGGCCCTGGGTGACCATGCAGAACCGGTGAGCGCCGGCCGCCTCCGCGGCCCGAGCGTGCTCGAGGATCTGCTCGGGGCTCATCATCGCGTGCATCGGCGTGTCGGCCTCCGCGTAGCGCGATTGGGCGCAGAACCCGCAATCCTCCGCGCATCCGCCGGACTTCGCGTTGACCAGCGAGCACATGTCGGTCGAGTCGCCGAACCGCTCGGTGCGGACCTCCCAGGCCCGCTCGACGAGCGCCGTGATCTCGGCCTCGGTGGAGACCTCGCTCAACTCGATCGCCTCGTCGAAGGTGATCAGGGGCGGCATCTAGGCGCTCGGCGGGGTCGTGAGATCAGCCATCTGGCCTCCATGGCCGGGATCACCAGGCTAGGCTCAGGCCCGGACGGCCAATCCGGCGTGCTCCGTCGCTACTTCCGCCCCAGTCGCGTGTTCACCGTCACAGGGGACCGATGAGCAAGGGAGGGGATATGAGGCGGCGCGGGCGGAGGCACCCGGCTCCTTCCGGGGGGCGCCTGCTGGCGTTGGCCGTCGGCGCCTCGATCGCAACCGGGGTGTTGGCAGCGGCCGGCTCGGGAGCTCCGCCGGCACCGCTCGATCAGGCGGTCGCCGCCCAGGCGCAGCCCAACGTGCTGGTGATCGAGTCCGATGACCAGACGGTCGAGTCGATGAAGGCGATGCAGAACGTCAACTCGCTGATCGGCGCCCAGGGGGCGACGTTCAATAACAGCTTCGTCAACTACTCGCTCTGCTGCCCGTCGCGCTCCACCTTCCTGACCGGCCAGTACGAGCACAACCATGGGGTGCTCGGCAACTCGCCCCCGAATGGCGGTTTCCAGCGCTTCGAGGCGCTGCACGGCGACAACAACCTCGCCGTTTGGCTTCAGGATGCGGGCTACTACACCGGCCTGATCGGCAAGTACCTGAACGGCTACGGCAACGATCCGGCGGTTCCGCCGGGATGGTCCGAGTGGCACGCCGCCTCGCCCGACACCCAGGAGGTCTACGACTACACGCTCAACGACAACGGGACGCTGGCGAGCTACGGCCACGCCCCGACGGACTTCAAGCAGGACGTGCTGACCTCGAAGGCGGTCGACTTCGTCAACCGCCGGGTGCCGAAGCCGAAGCCGTTCTTCCTCTGGCTCACCTACACGGCGCCGCACGCGGGCGGTCCGAACCCAAGCCCGCAGCCGCCCAGTAACTGTCAGCAGACCGCCAAGCCCGCCCCGCGCCACGCCCACGCCTTCGACACCGAGCCGTTGCCGATCCCGCCGAACTTCAACGAGGCCGACGTCTCCGACAAGCCGGCCGCGATCCAGCACCGGCCGCTCCTCGGGGCCAGTGAGATCAACGACATCCAGCGCAAGTACCGATGCCGACTCGAGTCGATCCTCTCGGTCGACGAGGGGGTCAAGCAACTGGTCGACTCGCTCGAGGCCGCGGGCGAGCTGAGCGACACCTTGGTGATCTATACGTCGGACAACGGCTTCTTCCACGGCGAGCACCGGATCCCGACGGGCAAGATGCACATCTACGAGGAGTCGATCCGGGTGCCGCTCGAGATCCGGGGTCCGGGCATCCCGCAGGGGGTGAGCATCGACGACCTGGCGATCAACGCCGACCTCGCCCCGACGATCGTCGACGCGGCCAATGCGACCCGCGGCCTGGTGATCGACGGCCGCTCGCTGATCCCGGTGGCGCAGAGTCCCGGGCTCGAGCAGGGACGCCAGCTGCTCGTCGAGGAACCGGGCTTCGAGGCGATCAGGACCGGGCGCTACATGTACGCGGAGTTCAACACCGGGGAGAAGGAGCTCTACGACCTGGCGATCGACCCCTATGAGCTTCAGAGCCGCGACGCCGATCCCGCGTATGCATCGGTACGGGCTCGCCTCGCGACGCGCCTGCACAAACTTCAGACCTGCGCGGGGTCCAGCTGCCGCGTCCATCAGTCCGATCCCGCGCCGAAGTAGCCGGGCGGCGGGACGGTCGCGCTCGCCTCGGCGATTGCTGACCGTACTGTTAAGATCGCCGCGGGATGTGCAGGGGGATGAGGCGTATCGCGCCGCTCAGGAGGCGCCTGCTGAGCTTGCTCTGCGCCACACTGGGTCTCAGCGCGGCGCTGGCGCTCGCCAGCCCCCGAACGCACCCGCTGACCGTGGGTCAGGCGGCGACCGCGCCGGACGCGCCGAACGTGCTGGTGATCGAGACCGACGACCAGACGCTCGAGTCGATGAAGGTGATGCAGAACGTCAACTCGCTGATCGGCGCCCAGGGGGCGACGTTCCAGAACAGCTTCGTCAACTACTCGCTCTGCTGCCCCTCGCGGGCCACCTTCCTGACCGGCCAGTACGTCCACAACCACAAGGTGTGGAGCAACGCGCCACCGAGCGGGGGGTTCAGCCGCTTCGAGTCGCTGCACGCGAGCAACAACCTCGCCACCTGGCTGTCCGGCGCCGGCTACTACACGGCGATGATCGGCAAGTACCTGAACAAGTACCAGAACCAACCCCCGATCCCACCGGGCTGGACCGAGTGGCACGCCGTCGCTCCCGACGATCAGACGGTCTACGACTACACCCTCAACAACAACGGCATCCTGACCCAGTACGGCGATTCGGCATGGGACTACAAACAGGACGTGCTGACCCGAAAGGCGGTCAACTTCGTCAACCGCCGGGCGCGAAAGCCGAGGCCGTTCTTCCTCTGGCTCACCTACACGGCGCCGCACGTCGGGTTACCGAACCCGAACCCCCGCCCGCCCTTCGACTGCCGCGGCACCGCGAAGCCGCCGACCCGCTACGCGGCCGCGTTCGACTCCGAGCCGCTGCCGACGCCCCCCGACTTCAACGAGGCCGACGTCTCCGACAAGCCGGCCGAGGTCCGCGACCTGCCGTCGCTGGACGCGGATCAGATCGCCGCCATCCAGCGGAAGTACCGCTGCGAGCTCGAGTCGCTGCTGTCGGTCGACGACGGGGTGAAGAGCGTGATCGACGCGCTGCAGGCCAAGGGCGACCTCGACAACACTCTGATCGTCTACACCTCCGACAACGGCTACTTCCACGGCGAGCATCGAATCCCGGGCGAGAAGAAGCGGATCTACGAGGAGTCAATCCGGGTCCCGCTCGAGATGCGCGGTCCCGGCATCCCCCAGGGGGTGAGCGTCGACCCGCCGGTGATCAACGCCGATCTGGCGCCGACCATCCTCGATGCCGCCGACGTGCCCGCCGGGCTCGAGATGGACGGGCACTCGTTGCTGCCGGTGATCCAGCACCCGGCGATCGACCGCAACCGCGAGCTGCTGATCGAGGAGCCGGCCGTGAAGGCGATCCGCACCCCGCGCTACATGTACGCCGAATACGAGAGCGGAGAGAACGAGCTCTACGACTTGGCCCTCGACCCCTACGAGCTCGTCAGCCTCGACGGGAAGGCCGCCTACGCGTCGGTCGAGACGACGCTCAGGTACCGCCTTCACAAGCTGGAGGGCTGCGCCGGCTCGACCTGCCTCGTCCACAAGTCCGACCCCCCGGCTCCGTGACCGCCAGACGCCCGCAGCGCGCCGGCCCAGGGCCGATCGGCCCCGGGCGCAAGGCCGCCGCCGCGGCGGGCGTCGCCAAGCACGGCTTCGCCGCCTCCTGTTAGGGTGACGGGAGCTATGGGTAGGCGGGGGCGTCTCCTGACAGCGATTGTGGCTACTTTGGGCGTCACCGCCGGTCTGGCGGTGGCCGGTTCCGGGGTGCACCCACCGAGCGTCGATTCCGCGGCGGCGGCGGGGCGACCGAACGTGATCGTGATCGAGACGGACGATCAGACGCTCGAGTCCATGAAGGTGATGCAGAACGTCAACTCGCTGATCGGCGACCAGGGGGCGACGTTCGACAACAGCCTGCTCAACTTCTCGCTCTGCTGCCCGTCGCGGGCCACCTTCCTGACCGGCCAGTACGCCCACAACCACGGTGTGTGGAGCAATCAGGCACCGAACGGAGGCTTCCAGCGCTTCGAGTCACTGCACGGGACCAACAACCTGGCGGTCTGGCTGCATCGCGCCGGCTACTTCACGGCGATGATCGGCAAATACCTGAACCAGTACAAGAACCAGCCAGCCATACCGGCGGGCTGGTCCGAGTGGCACGCGACCGCCCCATACGACCAGCGGGTCTACAACTACCCGATCAACAACAACGGAACCCTGACCCAGTTCGGCCAGGACCCGGACGACTTCAAGGACGACGTGCTGACCCGCAAGGCGGTCGAGTTCGTCAACCGTCGGGCGACGCAGCCAGCCCCGTTCTTCCTCTGGCTCACCTACACGGCGCCGCACGTCGGCGGCCCGCCCAACCCCAATCCGCCGCAAGACTGCAAGGACGCCGCCAAGTCCGCCCCGCGCGACGCCAACGCGTTCGACGACGCGAAGCTGCCGAAGCCCCCGAACTTCAACGAGGCCGATGTCTCCGACAAGCCGCAGACGATCCGCAAGCTGCCGCGCCTGACGAACCAGCAGGTCGGCAACATCCAGCGCAAGTATCGCTGCGAGCTCGAGTCGCTGCTGGCGGTCGACGTCGGGGTGAGGAAGGTCGTCAACGCGCTGAAGGCTAAGGGCGCGCTCGGCAACACGCTGCTCGTGTACACCTCCGACAACGGCTTCTTCCACGGCGAGCACCGGATCCCCGGCGACAAGCAGCGACCCTACGAGGAGTCGATCCGGGTGCCGCTCGAGATGCGCGGTCCCGGGATCCCGCAGGGGGTGACGATCAGCCCGCTGGTCGTCAACGCCGACCTTGCGCCGACGATCGTCGACGCGGCGAACGCGACTCCGAGCCTGACCATGGACGGTCTCTCGCTGCTCCCGGTGGTCAGGCACCCGGCGATGGACCGCAATCGGGAGCTACTGGTCGAGGAGCCGACCTACAAGGCGATCCGCACCCCGCGCTACATGTACGTCGAGTACAACACCGGAGAACGGGAGCTCTACGACCTGCAGAACGACCCCTACGAGCTACAGAGCCTTCACAACTCCCCCGCCTACGCCTCGGTAAGGCAGACGCTCAAGACCCGTCTTCACAATCTCGAGAACTGCGCCGGCGCCAGCTGCCGGGTCTTTCAGCCCGACCCCACGCCCTAGAGGGTCATCCAAGACCCGACTCCCTAGCGGCCGCGCCAGCTCGGCGCTCGCTTGTCCGCGAATGCTCTGACGCCCTCGCGGAAGTCCTCCGAGGCAAAGCACGAGCGCCGCAGCTCGATCAGCTCGCGCTCCTGGTCGGGGGTGAGGCGCGCATACGAGTTGAGCGTCTCGATCGCGCGCTTGTTGCCGCGCATGGAAAGGGGGGCGTTGGCCGCGATCTCGGAGGCCAGGCGCAACGCGGTCTGCGGCAGCTCGCCTTCCGGCACGGTGTCGTGGACCAGGCCGATGGCCATCGCCCGCGGCGCGCTCAGGTTGCGCCCGGTCAGGAACAGCTCCTTGGTGCGGGCGATGCCGATCACGTCGATGAACTTCTGCAGCCCGGTGTGGCCGTAGATCAGACCCAGCTTGGCGGGCGGCATGCCGAGCTTGGCGCTGATCACGCAGAGCCGCAGGTCGCAGCGGACCGCGAGCTCGAGGCCCCCACCGAGGCAATGGCCGTTGATCGCCGCGACCACCGGGTACGGGTACGCGCTGACGGCCTCCATCGCGGCCTGGAAGGGATGGGCGACCAGGGCCTCCGCGTCGGCGGCGAAGCTCTCCTCCGGGATGTCGGCGATGTCGTACCCGGCGGAGAAGACATTCCCCTCTCCGGTGATCATCACGCATCGGATCTCGATCCCCCGGTCGAGGCTCGGCAGGACCTGGGCGAGTGCGTCGAGGATCTCGTGGTCGAGCGCGTTGCGGCGCTCGGGGTTGGAGATGGTCAGCCGTGCGACTGCGGCGGCGGGATGGTCCAGGATCAGCTTCCCGCCGGCCAGAGAGGAACTCCCGCCTTCTCCGGGCTGCCCGGACGACGGGGGCGACGTCATTCGAGGACGACCAGAACGTCGCCCTCCTGGACCGACTGCCCCTCCTCGCAGTTGATCTCCTTGACCGTGCCGGGATCCTCCGCCTCGACCGGCATCTCCATCTTCATCGACTCGAGGATGACCACCGTGTCGCCCTCGGCGACCTGGTCGCCGAGGGCGACCTCGACCTTCCACACGGTCCCGGTGATGTGGGCCTCGACCTTGGCGCTCACGGTCTTGGACGGGGCGGCGTGGGGTGGGGCTGTGGGCATGGGCACGACACGGCCGGGGAGAATATCCGCCCTTGCACACCGAACGGAGAGACGACCCCGTGGTGATCGTGGCGGCGCGAAACGAGGCCGACCGGATCGCTGACACCCTGGTCGCGCTGGCGGAGGCGTTTCCGAGCGCCGAGGTGGTGGTCGCCGACGACGCCTCAAGCGACGGGACGGCCGAGCTGGCGCTGGCGCGCGGCGCCCAGGTGGTCAGCCGGCGCCGCCCGCATGGCAAGGGCGCCAACGTGACCGCCGCCGCCGAGGCGGCGCTCGACGGCGCCACGGACGGCGCCGATTCGCGCCCCTTCCTCCTGTGCGACGCCGATCTGGGCTCCTCGGCGGTCGAGCTGAGCGCCTTGGTGGCGGCCCTGGAGCGGCCCCGGTGCGACGTCGCGGTGGCGGCGTTTCGTCGCCGGCCGGGGGGTGGGTTCGGGCTGACGCTGGGATTCGCCCGCTGGGCGATCGAGCGCCGTTGCGGTTACCGCGCCGCGGCGGCGCTCTCCGGCCAGCGGGCGATGCGGGCCGCGGTGCTGCGCGACCTGCTGCCCTTCGCCCCGGGGTACGGCCTGGAGACGGCGATGACCATCGACGCGGTCCGTACCGGGTACGGGGTCTGCGAGCTCGAGCTCGAGCTCGAGCATCGCGCCACCGGGCGCAGCCTCGGCGGCTTCCTGCACCGTGGCCGGCAGCTGCTCGACATCGCCCGCGCGTACCTGAGCCGGCGGCGGGATGCGAAGCTTCGCAGCAGGCCATGATCCTCGCCATCGACCAGGGAACGACCGGCACCACCTGCCTGGTCTTCGATCGCGAGGGGCTGATCGTCGGGCGCGCCTATTCGGAGTTCGAGCAGCACTTCCCGCGACCGGGATGGGTCGAGCACGATGCGGACGAGATCTGGGAGGTGACGCGGCGGGTCGCCTCCGAGGCGATCGCCGCGGCCGGGATCGAGGGGGCCGACCTCGACGCGATCGGGATCGCCAACCAGCGCGAGACGGTGGTCGCCTGGGATCCCGCCACCGGCGAGCCCGTTCATCGCGCTCTCGTCTGGCAGGACCGCCGCACCGCGAGCCGCTGCGACGAGCTCAAGGAGGCTGGCCACCAGGAGCTGGTGCGGGGGCGGACCGGTCTGGTCATCGACCCGTACTTCTCGGGCACCAAGATCGAGTGGCTGCTTCACAACGTCGAGGCGGCGCGCGGCGCCGTCTTCGGGACGGTCGACTCGTGGCTCGTCTTCAAGCTCACCGGGCGCCATCTCACCGACTACTCGAACGCCTCGCGCACGATGCTGTTCGACATCCGCCGGCTGGGTTGGGACGCCGAGCTCTGCGAGATCCTGGGGGTCGATTCGGCCGCGCTCCCCGAGCCCGTCCCCTCATCTCAGGTCTACGGGCGCACGGCGGCGTTCGGCGGCCAGGTTCCGGTGGCCGGAATCGCCGGCGATCAGCAGGCGGCGCTGTTCGGGCAGGCGTGTCTGCGGCCCGGGATGGCGAAGAACACCTACGGGACCGGCAGCTTCGTGCTGCTGAACGCCGGCACCGAGGCGCCCGAGCCCGGCGAGGGCCTGCTGGCCACGGTCGCCTGGGGGCTGGGAGGCGAGACCGACTACGCGCTCGAGGCTTCGGTCTTCGTCACCGGCGCGGCCGTGCAGTGGCTGCGCGATGGCCTTCAGATCATCGACTCGGCGGCCGACACGGAGAAGCTCGCGGGCTCGATCGAAGGAAACGACGGGGTCTACTTCGTGCCGGCCCTGACCGGGCTGGGATCCCCTCACTGGGATCCGTACGCGCGCGGGACGATCGTCGGGCTGACCCGAGGTACCGGGCGCGCCCACCTCGCCCGCGCGGCGCTGGAGGCGATCGCCTACCAGACCGTCGACGCGGTCCGCGCCCAGGAGGCCGCGGCCGGAGCCCCGCTCGAGGTCCTCAAGGCCGACGGCGGGGCGGTCGCCAACCGCTGGCTGATGCAGTTCCAGGCCGATGTGCTCGGGGCCCCGGTGGTGGTTCCACGGATCGCCGAGACGACCGCGCTCGGCGCCGCGTACCTGGCCGGGATCGCGACCGGGATCTGGGACGCCGACCAGGTGCAGGCGATGTGGCGGCAGAAAGCCCGATACGAGCCCCGGATCGGCCCCGAGGAGCGCCACGGGCTGCTGGCCGACTGGCGGCGTGCGGTCGAGCGCGCCAAGGGTTGGGCCGGCGCGTAACCCCTCCGCCGTGCGGGGGTAGGACGGGATGGAGCCGGCCGCGGCGGCCGATCGCCATGCCCGACATCAAGCCCCAGGTCTACAAGGATCCTCGACCGCCCGAGTACTTCGCGGGCTTTCATCAGCGCGCCCGCACCCACGACCCCGACTGGGTCTACGACGTGGCGAGGATCGTGCTGACGCCGCCGACCATGCTCCTGTTCCGGGCCCGGGCGATCGGCGTCGAGCACGTGCCCACCTCGGGACCGGTGATCGTCGCCCCCAACCACTTCAGCCAGTGGGATCACTTCTTCGCCGCCGTCTATCTGCGCCGGAAGATCCGCTTCATGGCGAAGTCGCAGCTGTTCTCGAACCCGATGATCGAGTTCATCTTCCGGCACGGGGGCGCCTTCCCGATCCGCCGCGGCTACCACGACGAGGAGGCGTTCGAGACCGTCTACCGGATCCTCGATCGCGGCGGCTGCCTGTTGATGTATCCGGAGGGGGGCCGCTCGCGGAGCGGGGGGCTGGGAGAGCCGCGCCCGGGGGTCGGGAGGATCGCCCTCGAATCGGGGGCTCCGGTGGTCCCGGTGGCCATCCACGGCTCGCTCGGGGTGCGACGGTGGCGCAAGCTGCGGCTCCCCAAGGTCACGGTGCAGTACGGCGAGCCGATGCGGTTCGGCGTCGTCCCGGCGCCCAGCCGGGAGCAGCAGCTCGAGGTCGCCGGAGAGGTGTTCAGCCGGGTGCGCGACATGTACCAGGCGCTCGAGGAGAAGGGACGGCGCGGCGTGATCAAGTCGCTGCGGAACGGAATCGGTACCGGGGCCGAGCGCAGGGTCCCGACCGGGTCGCCCCGCTAGACGGGCCAGGCGAGTCCGGGGGCTCGTCGCCGGGTCACTCGTACTTCGCCTCCAGGGTCGGCCACTGCTTTGGATCGTGGCCGGGCACGATCACGGCCTGCGGGTACTCCCGCGCAAACAGCTGCAGCTCCTGAAGCGAGCGACGCCAGAGGTGAGGGTCGTGGGGTCGCGGCTGCTCCGGGCCACCCTCGAGCTGGCGGACGGTGTAGACGGCATCGCCCGCGATCACGAAGTCACGGTCGCGAAGCCGCGCCAGCACGCACATGTGACCCAGCGTGTGCCCCGGCGTGAAGGCGAGCCTGATGCTTCCGTCGCCGAACAGGTCGAAGGTGCGAGCGAAGGTCGCGTAGGAGTCGATCTTCGGATCGTCGAAATCGACCAGCCGGTAGTCGAACACGTAGTCGTAGTGCTGCGGGCGATAACCGCGGAGAATCGGACGCGATCCGCTAGTGGCGGCCGCCCACTCGGCGCTCGAGACGACGAAGGTGGAGGATGGGAACTCGGAGATCCCCGAGGCATGGTCGACGTGGAGATGGGTCATCACCACCAGCGGGATCGAGCGCGGGTCGGCGCCGAGCCCGCGAAGCTGGGAGGGAAGGTCCTTGCCGGGCTCGATGCGGGGGCGGGCGAACCGAGAGGCGAGGCGGCCGAAGTTCTCGCCGGGCTCCGCCGCGATCGACGAGTGCAGGCTGGTGTCGACGAGGATCGTGCCGGCGCTGGGGTGGGTGATCAGGAACGCAGGGCACTGAACCCACCACCAGCCGGTTGAGCGCGAGGTGAACAGGCCGCTCGCCTTGAGGGTCTCGAACGGGCCGCCGGGCCGCTCGAAGCTGGCCGCCGGGAACTGCACCTCGCCCCCCGAAAGCGGCTGGACGGTCACGGTCGCCCCCCGCGTGCCGCCGGGGAGCGGCCCGGTGAGCGGCTTCGGTTCGGCGTGGACCTTCATCGGGGCCGCTCAGCGTAGCGGGGGGAAGGTGGATCGCCACGTACCCTCGCGAGGGCCGGGCGCGGCCTTGCCGCGGATAAGCTCACGCCGCATGACCGAGGACGCCTCCGAGATCTTTCGCCCCGGGCTGCTGGACGGCTCCGTCTGCGTGGTCTCCGGCGCCGGCACCGGGCTCGGGCGGGCGATCGCGACCGAGCTGGCGACGCTCGGCGCCACGGTGATCGGCTGCGGGCGTCGCCCGGAGCCGCTCGACGAGGTCGTGAGCGCGATCCGGAAGGCGGGCGGGGTGGCCGAGGCGGAGCCGATGGACATCCGCGAAGCAGACGCCGTCGAGGGCCTGTTCGACCGGGTGATCGAGCGCCACGGGTGCGTCGACGTGCTGGTCAACAACGCCGGCGGCCAGTTCATGAGCCCGGCCGAGGCGATCAGCGCCAAGGGCTTTCGGACGGTGACCGAGCTCAACGTCCAGGGGACCTGGCAAATGACCCACGCGGCGGCCACCAAGGCCTTCATACCCCAGCGCTCGGGGAAGGTGATCAGCGTCACCCTCTCGCCTCACAACGGGATGCCCGGGATGGTGCACTCGGGCGCCGCGCGGGCCGCGGTCGAGAACATGATGCGAACCCTGTCGATCGAGTGGGCGCGGTTCGGGATCCGGCTCTGCGCTGTCGCCGCCGGCCAGTTCGACACCGAGGTGCTGCGCACCAAGTACCCGCCGCAGGTCGCCGAGAACGTCCATCGGACGATTCCGCTCGGGCGATTGGGAACCCCCGAGGAGATGGCCTGGATGGTCGCCTACCTGGCCTCGCCGGCGGGCGACTTCCTCTCCGGGTGCGTGCTCACGATCGACGGCGCCCGCGACAACTGGTTCGGCGCCTGGCCGCCGCCGACCGCCACGGGGAAGTCCGGGGAGCCGCTGGCCGAGGAGCGAAAGCCCGGCGACTGAGTGCCGCCGGGCTTACCCCGGCTTCGAGAACCCCGCCTCGAGCGCCTCGACCAGCGCCCGGCCGCAGCGCCGGCCCGGGTCCTTCTCGGGGTTGTAGCAGGCGAGCGACGCGCCGGCCATCGCCGGCGCCGACGCGAGGGGGCCGAGGACCCCGCCGAGCTCCTCCCAGCTGAGCCCGTTCGGCATCAGGTAGTCGGTGGCGGCGAAGACGTCCTGGTCGAGGACGTCGACGTCGAGGTGAAGCCAGAACGCGCCTCGGGCCGCGAGCGAGGACGCGACGCGCTCCCCGGCCGCTCCCGGCCCCTCGGCCCGCAGCTCGTCCACCGACAGATGGGTCAGCCCCGGGCCGAGCTCCTCGGCCTGGAGCATTCCGTGCTCCAGCGGTTCCTCCTTGTCGCGGTAGCCGACGATCGCCGTGTCCTCGACCGCGAGCGAGGCGCCCCCGGCCGCCTGCACCCAGCGCTCGGGCCCGCGGCCGAGCGCGACGGCCACCGGCATGTCGGCGGCCTCGCCGGTCGGGGACGTGGTGCCGTCGTAGAGGTCGAGGTGCCCGTCGAGGTGCGCCAGCCCGATGCGACCAAGCGCGTCGCGGGCCCCGGCCAGGGCCCCGGGCAGCTCGGCGCAGCAGCCCCCGACGAGGAAGGGCCGGCCCCCGTTCTTTAGGGCGCGCAGCACCGAACTCCTCAGGATCGAGGTGGTCGCCAGGACGTCGTCGCTGGCGACGATGCCGGTCTCGGGGTCCCGCTCCTCGCCGCGGACCCGCACCTCGAGCTCGCCCGCGTACACGGCCCCCAGCGCGTCCGCGAGACCCAGCTCGCGGAGCGCCGCCGGCGCCAGCTCGGTTCCCCCGGATCGACCCACCGAGTCGATCGGCACCCCGATCAGCTCGATCCCGCTCATCGACCCGCCGCTCCTAGGCGTACATGCCCCCGAACTGACCCCCGGTCACGTTGAGGACCTGGCCGTGGACGTAGTTGGCGAGGTCGGAGGCGAGGAAGAGGACAGGTCCCGCCGCCTCCGCGGGCTGCGCCGGGCGGCCGAGGGGGATGATCATCGAGGCCATCGCGCGCTGCTGCTCGGGGATCCCGAGCTCGATCTTCTCGCCCCCGCGCTCGATCGCCCCCGCCTTCTCCTTCGCCTGGGTGAGACGGGTCTCGACGAAGCCGAAGGCGACCGCGTTGACGTTGATCTTGAACTGCCCCCATTCCTTGGCGATCGTCTTCGTCAGGCCGGTGACGCCGGCCTTCGCCGCCGAATAGTTGGCCTGGCCCGCGTTGCCCATCGTCCCCGAGATCGAGGTCACGTTGATGATCTTGCGGAAGCGCTCCGTGCCCTGGCCGGCCTCCTGCTTGGCCGCCTCGCGCCAGTGCGGCGCCAGCGCCCTGGTGAGGCGGAAGGGGACGATCGTGTGGATGTCCAGCATCGCCTGGAACTGCTCGTCGCTCATCTTGTGGACCACGCCGTCCCAGGTGTACCCCGCGTTGTTGACGACGATGTCGGCCTCGCCGAAGGCCTCGTTGGCCTTCGCGACCAGGTCGTCGCAGATGCCCGGCTTGGTGAGGTCGCCGGCGAACACGGCGGTCTCTCCCTCGATCTCGCCCGCCGCCTGCTCGGCGACGTCGCCGTCGATGTCGTTGATCAGCACCTTGGCGCCCTCACGGATGAAGAGCTCGGCCGTCGCCCGGCCGATCCCGCGGGCCGACCCGGTGATGATCGCGGCCTTGCCGTCAAGTAGTCCCATCTGCGCAGTTTCTCCTCTCGAAGGCTCTCTTGCGCGGGAACCGTATCTGGGTTGCCTGGCGGCGGCGTGGTAGCGTCGCCTCGATGTCGGAGGGGAACACGGAGCTGATCGGGCGCTTCTACGCCGCCTTCGACGCCCACGACGGGGGCGCGATGGCCGCCTGCTACGCGCCCGGGGCGCGCTTCTCCGACCCGGTGTTCGAGGACCTCCGCGGGGACGAGCCCGGGGCGATGTGGAGGATGCTGACCGGCCGCGCCGACGATCTGGACGTGGACCTGGTCGAGCACGATGCCGACGGCGATCGCGGCACGGCCCACTGGCTGGCCCACTACACGTTCACCCAGACCGGGCGGGCGGTCGAGAACGATGTCCGCGCCTCGTTCAGGTTCGCCGACGGCCTGATCGTCGAGCACCGCGATGACTTCGACTTCCATCGCTGGGCGCGCCAGGCCCTCGGGGTCTCCGGCCTGCTGTTGGGCTGGACGCCGATCCTGCGCTCCGCCGTGCGGCGCCGCGCTCGCGCCGGTCTCGACGAGTTCATGGCCGGCGACGCCGGAGCGCGCGACTGAGCTGGATTCCCGCGCCCCGGCCCGACGCTGGCCGAGTTGCGACGAAATAGACGTCGCAACTCGCCCATCACGGCTCGTCGAGACCCGAGTTGCGCTGCATAGACGATCGCAACTCGGCTTTCGATCCAGATATGGGCCCCGCGGCGGGCGAAGCCGTTACGTCAGGGTTCGCGCGATCACGAGGCGCTGGATCTCGTTGGTGCCCTCGTAGATCTGGGTGATCTTGGCGTCGCGCATCATCCGCTCGACCGGATACTCGCTGACGTACCCGTAGCCCCCCAGCACCTGGACCGCCTCGGTGGTCACCCACATCGCCGTGTCGGAGGCGAACAATTTCGCCATCGCCGAGTACTTGCCGAGGTCGGGCTCACCGCCGTCGACCTTCGCGCAGGCTCGGTACAGCAGCTCGCGGGCGGCGGCGGTTCGAGTCTCCATCTCGGCGAGCTTGAACTGGATTCCCTGGAAGGAGGCGATTGGCTTGCCGAATTGGCGCCGCTCGGTGGCGTAGGCGGCCGCGTAGTCGGTGGCGCCCTGGGCGATCCCGACCGCCTGCGCGGCGACCCCGAGCCGCGAGCGGTCGAGCGTTCCCATCGCGACCTTGAAGCCCTGGTTCTCCTCGCCGATCAGGTTCTCGGCCGGCACCCGAACGCCGTCGAAGATCGGCTGACCGGTCGGCGAGCCGCGGATCCCCATCTTGTGCTCGAGCTTGCCGACCGAGAAGCCCGATCGGTCGGCCTCGACGACGATGGCCGAGATCCCGTGCGAGCGCCCTGCGTCAGGGTCGGTGACGCAGAAGACGACGTAGAAGTCGGCCACCCCGAGGTTCGTGATCCAGTTCTTGGTCCCGTCGATCACCCACTCGTCTCCGTCGCGGGTGGCGCGGGTCCGCATGCCGCCCGGGTCGGAGCCGGCGTCGGGCTCCGAGAGCGCGAAGGCCGGCGACCACTCTCCGGTCGCGCAGCGGGGCAGGAAGCGGCGCTTCTGCTCCTCGGTCCCGAACAGCTTGATCGGCAGCGTCCCGAGCTCGGAGATCATCAGCATCAGGGCGCTCGAGGCACAGGCCCTGGCGACCTCCTCGACCGCGATGTTGAGCATCAGCGTCCCGGTGCCGGTGCCTCCGTGCTCGGTCTCGAAGGGCAGGCCGAATAGGTCGTGCGAGGCGAACAGCTCGCGCAGGTCGTGCGGGTACTCCGCCGTGGCGTCGATCTCAGCCGCCCGCGGCGCGACCCGCTCGACGACCATTTTGCGGATCGTCTCCCGGAGGTCGAGGAACTCCGGCGGCAGGGAGTAGGTCGCAGACGCTTCGGTCGCGGTCGCCATTCCGGCAGCCTATCCGGGACCGCCCGCGCGCTGAGCAGGGCGGAACCGTTGACCGAGCCCGCGGGTTCGCCTACGGGTCGTCCTTGAAGGCCACGTAGTCGTATGTCACCCCGCTGGTGTTGCTGGCGGCGTTGTTACCCACCAGGAAGCCGTCGCTCTGCAGGCCGGTGATCCCGTTGCTGATGTTGGAAGCGGCGTTGAAGTTCAGCGAGCTCGTGCCGCTCACCGCGGTGGGCCTGTGGAGCCCCGTCCGCGCCGTCACGGTGTCGTTGGCGTGCACGATCACGTAGTCGGGCTGGAATCCGACCCCGGAAACCGAGCGGCTGGAGGTCCCGTCACCGGTGTAGGAGGAGGTGTTCATCTCGGCCGAGCACTGGTTGAAGGCCGCGTAGTGGTAGGTGGTGCCGTTGGCGTTGACCTGCGTGTCGGTCCCGAGCGAGAATCCGTCGGAGTCCAGCGAGGTGATGCCCGTGGTGATTCCCGTGTGGGCGTCGAACCGGTAGGTGCGGGACATCGCGGACATCCGCTGCACGGCGTTGTTGGCGCTCGCCGACAGGATCATCACGTACTCCGGCGAGTACCCCAGCCCGGTGATCGAGCGGTTGGCGCCGGTCCCCGTGTAGGAGCCGAGGGTCATGTGGCCCGACCTGGCCTTGAGCGCCGTCCAGTAGTAGGTGGTCCCGAGCAAGTTCACCTGCGCGTTCGTGCCCACCTGGAACCCGTCGCTCTGCAGCGCCTGGATCCGGTCGGTGTTCAGTGCGGTCGCACCGCTCAGCGGCTTGGTGGCGTCGCCGCTCATCGTTGAGGTCCGCATCACGGCCACCTGGGCCGCGTTCCCCTTGATGATCACGGCATCCGGCTGGAAGCCGACCCCCGAGATGTTTCGGTTGTCCCCGCTGGTGCCGGTGTAGCTGCCGCTGGCGACGCGAATGCCCTGCGTGCCGACGGTGATCGAGGCGCCGGCGACGTCGCCCTGGCTGCCGATCGCGTAGACCGTGTGAGAGCCGTTCGATGTGCCGGCGGGGATCGTCACCGAGACGCTGGAGGTGCCGTTGCTCGGCACCGGGCTGGGGGAGATGCTGCCGCTCAGTACCGTGCCCGAGGTCGGGTCGTCGAGCCTGAAGGTGACCGTCTGCCCGTCGATGAAGTTCGTGATCTGGCCGGTGAGGGTCGTGGGCAGGCAGCTCACCGTCGAGGAGTCGAGGGTCAGGGCTGGCGACGCCACCGTGACCGTCGAGCTCATCGCGCTCTCGGTGCCCAGCCAGTTGGCGAGCACCGGCGTCACCGTGTACTTCCAGCTGCCGGACGGGACGGCGTTCTCGGTGCAGGTGAGCCCGGTGATCGTCCCCGAGCAGTTGGCGCCGATCGTCTGCTGGGAGCCGCCCGTGTTGTAGCGCTTGACCAGGTAGCCGTCCACCGCCCCTCCGCCCGGGAGGGTGCTCGCCGACCAGCTGACGGTCACCTTGCGGTTCGAGACGCTCGTCGACGGCGTGTTGCCGGTCGGCATCGTCTTGGATTTCACGTAGCCCGAGCCCGAGCCGGGGGTCTGCCAGCTGGCCAGGGCCGCGCTCGCGAGCGTCAGTGCCGCGACCGCGATCGAGACTGCCACGACGGCCCGCCACATCTGCTACCGCCTCGCCCTGACCCTGAAGCTGAGCGGGAAGGTCACTCCCTGACACGCATCCGGGGCCGTCTGCCACATGCGAATCCGGACCCCGATCCGCCGCGTCTTGTGCCGCCGCACGCGCGGATACCCGAGCTCCTTCGTCACGGTCGAGAGGTTCGCGGGCGAGCAGCCGGAGGCCCCGTCGCGAACGTCAGCTTTGATCGCGCGGACGATCACCCATCGGCGCGAGCCGTTGTGGAGCTCGACCCGAATTCCCTTGCGGGCGCCGGGGTAGAGCCCTCGGACGTGGCCCGAGACGCTCAGCGCCGAGGCCGCGTTCGCGGCGGCGTGAGCCCGAAGCTCGCTCCGTCCGCTGCCGCCACCGGCGAGCGCGCCGTAGGCGCCCGCGCCCGATGCCAGGGCGATCCCCAGAACGATGTACAGAGTCTTGGTTCTCATCGCTCCTTCCCGTTTACGCCGGACCCCGCCACCCGGCGCCGCGCGGGCGCCGGGTGGTGGGGCGGCGGGGTCAGGACATCAGTCCCGACCCACACGGGTGGGCAACCCGTTGGTCCGCTTTATGAGGAGTTGCCGCTGAGGCTGACCGGGACGGTGAACGTCGCCCCCTGGCAGCTGTTATCGGAGCTGTTCGACATGTGCACGGCTCCGCTCAGCGTCACCTGCTTGTTCCCGGCGCCGTCGCCGGAGTTGGTGCTCGCGTTGGGGACGTTGATCGTCTGACCGGTCTGGTTGGTGTACGTGACCCCGGTCCGATGCGAGCCGTCCGAGCCGCAGGTGGAATGACTGGCGTCGGCGGTGATCGTGCCGTTGCCGGTCACGTCGGTCACCTGGACCGGATACGGGTTCGGGTTGTGGATCTTCAGCAGCAGGTCGCCGTCGGCGCCCGGGTAGAGGGTGGCCGTGGTGCTCGCCGAGACGTCGACCGTGGTCAGCGCCTGCGCGCTCGTCGCCTTGGCATAGCCGGAGCCGCCGCCGGTCGCCGTCCACGCCGCGTAGACGAGGCCCACGGCTCCCAGCACGAGCAGCGTGATCGCCGCTCCGATGATCCGTCGCCTTCTAGAACTGGTGCCCATCCGTGTGCTCCTTCTCGGTAACTGGTTTTGGGCCCGCTGGGCCCACCCAGGAAGGAGTTCGGCACGCCGGGTAGCGTCTCGGGTCGAGGACCGTATGAGCGAGGTATGAATGGCGCTCTAGCGCCGATTGGGTTCCTGCGATGCGCCCGGGCTGTACCGGTAGCCGAAGCCGCGCACCGTCTCGATCGGGTTCAGACCGGCGGCCTCGCGGAGCTTGCGGCGGACGTAGCCGACGTAGAGCTTCACCTGGTCGCGCGATCGGGCGGCCGAGTTCCCCCACACCTCAGCGATCAGCTGGTCCCGACTCAGAACCTGGTTCGGGCTGCGGGCGAACGCGGTCAGCAGCTTGAACTCGGTCGGGGTCAGCTCGACCTCGTTCCCCAGGATCGTCACCCGTCGCTTCGGCAGGTCGATCTCGAGCACCCCGTCGGCGAGCACCTCCAGAGATGGCTCGATGTGCCCGGCGCGGCGCAGCAGCGCCTCGATCCTCGCGACCAGCTCCTGGCGACCGAACGGCTTCGTCAGGTAGTCGTCCGCGCCCTCCCGCAGCCCGCGGACCTTGTCGAGCTCGGCGGCGCTCGCGCTCAGCACCAGGATCGGGGTGTCGCTGAGCTCGCGGACGCGGTCCAGCACATGCCAACCGTCGAGCTCGGGCATGCGGATGTCCAGCACCACCACGCCCGGCTCGCTCTCATAGAAGCGGCGCAGCGCCTCGCGCCCATCCTGGGCCTCGACCACCTCCATGCCCGCGCGCTCGATCGCGGCGCGGACCATGATCCGTACGTCGTCGTCGTCCTCGACAACGAGAACCCGCCTCTGGGCCATCGCCTATTCATATCGCGTCTCGGCCGGCTCGGGTCGAAATCAGCGATGCGTCGAATGGGTCGGCTCGGGTTCCTCGAGCGGCAACTCGACCCGGAAGGTCGTCCCGCCCCCCTCCGTGCTCTCGACCTCCACCGTTCCGTCATGCGCCTCGACGATCGCCTTGACGATCGTCAGGCCGAGCCCGAGGCCCGGCACTTCGGCGGCTTTCGTCTTCGAGCCCCGGTACAGCCGCTCGAACAGCTGCCGCTGTTCGGCCTCGGGGATCCCGACCCCGCTGTCTTCGACCTCGATCGCCGCGGCGCCGTTTCGCCGACCGAGGCGCACCTCGACGCTTCCGCCCGGAGGGGTGAACTTGACCGCGTTCGCGAGCAGGTTGTCCAGCGCCTGGCCGAGGCGCTGGTGGTCCCCTCGGCATCTCGGAGTTTGGACGGTCCGGCTCGAAACCGTTATGCCCCGCCGCTCCGCCACCGGCCGCACGGCCTCCACGGCGTCGTCGACGATCTCCGGCAGGTTGGCCCTCTCGAGCCGGACCCTGAACGTCCCCTCCTGGATCTGGACGAGCAGCAGGAGGTCGGCGACGAGGTGCATCTCGCGATCCGCATTTCGCTGAATCACCTCGACGTAGCCACGGCCCTCCTCGGTGAGCTGCTCGCCCTCCCCGTCGGCGATCAGGTCGGCGCTCACCATGATCGAGGTGAGTGGGGTTCGCAGCTCGTGGGAGACGAGGGCGAAGAACTCGTCCCTCGCCCGCTCCGCCTCCGCCCGCGCCGCCTCGGCGCGCTTGCGATCCTGGATGTCCTCTACCAGGCCCAGGCCGTACAGCACCGACCCGTCCTCGCCGCGCAGCACGGTAGCCGTGAGCGCCACCCAGACGGTCTCCCCGGCCTTGGTGAGGTAGCGCTTCTCGATCTGGTAGCTGGGGATCGCGCCCGTGAAGAGCCGATCGGCGAGGTGGGCGTCGTTCGCTACGTCGTCGGGATGGGTGATATCGACGAAGGTCATCCGCTCGAGCTCGTCGGCCGCGTAGCCCGTTATCGAGCACAGCGCATCATTGACCTCGAGGAAGCGGAAGTCCTCGCCCACAAGGCAGATGCCGATCGGGCTCCGCTCGAACATGTTGCGGAAACGCTCCTCGGCCTCGCGCAGCGCGTGCTCGATCCGCTTTCTCTCGGTGATGTCCTCGATCTGGGAGATGAAGTGAAGAGGCGCTCCGCCCGAGTCGCGTACCAGCGAGACGGAGAGGTTGATCCAGACGATGTGCCCCTCCTTGTGGAAGTAGCGCTTCTCCATCTGATAGGTGCGAATCTCCCCGGCGAGCATCTGACGCACGTATTCCAGGTCGGCGTCCAGGTCGTCGGGGTGGGTGATGTCCTGGAAGGTTCGCGCGAGCAGCTCCTCCTCTGAGTAGCCGACGATCTCGCAGATCAAGCGATTGACGCGAAGCCACCGCCCGTCCGGCGCCACCAGCGCCATTCCGATCGGCGCCTCCTCGAACGCGTTGCGGAAGCGCTCCTCGGCGAGCCTCAGCGCTTCGTCGGCTTGAACTCGATCAGAGACGTCGCGGATCGCCGCGATCACATGGCCGCGGCCCTCGAGAGTCACCGGGCTGAGGCTGATCTCGACCGGAACCCGACCGCCGCCGTCCTTACGTAGCGCGTGCAACTCGAGGCCCTGGCCCATCGGACGCGGGCGGGGTTCCATCGCGAACCCCCGTCGGTGCGCCCGGTGGGTCTCCCTCAGCCCCTCGGGTAGGAGGGTCTCCACCGGCCGGCCGGCCAGCTCCTCGCGGCGATAGCCGAGGAGCGCCTCCGCCTGGGCGTTGAGCCGCATGATCGCCCCGGCGCCGTCGACGACGACGATCGCGTCAGGCGCCGACTCGATCAGCGTTCGCAGCCCCCTCTCGGCCCGTCGGCGCTCGGCGTCCGCGCGGTCCAGCGACCGCGCGATCGCCACGATGAGCGATACGGATAGCCCGATGACCAACGAGGCCGAGATCCAGATCCCCACCTGGGTCCCCACCAGCCCTGTCGCCTGGATCCGCCAGCGGATCCAGGCCAGGACCAGGGGTACGACGACGGCGACCGGCAGCGCTCTGCGGAGGGCATGACCCCCCGGGCCAGGGCTCGCGACCATCGCCGGGAGGCCTCGGTCTGGCCGAGCCAGCGCGACCGCCATCGCCAGGGCGATGAGCAGGATCGAGGTCGGCAGGGCCATGCGGGTGCTGCCGCTGATCCCGGCGAGCGAGGTCGTCTCGGTCACGTATCCGAGCAGGGCCATGAACGCGATCAGGCCCCCCAGGAAGGCCAGGACGTTGGTCACTCGCAGACCCCGCAGGTCGACGTTCCAGGTGAGGAGGCTCCCCGCCAGGAGGATCAACGCAGCGGCGGTGTTGGGGGCCATCCTGCCGGGGCTCGACGTGGCAGCGGCGCTCATCGCGTCGTGAAACAGGAGCTCGTCGATGCCCGCGCCCCAGTCGAAGACGTACTCCGCGAGCGTGACCCCGGCGATCGCCATCGCCAGACCGGCGCACGCCATGCCCAGGCGGCGCTCCCGCCGGCTTGAGCGCTGGAGGGCCAACAACGCGGCGGCGCTGAACATGAAGCAGACCGCGGTGTTCGGCTTTGTGGTCACCTGGCCGGGGACGAGACTGGTGAAGAGGCTCGCCCCTAATTCCCAGCCGATCAGGAGAATCGCGGCCCCCCCGATCAACACCACGAGCGCTATCACCGTCGACGTGCTGGTCAGCCTCGATGCGAGCGTGGCGCTCTGACCCCCCGATGGCGGCGTGACCGGGAGGGGCGCATGGCCTTCCGTGACATCCTGCCCGGGGCCTGGGGCAGTCTCCTCTGGGCGCGACATTCGCCTCCCTATGGGTATCGGCATTCGCGCGGCGCTCTCTGAGCGCCCACGGCGGCCAATATAGGCCCGCAAACGGCCGTTAAGGTCGAGCTGGTCGCCCAATCCCGGGCTAAGATCGTTCGATGTCCAGGCGCCGCAACGACAATGAGGCGCGGCTGATCAAGCCGCTACCCATGCTGCTGGCGCTGTCTGCAGGTGCCGGCGTTTCGGTCGCGGTTGCGTCCGCGGGTTCCACCGAGCTCGGCCAGACGACTACGGCACCCGTTTACGGGGCGTACGCGCCGGTCGTCCAGCTCTCGACGACTCCTGGAACCAAGTCGTACACGACACCCGCTGGTGTCCTGACGAGTTGGCGCTATCACAGCAGCTCCGACACTCCTGCCGGGACCGTGAGGCTTGAGCTGTTCAAGCCGGGGGTGGGGGACGGCGTCTACAAGGCGGTGGCGGCGAGCGACACCAAGACACTGGCGCCGGATACGGCATATGAGTCCGATGAGCGCATCCCGGTCAAGCGGGGTTACGTGCTCGGCCTGGACCCGGACGTCGATGCCGAGGTCGCGATCTCGGTCCCTTCAGGGGCCAACGACCAGATCTACCAGTTCGGCGGCGACGTTGCGGTCGGGGACACCGCCACCGCCACAGGACCGTTCCCGATGTACTGAGTGAACGTGGCCGCCACGATCGAGCCGGACGCGGACCGCGACGGCTACGGCGACGAGAGCCAAGACGGATGCCCAACTCAGTCGGCGACACATGACGCCTGCTCCAATCGCTTCAGCTTCGGCAATCTGCAGCGAAGACGGAACAAGGGGACCGCCACCTTGCGGGTGAGGGTGCCGGGCCCCGGGAGGGTCTCTCTGAGCGGCAGCGGGGTCGTCAGGCGCGTGGTCCGGGAGGAGCGATCCGCGGGCGCCCACGCCGTCCCAGCCGCGGGCACCGTAAAGCTCTTGATCAAGGCCAAGGGCAAGGCAAAGCGCAAGCTGAATCGCACGGGCGGGGTCAGGGTCAAGGTCAGAGTCGCCTACACCCCAACCGGCGGCACTCCGAACGCGAAGACCAGGAAGCTCAAGTTGATAAAGAAGCGGCAGGCGTAGGCGCCAGGCACCCGGTCTCTGTAGCCGCTACAGCCCGAGCTGGCGGCCGAGGATCTCCTTCATGATCTCGTCGGTGCCGCCGCCGATCGGGCCGAGGCGGGCGTCGCGGACGGCGCGCTCGATCCCGTACTCGCGCATGTAGCCGTAGCCGCCGTGGATCTGCAGGCACTCGTCGG
>JAHEXV010000046.1 GCA_023251935.1 bacterium | reverse complement strand
CTCCAGCGCCCGGATCGGCTCGGCGAGCCGCTCCGGTGCGAGGTCGCTCGAGGTGGCCACCTCGACCACGACGCCGAGCAGGCGCCGACTCCCGAAGGGCACCAGCAGGACGCTGCCGACGTCGACGTCGATCAGCCGTTCGGGGAGCAGATAGTCGAATGGCCCGCGCAGCGCCCGGGCGGTGGTCAGCGGCTCGACCTTCGCGATCGCCATGCCGACGAACCTAGGGATGACGACGGACAGCGCGCCCGGCGCCAGCGCTTATCCTGTGGCCGTGGCGCCGAGGCTCGCACCCGGGGAGCAGGTGATGTTCCAGGGGCATCCGTCGTGGCGCTCGATCATCGGCTTCTACGTCAAGGGGCTGCTGGCCGTCGCGGCGATCTGCGTCGTGGTGCGTCTGGTCGAGAACGACGCCGTGCTGGTCACGCTGGTGGCCGTGGTCGGCGTCGCCGCCGTCGTTCTCGCCGGCCTGATCAGGCGAATCACCGTCCACTACACGATCACCACCCGTCGGCTGCACATCAAGCGGGGCATCATCTCCCGAGAGATTCAGGAGACTCGCCTGGAGCGGGTTCAAAACGTCAACTACGACCAATCGGTGTTGCAGCGCATGCTCCAGGTCGGCGACGTCGACTTCGACACCGCGGCCGGCGATGACTTCAACTTCGTGTTTGCCGGCGTCGCCAACCCCGACCAGGTCGTCGAGCAGGTCGACCGGGCGACCCACGCCACCGCGCCGGCGGGATTGGGCGACGAGCCGACCGTGGCGCAGCCCGGCGGCCCAAGCGTCGGCTAGCGGCGCCCGGCGCGGCTAGGAGCGGTCGGCGACCGCCCCCGCCTCGGCGCCCTGCAGCCCGGCAGCGACTCGGAGCGCCTCCGCTCGATCGGTGCGCTCCCAGGTGAAGTCGTGGTCCGCGCGACCGAAATGCCCGTAGGCGGCGGTCTTCTGGAAGATCGGCCTGCGCAGGTTGAGGTCGCGGACGATGGCGCCGGGGCGGAGGTCGAACTCCTCGCCGACGACCCTGGTCAGCTCGGCGGCGGACAGCTTGCCGGTGCCGAAGGTCTCGATCATCAGGGAGACGGGATGGGCGACCCCGATCGCGTACGCGACCTGGATCTCGCAGCGATCGGCGAGCCCGGCGGCGACCACGTTCTTGGCCACGTAGCGGGTGGCGTAGGCGGCGGACCGGTCGACCTTCGAGGGGTCCTTGCCCGAGAAGCAGCCGCCCCCGTGCCGGGCGGCGCCGCCGTAGGTGTCGACGATCACCTTGCGGCCGGTCAGCCCCGAGTCGCCCATCGGCCCCCCGATCTCGAACTTCCCGGTCGGGTTGACGAGGAAACCGTCGTACAGCTCCCGGTCGGTGAACAGCTCCTTGTACTCCTCGTGCAGCACCGGCTCCACGACGTGCTCCCAGAGGTCGGGCTTGATCAGCGTCTCGCCGTCGATGTCCGGCATGTGCTGAGTGGAGATCAGCAGCTTGACGATCTCCACAGGGCGATCGTTCTCGTAGCGAACGGTGACCTGGGTCTTGCCGTCGGGCCGAAGGTAGGGGATGACCTCGGCCTTGCGGACCTCCGCCAGTCGGTGGGCCAGCGTGTGCGCAACCTGGATCGGCATCGGCATCAGCGCCCGCGTCTCCCGAGTCGCGTACCCGAACATCATCCCCTGGTCGCCGGCCCCGACCCGGTCGAGCTCGTCCCCGTCGTTGGGGTCGGTTCGCGCCTCGTAGGCGCTCTCGACCCCCTGGGCGATGTCCGGCGACTGCTCGTCGATCGCCGTCACCACCGCGCAGGTGTCGGCGTCGAACCCGTACTTCGCCCGGTCGTAGCCGATCCGATGCAGGGTGGCCCGGACGATCTTCGGGATGTCGACGTAGGTGCCGGTGGAGATCTCCCCGGCGACCACGACCAGGCCGGTGTTGACGAGGCACTCGCAGGCGACCCGGCCCTCCGGATCATCGGTCATCACCGCGTCGAGCACGCCGTCCGAGATCTGGTCGCAGATCTTGTCCGGGTGCCCCTCGGTCACTGACTCCGAGGTGAACAGGAACTCGTTCTCGGACAGGCCCTGGATCGTCATCGGTTCGCGAGGGTATCGGACGCCGGCCTCGCCGTCAGCGCGTCTAGTCGGACGAGGTGCCCCCCGAGCCGCCTCCGGACCCCCCGGCGTCGTCTGCCACCACCAGGCGGACGTCCGTGGACAGCTCGTGCGCGGACCATTGGACCGCGAGGCCCAGGGCCCGCAGCCTGCGGATCTCCGGTGCGAAGGTCTCATAGGCCGGATCACCGGCCAGGCCGGCGCGTTCGGCGATCGCGATCAAGCCGCCGAGGTCCAGGTAGCCGAGCGTCGACACCTCGCTCGGCAGGCCGCTGGTCGCCTCCCGGAAGGGATCGGCGTCGTCGAGTCCGGGCCCGCCCGCCGCCCGTGCCCGCACCCCGGCGGGATCGGTGGCGATCACCAGCGCCTGGTCGACGATCGCGTAGCTGAGGTCGACCGTGGAAGAGAGACTCAGGCTGTGGACAGTCACATTGCCCACCCGGTGCTGGCTGAACGCGGGAGCCCGCCGGGACGAGCCGAGGGCCTTCGCCACCGGCCCCTGGAGGCGGGCGAGCGCCTTGGTGGCGAGCTCCTCGTCGATCCCGGAACCGACGAAGACCAGGACGGGCGTTCGCGCGCCGCCGCGCGGCGAGGGCTCGAGCGCGAACGCGGCCTCGCCTCCTAGCGCCGGCGCGAGCTGCCGTTCGAGGTCGACGCCCTTTAGCGCCCTGACGCGCTTGGAGAGCCGGCCGACCGCCGCCGCGAGCCCCGGCTCGGAAGCGCTCGCCTGCTCCAGGAGCGACCCGATCGCCCGACCCGGGTCGCCGATCCCCAGATAGCCGAGCGAGTCGGGCGGGAGCGAGGCCGCCAGCTCAGGCTCGAACGAGGGGAAGGCCGAGAAGAAGCCAGGATGGGCGGAGACGTGGGCGGGATCGAGGACCGACCGAATGTCGAGGTCGAGGCCCTGATCGCTCGCCACCAGCGCTGCCGCGACTCCCCGGCTCGCACCCGGGTCGATCACCGCGGCGAGCGTGGCCAGCGGCGAGCCCGCGACGGTGACCAGCCTCGAGGTTCCGTCCTTTGAGAGGTAGACGTCGGCCAGGCGGTCGTCCGGGAGCGCGTCGCGCGCGTCGGCGGCGGCCGGGTCGTCGGCAAGCGACTTCGTGTCGTCGGCGCCGCTCTGGGCGTCGATCACCTGGCGCACCCCGCCCCTGGTCCCGATCGCCAGAAAGCCGCCAACGATCGCGGTCGCCAGGCCGCGCCGGTCAACCTGGATCTCGACGTTCCGGTAGCGGGAGGCCCGGGGCTTCCCGGAGGCGATCGAGCTCGCGAACTTCCGCGCGCCGTCCTCGTCGCCCACCCGCAGCAGCTGCACCTCCTGCGCGACACGGCCGCCGGCGGGGAGGATCGCGAGCGCGGCCTCACCGCCGAGCCAGGGCTCGACGTCGCGGCCGAAGTCGAGCGATGCGCCATTCGGGCCGGGAAGCTCCAAGGCCAGGCGGCCGATCGCCTGCTGGGCGAGGGTCGGCACCCGCGAGGCGACGCTCTCGGCCGCCTTGAACTGATCGCCGTCGCGGTCGAGGTTCAGGTGGATATAGGCGAGCGCGTCGTTGGGCACCAGCTCGATCGCGTGATCGGAGGGCGGACAGACGTTCCCGCCCGGCGCCTGGCAGGGCAGCGCGGGGAGCGCCACCAGCCAGATCAGCGCAACCGCCGCCAACAGGCCCGCCGCCAGACCGAGCCGACGCCGGGTGTAGATCGACAGGTCGAGCCACCAATCCCAGCCATCGCGCCCGAGCTCGACCGGAACCCGACCCGCCTCGATCACGGCGTCAGGCGGCCGGGGCAGCCGAAATCGCGGCAGACGAGGACGGGAGAGCCTCGGGCGGGGGAGCCTCGGCATCCGAGCTACCGCGACTTCGTCGCTAGCGCGGATCGGGAGCGGGGGCGGCGTGAGCGGGGCACGAAGTCGATCACCAGTGGGACGCCCTCCAGGCCGTACGCCTCGCGGAGCCGGTTCTCGAGGTGGAACGCCCACTCGCGGCTGATCAGGCGACGATCGTTGACCTGGATCGCGAACCGGGGCGGTCGCCGGCCCACCTGGGCCGTGTAGTAGAGGCGAAGGCGCCTGCCGGCCTTCGCCGGGGGCGGGCGTGAGGCGACCAGATCGCCGACGAACCGATTCAACTCCGGCGTCGCGATTCGCGACGCCCGCCGGTCGGCGAGGTCGATCGCGCGCTGGAGCAGCTTCGGCACGTTCCGGCCGGTGAGCGCCGAGCAGGCGACCACCGGCGGGCGCTGCCGAAGCCGCTTCTCCAGCCTCGCCGTCGCGTCCTCGAGGTCGGTCTGCGCGACATCCCACTTGTTGAGGGCGACGAGCGTGGCGCATCCCGACTTCATCGCCAGCTCGGCCACCCGCAGATCCTCGGAGGTGACGCCCTCGGAGGCGTCGCAGACGACCAGCGCCACATCGGCTCGACTCGCCGCGCGCTCGGAGCGCAGCTGGGCGTAGTAGGCGACGGTTCCCGCCACCTTGGTCCGGCGCCGGAGCCCGGCCGTGTCGACCAGGACCAGCTCGCGGCCCTCGACGTCGAGCTCGGTGTCGATCGCATCGCGGGTGGTCCCGGCACGCTCGGAGACGATCACCCGCTCGGCACCCAGGAAGGCATTGACCAGCGAGGATTTACCGACGTTGGGGCGGCCCAGTACGGCCACATATACCGGCGGCTGCTCCTGAACAACTCCGCCGGAAGCCTCTGGAATAACTCCGCCGACATCCTCCGCTTCGCGTCCGGTGTCGGCGGGTTGCAACGCCAAGGTGGCGGCAGGGTGACTCGCCTGCTCCGCGACTTCGTCGCTAGCCCGGACCCCCCCACCCTTGGCCAGCTCGGCAAGTTTGTCCAGCAGGTCGCCGGTGCCGTGGCCGTGCTCGGCCGAGAGCGGGAGGGGGTCGCCCAGGCCGAGGCGGTGGAACTCGGCGGCGAGGTAGGCGTCCGCGGGCTCGTCGATCTTGTTCGACACGACGACCGTTGGGGCGTTGCCGCGGCGGAGGATCTCGGCGACCTCGGCGTCGCCCTGGCGGAGCCCCGCGCGGGCGTCCACGACCAGCGCCACCACATCGGCCTCGGCGATCGCCTCGCGCGCCTGGCGCTGGACCGCTTGCGCCAGCGAGTCGTCGGCGGCCAGGTCGACGCCCCCCGTGTCGACGAGCTGGAACCGGACGCCGTTCCACTCGCAGTCGAGCGTCTTGCGGTCGCGGGTGACCCCGGGCTCCCGGTGGACGACGGCTTCGCGGCCGCCCGCGAGCCGGTTGACGAGCGTCGACTTGCCGACGTTCGGAAAGCCGACCACCGCCACCCGTGGGACGCCGCCGCTCATCTCGCCACCAGGCCTCGCTCGCGGGCCATGGCGACGATCCGGTCGACGACCTGGTCCACGGCCAGGCCGGTGGTGTCGATCTCGGTCGAGTCCTCGGCGCGGCGTAGCGCGCCGTGCTGGCGCCGGCGATCGCGCGCATCTCGTGAGGCCTGGGCCGCCCGCACCCGCTCGAGCGGCTGGTCGGTCTCGGCGGCGCGGCGCCGAGCGCGCTCGGCCGGGCTGGCGGTCAGGAAGATCTTCAGCGGGGCCCCGGGGCTTACCACGGTGCCGATGTCCCGGCCCTCGACGACGTAGCCGCCGGAGTCGAGCAGCGCGCGCTGGCGCTCGACCATCGCGTCGCGCACCTCCTGGTGAACGGAGACGCGCGAGGCGGCCGCCGAGACCTCGGGCTCGCGGATCGCCTCGGTGACGTCCTCGCCGTCGAGCAGCGCGCGGTCCGCGTCCGGCGCGATCTCGAGCCCGCGGGCGAGCGCGGCGAGGGCGTCGGCGTCGTCCAGGGCCGTCCCGGATCGGATCGCCGCCAGGGCGACGCACCTGTACATCGCCCCGGAATCGAGGTAGGTCAGCCCGAGGCGGGCGGCGAGCGCCCGCGCCACGGTGGACTTGCCGGCGCCGGCCGGGCCATCGATGGCGATCAACATGTCGCTGAGGATAGAGTTGGTCCGCCCCACACTGGGAAGCGCGATGCGAACCTGGAAGATCACCGAACTCGACGTGGAGGCCCGTCAGCCGGAGGTGCTCGACTCCGAGGCCGAGGGACGGGCGATCGTGATCGAGCTTCCCGCCGGTGAGCGCCTCTCCGAGCACCAGGTGCACGAGCGGGCCTGGCTGGTCGTGATCTCCGGGGCGATCGAGGTGGACGGCTCCGAGCTGGTCAGGGGTGGCACGGGACTGCTGGCCGAATTCGACCCCAACGAGCGCCGCGAGGTTCGCGCCACCGAGGACGCGCGCCTGCTGCTCCTGCTCTCTCCCTGGCCCGGGCAGGGCCATCCAAGCCAGCGCTAGGTGCCAGCGAGCAGCGCCAGGTGGTCGGTGAAGCCCGGGTAGCTGACCGCGGCGGCGTCCATGCCCACGACCTCGACCCCCTCGCGCGAGGCGAGTCCCGCGACGGCGCCGAGCATCGCCAGCCGGTGATCCCCGCGCGCGTCGAGCCGACCGCCGCGAAGCCCGCCGGTGCCACGGACCGCGAAGCCGTCCTCGGTTGCCTCGATGTCTGCCCCCGCTCCCCGCAGCCCCTCGACCACGGTGGCGATCCGATCGGACTCCTTGTGCCGGAGCTCCGCCGCCCCCGAGGCCACGGTCGTTCCTTCGGCGAAGCAGCCGAGCAGCGCCACCAGCGGCAGCTCGTCGATCGCGACCGGCACCTCGTCCGGGTGGACGCGGGTGGCCGCAAGCATGCTGTGGCGAGCGACGATCGCCCCGCGCGGCTCGGCGCCGTCAGCCGGATCTTCCTCGACCTCCACCGCGGCGCCCATCCGGTTGAGGATCCCGAGCAAGCCGACTCGGGTGGGGTTCAGCCCGACCCCCTCCAGCCGAACGGCGCTGCCGGTCACGAGCGCCGCGGCGACGACCAGGAACGCCGCCGACGAGAAGTCTCCCGGCACCACGATCCGCCGGGGGTCGAGACGGTCGGCGGGCCTGATGGTGATCCTGCGGGCCGCGCCGCCGCCGACCAGGGGAATTGTGCGCGGGTCCACCGACTCGAGCTCGGCGCCGGCCGCCGCCAGGATGCGCTCCGTGTGGTCCCGGGTCACTGCGGGCTCGGTCACCCGGGTCTCGCCCTCGGCCAGCAGCCCGGCGAGCAGAACGCACGACTTGACCTGGGCGCTCGCCACCGGCAGCCGGTAGTCGATCCCACCCAGGGCCCCGGCGGTCACCCTCAGCGGCGGGTAGCGTCCTTCGCGGCACTCCACGGTGGCCCCCATCAGGCCGAGCGGATCGGCGACGCGGTCGACGGGCCGACGGCGGATCGACTCGTCGCCGTCGAGGACCCACGATCCGGAGGGTTGGCCCGCGAGCCAGCCGGGGAGGATGCGCAGGAGCGTGCCGGCGTTCGCGACGTCGATCTCGGCCGGCGCTGCCCCCCGAAGCCCGACGCCTCGAATCCGCAGATGGAGCGATCCGGGCTCGCCGACCTCCGTGATCTCCGCACCCAGCCGTCGAATCGCCTCGAGCGTCGCCCGAGTGTCGGCGGCGTCGAGGTAGTCGCGGACCTCCGTCTCACCCTCGGCCATCGCCCCGACCAGCGCGGCACGATGGCTGATCGACTTGTCGGGGGGAGGCCGAAGGGCGCCGCTCAAGGGGCCCGAGGGGACGAAGCGCGTCACTCGAAGACCGAGACCGAGTAGCCGAGCTCGCGGACGATCCCAGCCGCCCGCTCGGCCTCCGAATCCCCGGCGACCCAGAAGGTCACCGCGCCGGTCCGCATGTCGGGCGCCGGATACAGGGTCATGTCCTCGATGTTGACGCCGGCACGTCCCAAGGCCAGGGCCAACTCGGCCACCGTCCCGGGCCGGTTCTCGACCGCCACCCGGAGCTCGCGCAGCTCGCCACCCGCGAGGTCGGCCTCGAGCAGGCGCCGGCGGTCCTGGAGAGCCGCCCTGTGCCAGGCCGCCACATCGTCCGGCCCCCCCGAGCGGATCAACTCGGCCGCCTCGCGAAGGCGCTCCGAGAGGGCGTCGACCTCACGGGCCACCGCGTCGCGGTTGGTCGCGAAGATGTCCCCCCAGATCGCCGGATTGGCTCCCGCTATCCGGGTCGTGTCCCGAAAGCTCGGGCCGACCTCGGGAAGGCGCTCGGACTCTTCGTCGGCCGCCGTGGCAGCCTCTCGCACCAACACGTTGGCGATCACGTGAGGCAAATGGCTCACCGTCGCCATCAACCGGTCGTGGGTCTCGGCGTCGATCGCCCGGGGGCGGGCGCCGAGATCGGCGATCGCGCGCTGGAGGCGGTCGTAGAGCAGGCCGCTGGAGCGCTCCGTCGGCGTCAGGTACCAGCGCGCTCCCTCGAACAGGTCGGCGCGCGCGTTCTCGACTCCGGCGGTCTCGGCGCCAGCCAGCGGGTGCCCCCCGATGAATCGTTCCGCGGGCTCGTCCGAGAGCCCGGCGAGGAGCGCCTCTTTGGTCGACCCGACGTCGGTGACCACCGCGTCGTCTGCGCTCGCGGCCAGCGCCTCGGTGACCAGAGCGGGTAGGGCGCCGATCGGAGCTGCGCAGAAGACGATCTCGGCGCCGTCGACGGCCTCCGAGACCGAGGGGGCAGCGCGATCCAGCGCCCCCAGCTCCAGCCCGCGCGCGGCGGTTTGCTGATCGGAGTCGAAGCCGGCCACCTCGGCATCGAGCCGTCGGGCCGCGAGCCCGATCGAGCCTCCGATCAGCCCGACGCCTAGGACCGCGATCCGCAACTCAGACCGTGCTGACTGCCTTGCCGGCGACCTCTGCCACCTGCCTCACCTGCTCGGCGTAGTCGGCGAACTCCTCGGTCGGGAGCGCCTGGGGGCCATCGCAGATCGCCTCCTCGGGCTCGTTGTGGACCTCGACGATGATCCCATCCGCCCCCGCGGCCGCTGCGGCCAGGGACATGGGCTTCACCCAGTCGCGTCGTCCCGCGGCGTGGCTCGGGTCGATCACCACCGGCAGATGGCTGAGCTCGTGGAGCGCCGGCACGGCCAGCAGGTCGAGCGTGAACCGGTACCCCGTCTCGAAGGTCCGGATGCCGCGCTCGCACAGGATGACGCGCTCGTTGCCCTCCTTGAGCACGTACTCGGCCGCCATCAGCAGCTCCTCGAGGGTCGACGCGAGGCCGCGCTTGAGCAGCACCGGGATCCCGGTCCGTCCCACCTCGGAGAGAAGCGGGTAGTTCTGCATGTTGCGGGCGCCGATCTGGATCACGTCCGCCACCTCGGCGACGTCGGAGATGTCGCGCGCGTCCATCACCTCGGTGACCACCGGCAGACCGGTCTCGTCCTTGGCCTCCTGGAGGAAGCGAAGCCCCTCCGCGCCGAGCCCCTGGAACGAGTAGGGCGAGGTGCGTGGCTTGTAGGCGCCCCCTCGGAGCATCGCGGCTCCGCTGTCGGCGACGGTGCGAGCCACCGCGAGGGTCTGCTCGCGGCTCTCGACGGTGCACGGACCAGCGATCAGCGTGAAGTGGTCGCCGCCGACCTTGCGGCCGTCGACCTCGATCACCGAGCGCTCGCCCTTGCGGAACTGGGCCGAGGCGAGCTTGTACGGCTTCAGGATCGGCACCAGGTGGTCGACGCCGGGCGCGCCCTCGAGCCCCAGCGCGGTGACCCGGTCGCGCTCGCCGATCGCGCCGATCACGGTCAGCAGCTCGCCCTGGGAGACGTGTGCGGAGCAGCCCACCGACTCGACCCGGCCGACCACCGCCTGGATCTGCTCCTGGGTCGCTCCTTCTTTCATCACGATCATCATCGTCTTCGTAAGCCTTTCAGAGTCTGTTCTCTCACTGATTGGAAATCGGCATGCCCCGCGTTGGGGCGCAGGTACGGCGTCCGGCGGGGGTCTCCTGCTAGGTAGGCCGAAGGGGCCGGGCCGGACGCCTAGCTAAATCGCCGGTAGTAGAACCAGGCACGCTCGCGCGGCCCCAGCGGGGCGGTCGAGAAGGCCAGCGTGCTGACGCGGTTCACGTCACCCTTTGTAGCAGGCGCGCGCGGTTGGCGCAAATCGCGCCCCGCGCCTGGGAGGCGCCGCCCGGGAGCGGCGTCAGGCCGCCAGCACCTCGCCGAGGGCCGCGAGGAAGCGCTCGTTCTCGGCCCGGGTGCCGTAGGTCACCCGGATGTGGCCCGGATCGCCCAGCCCCGCTCCCCTGCGAACCACCACGCCGCGCTCGCCGAGCTCGCGGACCAGCTCTCCCTCGTCGACGTCGCCGAGCGGGATCCAGGAGAAGTTCGCCTGCGAGGTCGCCGGCTCGAGGCCGAGCTCCCGGACGCCCTCCTCGACGAAGACGCGCTCGACGATCGTTCGCTCGACCCGCTGCGCGACGTCGTCGGCGTGCTGGATCGCCTCGGCGGCGGCCACCTGGGCGAGCTCGTTGACGCTGAACGGCTGCCGCACGGCGTCGAGCGCCGCCCGGAAGCTCGGCGTGCACAGCGCATAGCCGCAACGAAGCCCGGCGAGCCCGTAGGCCTTGCTGAACGTGCGGATCACGATCAGATTCGGATACTCGGCGACCAGGTCGGAGGTGGCGTCGGGATCGTCAGCGGCCTGGAACTCGATGTACGCCTCGTCCAGGGCGACGGTGACGCGGTCGGGCAGCCGCTCGCAGAACTCCGCGATCCGCTCGGCCCCGAGATGCGTCCCGGTCGGGTTGTTGGGGTTGCATACGCAGACCAGCTGGGTCGCCGCGGTCACCTCCTCGAGCATCGCGTCGAGGTCGTGCAGGTAACCGTCGGCAAGCGGCACCCGGATCTCGCGGGCGCCCGAGAGCGCCGCCAGGTGGGGGTAGATCGAGAACGACGGCCAGGCGAAGAGCAGCTCGTCATCCGGCTCGCAGAGCGCCTCGGCCGCGGCGAGCAGGAGCTCGCACGAGCCGTTGCCGACCGCGATCCGCGCCGGGTCGGCGTCGAAGCGCTCGGCGATCCGGCGGCGCAGCCGCCGGGCGTGCTGGTCCGGATACCGGTTGAGGCGCGGCGCCGCGCGCCCAATCGCCTCGACGACGGCCGGGTGCGGGCCCCACGGCGACTCGTTGGACGCGAGCTTGATGACCTGATCGCCGCCGAAGGCCTCCCGCGCCGCGTCCTCGTGCATCCCGGCCTCGTAGTGGGGCATGCGCTCGAGCTTCTGGGCGAAGGTGACGGTCACAGCGACCATTGTGCCGCACCGCTACTGGGCGGAGCGGAGGTCCGTCCTCAGCTCCTGAGACTCGCCCAGGTAGGTGTGCTGGGGCACGTGGTCGGCCGGCGCGTGATAGTGGACCAGGACCCGGATCACGCTTCGCATCGCACCCGGCACGTCGAGCTCGCGCGTGCACAGGAGCGGCACCGCGTCCAGGCCGAGGCGCCGTGCCGCGACGGCCGGGAACTCGGCGTTGAGGTCGTCGGTGGCCGTGAACAGACAGCTGACGATCCGCTCGACCTCGAGTCCGTTCCGCGACATCAGCTCCCGCATCAGGGACTCGGTGGCGCCCAGGATCGCATCGACGTCGTTGCGCTCGGCCTTGACGGCGCCACGCACCGCCCACAGTCGCAGCTCATCGGTCATCGGCGCGCGCATCTTTCCAAAGCCGCTTGATCTCGGGGGGCCGCAGCCTCCGGGCTCGGCCCTCCGGCAGGGTGCCGAGCTCGAGCGAGCCGAAGCGAACCCGGGCCAGCGCGACGACCTGGTTGCCGACCGCCTCGACCATCCGGCGCACCTGCCGGTTGCGCCCCTCGGTCAGGGTCAGCTCGATCACCCGGGGCGACAGGGCGCGAAGTCGCGCCGGCGCCGTCGGCCCGTCCTCGAGCTCGACGCCGTTTCGAAGTCGGCGCAGCTGGGCCTGGCTGGCGGGCCTTCCCAACCGCACCCGATAGCTGCGCTCGATTCCGTATCGGGGATGGCTGAGGCGGTTGGCGAGCTCGCCGTCGTTGGTCAGCAGGATGAGTCCGGTCGAGTCGGCGTCGAGGCGTCCAACCGGATAGAGGCGCCGCGCAGACGCCACCAGCTCGACCACGGCGGGGCGACGGCCCGGCTCGCGCGCGGTCGAGACGACGCCGGCGGGCTTGTTGACGATCCAGGTTTCGCGCGGCTCCGGGACCACGGGGCGCCCGTCGACCTGCACGCCGCTTACCTCGTCGACGTCGCGAGCGGGGTCCGTAACGGCCTCGCCGCCGACGCTGACCCTGCCGGCGGCGATCAGCTCCTCGGCGCGGCGACGCGACGCGACGCCGCAATGGGCCAGGTACTTGGCGAGGCGCATGCCGGCGAACCGGCTGTCGTCAGCCGGCCCGCTGCTCGCCGGCCGCGAGCAGGCGCTGGCGTAGCTCGCGCTCGTCGTCGGGCGTCGGGTCGAATCGGGAGGGGTCCGGCAGCTGGTCGAGGCCTGCGAGGCCGAACAGCTTCTCGAACAGCGGCGTCGTCCGGTAGACGACGGCCCCGAAGCGAGAGCGGCCCGACTCCTCGATCAGCCCGCGCTCGGCGAGCGTCCCGACTGCGGACTCGGAGGAAACGCCGCGGATTCGGGCGATCTCCGGCCGCGACACGGGTTGCAGGTAGGCGACGATCGTCAGCGTCTCCGCCTGGGCCTGGGTGAGCGGCGGCGTGCGCGGCCTCGACAGCAGCCGCCGGGCGGCGTCCTCGGCCACCGGGTCGGCGGCGAGCGTGTGGCCGCCGGCCACTCGGCGCAGGACGACGCCTCGCTCGCCCTCCGCGAGCGATCCCTCGAGGGCGTCGATCGCCCGGTCGACCTCCGCCTCGCTGGCGTCGCAGGCCACAGCCAGCTCGGCAGTCGACACCGGCTCGGGCGACAGGAACAGCAGCGCCTCGACGATCCGCTGTAGCTCAGTCATTACGGGCTAGCGACGAAGTTGCGGGAGATCCGGAGGTGCCTGCCGCCCCGTCGGAGCCCGAACCCGGCGACACCGGACGCGAAGCGGAGGATGTCGGCGGAGTTATTCCGGAGGATGTCGGCGGAGTTATCTCGATCGGCCCGAACAGCTTTCGCTGCTCCCAGCTCGCCTCGCCGCGCTTGTGCATCTCGAGCAGCGCGAACAGGGTCACCGCCTGGGTCAGCCGGTCCTCGTCAGCGAACACCTCGTCGAAGTCGAAGCGCCCGCGTCGCTCGACCAACGCGCGCAGGACCGCCAGCCGGCGCTCGAGCGAGACCGTCGGCCGGATGTGGCTCGTGTCCGGGGCGGGCGGGACCCGCAGGAGCGCGCCGAGCGCCTCGGCGAGCTGCCCGGGCTCGTAGACCTGGGTCGCCGCCTCGAGCGAGGCGCGCCGCAGCTCCAGCGGCAGCGGGGCGATCCGGTACGTGTAGCGGCGCCCGTCGGCGAACAGGCGTGACAGGTGAGCCGCCGCGTCCCGGTAGCGCCGGTACTCGAGCATCCGCGCGAGCAGCTCGTCGGCGGCCTCCTGCGGGCCCAGCTCGGGCTCCCCCTCGTCCGGCCTGGGCAGCAGCAGGCGGGACTTCAGCTCCAGGAGCGACGCGATCAGGACGAGGAACTCGGTCGAGGCGTCGAGGTCGAGCTCGCCGGCGTCCTCGAGATGCTCGAGGTAGGCGACCACGATCTCGCCCAGCGAGACCTCCGCCAGGCTCACCTCCTCGCGGAGCACCACCGCCATCAAGAGGTCGAACGGCCCCGCGAAGACGTCGAGGTCGAGGTCGAGCTCGGCTGCTCTCATCCCGTGGGAGCCTAGAAGGTGCCCCGGACCGGCAGATGGCCCGAGCCTCGCGGGCTAGCCCGGCGCCCCGATGCCGATCGCCCGGCGCACGTCGGCCAGGGTCCCGGCGGCGATCGCGCGGGCCTTCTCGGCGCCCGCGGCCAGGGTGTCCTCGATCGCGGCCTCGTCAGGGCGCAGCTCCTCGTAGCGCTCCCGGACCGGGCCGAGGTACTCGACCACCGCCTCGGCGACGGCCGCCTTGAAGTCGCCGTATCCCTGGCCTTTGAACTCGCGCTCGAGCCCGTCCGGCGGGGTGTCCCGAACCACCGACAGGACCTCGATCAGATTCGTGATCCCGGCCTTGTCGGGACCGCGGCGGACCTCGGTGCCGGAGTCGGTGACGGCACTGCGGATCTTCTTGCGGACCGCATCGGCCGGATCGAGGATGTAGACGGTGCCCTGCTCGGAACCGTAGGTGGTCGACATCCGGGTCTCCGGGTCCTGCAGATTCATGATCCGCGCCCCGACCTCCGGATATCTGCCCTCGGGGACGACGAGCTGCTCCCCGTAGCGGGCGTTGAACCGCTCCGCGATGTCCCGCATCAACTCGATGTGCTGGCGCTGGTCGTCGCCCACCGGAACCTCGGTCGCGCGGTAGGCGAGCACGTCGGCCGCCTGCAGGACCGGGTAGAAGAAGAGGCCGGCCGAGACCAGCTCGCGCTGCTGCTCCGCCTTCTCCTTGAACTGGTGCATCCGGTTGAGGTCCCCCCACGCGGTCACCGTGCCGAGCAGCCAGCACAGCTCCGTGTGCTCGCGGATGTCGGACTGGCGAAAGAGGATGCAACGGTCGGGGTCGAGCCCGGCGGCGATCAGGATCGCCGTGGTGTCGTAGAGCCGCTCGCGAAGCTCGGCCGAATCCTGCGGCACGGTGATCGCGTGCAGATCGACGATGCAATAGATCGCCTCGCCGCGATCCTGCCCCTCGACGTACTGGCGAATCGCCCCGATGTAGTTGCCCAGGTGCTTGCGGCCGGTCGGCTGGATGCCGCTGAAGATGCGCTTCTCGGCCATCGCGGCGGCGGACTATAGAGGCGCCCGAGCGGGTCCCGCCGCGGGCTCGAGCTCGCCCGGAATCGGCTCGGGGTCCCGGAGGCGCGCGGCGCGGGCACACTCGCCGGCCGTCGCGGCCCGCGGGGCGAGGGCTGCCGCGGGGCGGCGCTTCGGGTTCTGAATCCCGACCGCCGAGGTCAGGCCGCCGGCGATCATCAACAGGGCGCCGATCACGACCGAGAGCCGAAACGCGTCCCGCGAGGCGAGCTCGATGGCCGTTCCCACGGACGATCGCTCCGGGCCGGAGAGTCGGTCCGCCTCGTCGCCGCTGGCGAGGGGCCGCGACTTCGCCGAGGCGACCACGTGCGCTGCCTGGGCGCCGAGGCGCTCCCCGCCGAGGCTCCGCTCGAGGGTCGAGGCGAACTGGGCCGAGATCACGGCGCCCAGCACCGCGATCGCCAGCAGCCCGGCGACCCGCGCGATCGCGTTGTTGACTCCGGACGCGATCCCGGCCCGGTGCTCGTCGACGGCGTTCAGGACCGTGGTGGTCAACGGGGCGACGGTCGCCGCCAGCCCGAGCCCGAAGACGACCAGCGCCGGCAGCACCTCGGTCGGATAGGACGGGTGGACCCCGACCCGGAGCAGGAGCAACAGCCCCAGGCCACCGACGATCGGGCCGGCGCTCATCGGCAGCCGGGGCCCGACCCCCGCGGTGAAGGCGCCGAACCGAGGCGAGAGGAAGAACAAGAGCAGCGAGATCGGAACCGTCGCGAGCCCTGCGGCCAGCGGCGAGTAGCCGCCCACCTGCTGTAGGTAGAGGCTGAGGAAGAAGGTGGCGCCGATCAGTCCCCCATAGACGGTCAGCGTGGCCGCGTTGGCGACCGCGAAGTTGCGGACCCGGAACAGGGCGAGCGGCAGCATCGGGCTCCTCGCGGTCGCCTCGCGCACGATGAAGGCGGCGAAGCAGCCGATCCCGACCAGCAGTGGGATCAGCACCAGCGGATCCCCCCAGCCGTGGGTTGGCTGCTCGATCAGGGCGAACACGGGCCCGCCGAGCCCCAGGGCCGAGAGGGCGACGCCGGGGAGGTCGAACCCCTTGACCGCGTCCGGGTCGCGGCTCTCGGCGACCGAGCGCAGCGCCAGGAGCAGGGTGACGGCGATCAGCGGCACGTTGATCCAGAAGACGAAGCGCCAGGAGAGCGTCTCGGTCAGAAAGCCGCCGGCCGCCGGCCCCGCGATCGTCGAGATCCCGCTCCACGCGGTCCAGGTGCCGATCGCCCGGCCCCTGGCCTCGCCCTCGAAGGTGGCGGTGAGGATCGCCAGCGATCCGGGCACCAGCAGGGCGCCGGCGAGGCCCTGAAGGCCGCGAAGCCCGATCAGCACGCCGGTGCTCGGAGCCAGCGCGCAGAGGATCGAGGTGACCCCGAACCCGGCGAGGCCGATCGTGAAGATCAGCCGGCGACCGAAGTGATCGCCGAGCGACCCGCCGACGAGCATCAGCGAGACTAGCGCCAGCAAGTACGCCTCGACCACCCACTGCTGACCGGCGAGGCCCATCCCCAGGTCGCGCTCCATCGCCGGCAGCGCGACGTTGACGACGGTCGAGTCGAGGAAGACCACGGTCGACGCGAGGATCGTCGCGACCAGCGTCAGGCGCTCGCGGCGGCTCATGCCAGTCAGTGTTAGCAGGCGCGCTCGGCCCTACGGCTCCGGCTGGTCGCGGAGCTGGTGGGCCGGGGTGAAGAAGTTGCGATAGGCGAGGGTGATGGCGATCAGCCCGGCGATCGCGACGCTGCCGAGCAGCGTCCACAGCAGGATCAGCTGAAGGCGGACCGCGTCCGTCGGGTCGGCGCCGGCGAGCAGCATGCCGACCATGGTGCCCGGGAAGAAGATCAGGCCGGTCGTCTTTGTGGAGTCGACCAGGGTGATCATCCCCGACCGCAGGCTGCGCCGGACCAGCGGGGCGGCGGCCTGGGTCGAGGTGGCGCCCAGCGCCAGCGTCGCCTCCAGGGCCCGGGCGTGGGCAGTGACCTCGTCGCCGAGCCGGTTGAGGGCGACGGCGGCGGCGGTCATCGAGTTGCCGACCACCATGCCCCCGACCGGGACCAGGTAGCGGGGTTGCGGCTTGAACACTCCGAGGGCGACGACCAAGCCCAGGGTGGCCGCCGCGGCGATCGCCAGCGCCAGCAGCAGAGGCCAGAAGGCGTTCGGCACCCGCTTCGCCCGGGCGCGCGCCTGGAGGGCGCCGAAGACGACCATCACGGCGATCAGCGCGGCCACGAACCAGAGGCTGTCCTGGTCGAAGATGAAGCTGATCACGTAGCCGATCGCGGTCAGCTGGACCGCCGAGCGAACGACGGCGATCCCGATGTCTCGCTCGAGATCGGCGCGCCGCCAGAACGAAACCGCGATCGCGATCGCGACCAGGGCCAGGCTGGCCACGACCTCTTCGACGCTGACCTGGATCGAGCTGCTGGTCACGGGTCAGACCGCCAGGTGCTCCTTGACCCGGCCCTCGGCGACCAGCCGCCCCTCGTCCAGGCGAACCACCCAGTCGGCCATCCGCCGGGCCTGATCGAGGTCGTGGGTGACCAGCACGGTCGAGAGCCTGACGCGCTCGCGCAGGTCGAGGAGCGTCGACTCGACCGCCTCGCGGGCCTCCTCGTCGAGGGCCGAGGTGGGCTCGTCCAGCAACAGCACCCGGGGCTCCAGCGCCAGGGCCCGGGCGAGCATCGCCCGCTGCTGCTCGCCGACCGAGAGCTTCTCGCCGGAGCGGGCGGCGAACGACCGATCGAGGCCGGCGAGGTCGAGCAGCCGAGGAACGTCGGGGTCACGCCCTGCGAGGCCGGCGGCGAAGCGGATGTTGTCCTCGACGCTGCCCTCGAGCAGCGCCGGGAGCTGGGGCACCAGGCAGACCTCGCGGCGCAGCTCGAGGGGGTCGCGCTGGCGGACGTCGGAGTCTCCGTAGCGCACGATCCCGGCATCGGGGTCGGCGAGGCGGTTGAGCAGCCGCAGGAGCGTCGACTTGCCGCTCCCCGACGGCCCGGCGACGCAGCTCGCGCCCTTCGGCAGCGAGGCGCTCAGATCCTGGAGCACGACCTTGCCGTCGCGCGACATCGTCACCCGCTCGAGCTCGAACAGCACGCGCGGATTATCGCCTTCGCCGAGCCGCTTTCAACCCCGCAAGATTCGTTCCGCTCCACCCCCGCCACCCAGGAACCCGCGGGAAGTTGCGAAACTGAGGGTCGATGGCGCGAGCGATTTGGACGGGATCGATCAGCTTCGGGCTGCTCAACGTGCCGGTGAGGCTGTACAGCGCCGTATCGCGCAAGTCGGTCAGCTTCCGCGAGCTTCGGGCGAGCGACGGCTCACGGATCCGGCACAAGCGGGTCGCGGAGTCCGACGGCGAGGAGGTTCCCTACGAGGCGATCGTCAAGGGGTACGAGATCGCGCCCGAGCAGTACGTGGTGCTGACCCGGGACGAGCTCGAGGAGCTCGATCCGCAGAAGACGAAGGCGATCGAGATCCAGGACTTCGTCGACCTCGACCAGATCGACCCGATCTACTTCGACCACCCCTACTACCTCGGTCCCGACAAGGGCGCCGAGAAGGCCTACGGCCTGCTCGTCAAGGCGATGGCCGACTCCAACAAGGTGGCCATCGCCAGGTTCGTCCTGCGAAACCGCGAGAACCTCGCCGCGATTCGGCCGGTGGGCAAGGTCCTGACGATGGCGACGATGCGGTTCGCCGACGAGGTCACCTCGCCCGAGGAGCTCGAGGACGTCGTGCCCGAGGACGGACGGAAGCTGGCCCAGCGCGAGGTGGAGATGGCGAGGCAGCTGATCGACTCGCTGTCGAGCGACTTCGACCCCGACAAGTACCGCGACGAGTACCGCGAGGAGCTGCTGGCGCTGATCGAGCGCAAGGCCCGGGGCGAAGAGCTGGTCGAGGCGGTTTCCGAGGCGCCCAAGCCCACCAGGGCCCCGGACCTGATGGCCGCCCTCGAAGAGAGCCTCGCGGCCGTCAAGGGCGAGCCTCTGGGCGCCGGCGGGAAACGCGACGGCGCCACCAAGGGCGACGGCGCCCCGAAGCACTCCTCCCGCGCCAAGTCCGGATCTCGGTCCAAGTCGAAGCCCAAGTCCGGCTCCCGGTCCAAGAGCTCCCAGAGCAAGTCGAAATCGCGAAGCAGGGCCAAAGCCGCGAAGTAGACGTAGACGGGCGCCGGCTCGAGCTCACGAACCTCGACAAGGTGCTCTGGCCCGAGGATGGTTTCACGAAGGGCCAGGTGATCGACTACTGCGCGCGAATCGCCGACGCGATCCTGCCCCACCTTCGCGACCGCCCCCTGACCCTGAAGCGCTACCCGAACGGTGTCGGGGCGAGCTCCTTCTATGAGAAACGCTGCCCCGGCCACCGGCCGGACTGGGTCAAGACGGCGCCGGTGTGGAGCGGGCGGAACGAGGGCGACATCGACTACTGCCTCTGCAACGAGAAGGCGACGCTGGTCTGGATGGCTCAACTCGCCGCCCTCGAGCTCCATCCCTCGCTCTCGCTTGCAGCGGACATCGAACGACCGACCGTGCTCGCCTTCGACCTCGACCCCGGGGCGCCCGCGGGCATCCTCGACTGCTGCTGGGTCGCCCTGCGCCTTCGCGAGATGTTCGCCGGCCTGGACCTCGAATGCTTCCCGAAGACGTCCGGCTCCAAGGGCCTCCAGGTCTACGTCCCGCTGAACTCCGAGATCACCTACGAGCGGACCAAGCCGTTCGCTCATGCTGTGGCCCAGGCGCTCGAGCGGTCGGAGCCCGACCGGGTCGTCTCGCGGATGGCGAAGAAGCTCCGCAAGGGCAAGGTGCTCGTGGACTGGAGCCAAAACGACCAGCACAAGACCACGGTGGCGGTCTACTCGCTGCGGGCGCGGGAGCGGCCGACGGTCTCGACGCCGGTGGAGTGGAAGGAGGTGGAACGGGCGATGAAGCGAAACGACCCGGACTCGCTCTCCTTCGAGGCCGACGACGTCCTCAAACGGGTCGAGAAGCGAGGCGACCTGTTCGCCCCGGTGCTGGAGCTGCGGCAGGAGCTGCCGGCCGAGGTGCGCGGGGACTAAAGCGGCTGGCGAACCACTGGGCGGCGGCTGGCTTTCGCCTCGTCAAGGCGGCGGACGGGCGTCGTGTAGGGGGCACTCCGGGCGATCTCGGAGTCCCGCTCCGCCTCCGCGAGAATCTGCTCGAACGCATCCGCGAGGGCGTCGAGGCCCTCCTTCGTCTCCGTCTCCGTGGGCTCGACCATCAGCGCCTCGTCGACCAGCAGCGGGAAGTAGATCGTGGGCGGGTGGAAGCCGAAGTCCAAGAGCCGCTTGGCGACGTCGAGCGTCTTCACCCCCAGCTCGCGCCTCGCCGGGGCGCCCGAGAGCACGAACTCGTGCATGCACAGCCGATCGAACGCGACCGGGAGGAACCTTCCCGCGCTGCCTTGCTTCATCCGCGCCAGCAGGTAGTTGGCGTTCAGGACCGCGGTCTCGGACGCCTCTGCGAGGCCATCGCCTCCGAGGCTGCGGATATAGGCGTAGGAGCGGACGAAGACGCCGAAGTTGCCCGCGAACCCGCGCAAGCGGCCGATCGACTTCGGCCGCTCATGGTCGAAGTCGAACCGCGGCGCTGCGCCGTCAGCGTCCTCGCTTCGCACCAGGCGGGGCACCGGCAGGAAGGGCTCGATGCGGTCCGAGACCGCAATCGGCCCGGCGCCGGGCCCGCCGCCCCCGTGGGGCTGGGAGAACGACTTGTGGAGGTTGACGTGGACGATGTCGAACCCCATGTCGCCGGGCCTGGTGTGGCCCATGATCGCGTTCAGGTTGGCGCCGTCGTAATAGAGGGTCCCACCGGCGTCGCGCACCAGTTGGGTGATCTCGGCGATCCGCTCGTCGAAGACCCCGAGCGTGTTCGGGTTGGTGAGCATCAGGCAGGCGACCCGCTCGTCGAGCTTGGCGCGGAGGTCCTCGAGGTCCACCCCCCCGCGCTCGTCGGTCGCCACCTTAACCACCTCATAGCCGGCCATCGTCACCGAGGCGGGGTTCGTCCCGTGCGCGGTGTCGGGGGTCAACACCCGGGTGCGCCGCTCGCCCTGGTCCTCGTGGTAGGCGCGGGTCAAGAGCAGCCCCGCGAGCTCCCCGTGTGAGCCCGCCGACGGCTGCAGGCTGACGTGCTCGAGCCCGCAGATTTCCGCCAGGGCCCGCTCGAGGCGCCACATCAACTCCAGGGCGCCCTGGGCGCGCCGCGGATCCTGCGCCGGGTGCAGTCGGGCATGGCCCGGCAGCGCCGCCACCCGCTCGTTGAGTCGCGGGTTGTGCTTCATCGTGCAGGAGCCGAGCGGGTAGGGACCGGTGTCGAGGTCGAAGTTGCGCCGCGAGAGCCGGTTGTAGTGGCGCACTATCTCGGGCTCGGAGACCTCGGGCAGCTCGGGCTGGCGGTCGCGAAGCAGCTCGCGCGGGATCAGCTCGTCGAGCGGACGCTCCGGGACGTCGAGGGGCGGCAGCGTGCCGGCGCGGCGTCCGGCGACCGAGCGCTCGAAGATCGTCGTGGCGCGCTCTCGCTGTTGCGGGGTCGGGGTTTCCGCGTTGGTAGGCGGGGTAAGGGGGACGCTCGGTTTCACGCGCCGACCTCCCCCGCCATGGACGGCTTCTTGCCGCTATCCGGCAACAAGCCGTCCACTGCGGCGGTTTCGGCGATCGCGCGGGCGAGGGCGTCCGCGAGGCGGTCGATGTCGGCCTTCGAGCGCCGCTCGGTCAGCGCGATCAGCAGACCATCGTCGTATTCGGGGTACTCCCTGCCCAGCCAATACCCGGCGGCGATCCCCTCCTCGGCCACCCGGTCCAGCACCGCGGGCACGGGGGCGTCGAGCCGGACCGCGAACTCGCGCACCGCGGGCGCCTCGTGGAGCAGTTCGACGCCGTCGATCTCGGCCAGCCGCTGGCGCGCGTACGCCATCCGGCGGGCCAGGAGCTCGCCCAGCTCGACGATCCCGCGCTTGCCGAGCCAGGCCAGGTAGACGATGCCTCCGAGAGCGTTGAGCGCCTGCGAGGTGCAGATGTTGTGGGTCGCCCGCTCGCGGCGGATGTGCTGCTCGCGGGTCTGGAGCGCCAGGACGAACCCCCGGCGCCCGTCGAGGTCGACGGTCTCGCCCGCGATCCGGCCGGGCATCCGGCGCAGGTGGTTCTCGGTGGCGCAGAAGAAGCCGAACGAGGGACCCCCGAAGTCGAGCCGCCCGCCGAGCTGCTGGCCCTCCCCGACCGCGATCTCGACCCCGCAATCGCCGGGAGGGCGCAGGACCCCCAGGGTCAGCGGGTCGACCGAGGCGACCGTCAGCGCCCCTGCCTCTGTGGCCGCGGACGCCAACGCCCGGAGGTCCTCGACTGCGCCGAGGAAGTTCGGGTTCTCGACGAACACGGCCGCGGCCTCGGAGTCGAGGGCGTCGCGGAGCTCGGCGACGTCGGTCAGCCCGCCCTCGAGCCCGACCTCGACCACCTCGGCGCTGAAGCCCCGCGCGTAGGTGCGAAGCGTCTCGCGGCTGTGCGGATGGAGGCCGCGCGAGACCACGAGGCGGGTTCGGCCGGTGGCGCCGATCGCCAGGTAGGCGGCCGAGGCCACCGAGGAGGGCCCCTCGTACAGGGAGGCGTTGGAGACCGGCAGCGCGGTCAGCTCCGAGATCGCCGTCTGGAACTCGAACATCACCTGCAATCCGCCCTGGGAGACCTCGGGCTGGTAGGGCGTGTACGGGGTCAGGAACTCCGAGCGCTGAGTGATCGCGTCGACGATCGCCGGCACGTAGTGGTCGTAGATCCCGGCGCCGAGGAAGCAGAGCTCGGCGTCGGCGTCGGCGTTGCGCTCAGCGAGCGACGCGAGGTGGTCGAAGCACTCGGTCTCCGAGAGCCCCGCCGGCAGGTCGAGCGCCCGGCCGAGACGCAGGTCCGCCGGAATCTCGGCGAACAGGTCATCCACTGCGCCCACGCCGATCGCCCCGAGCATCGCCTCGAGGTCGGCGTCGGTCGCGGACGTGTAGCGGGTCAAGTTGGCCGTCGTTCGTCGTTCGTCACTCGGAGAGATGCTAGCCAGGGCTCGGGGCGACGCCCGGCCGGCGGGCGGCGAGCGTGGCTAGGTGTCCTCGAGCAGCTCCCGGTAGGCGGCGGCATCCATCAGCTGGCCGACCTCCGACGGATCGGAGAGCTTCACCCGGACCAGCCACCCCCGGCCGTAGGGGTCCTCGTTGACGAGCTCCGGCTGCTCGCCGGCGCTCTCGTTGATGGCGATGATCTCGCCGGAAAGTGGCGCGTAGACGTCGGA